>NZ_CP030827.1:3407500-3707500 GCF_003597675.1 Neorhizobium sp. NCHU2750 | reverse complement strand
CCCGCGGCATCGGCCTGATCGGCGCCTTCGAGCTTGCCCCGCGCGAAGGGTTTACCGCCGGCCAGCTCGGTGCCAAGCTTGCGCCGCTCTTGATGGAAGAGGGCGTCATCACCCGCGCGATCGGCGATGCCATCGCGTTCTGCCCGCCGATGATCATCACCGGCGAACAGGTCGACCAGATGTTCGACATGGTCGAGCGTGGCCTGGAAAAATTCGCCAAGCAACTTACTGCCTGACGTCTTTCAAGGCCCGATTGCCTAGTGTCATGGCGTCCCTATATTGGACGCCATGATCGCACTCATCGACGCTTATTGGCCGCACATCCTTTTCATCATTTCGGTTGTGGCCGGGGCGTCGGCCGCCATCCATGCAACGATGACGAAGGAGGAGGTTCGCTCGGCAGTCGGCTGGGTGGGCGTCGTCATCCTGTCGCCGATCGTCGGGGCGGCACTTTACATGATCGCCGGCGTCAACCGCGTGCGGCGCACCGTGATCGGCGACCGGCGCTCGATGCTGGCGGGGGCCGAGCGCGCCGATTTCGCCTCCTATGACGCCACTGACGAACAGGTGATCGCCGATTTCGGCTACCGTTTCCGGGCGATGAAGACGCTCGGCGACCGAGTGACCCGGCATCACCTGACGACGGGCAACGACATATCGGCCTTCGACAACGGCGATGCCGCCTATGGTGCGATGATTGCGGCGATCGGGGCTGCGGAACGCTCGATCCTGCTCGAAACCTATATTTTCGACCGCGACCGGATCGGCATGCGGTTCGTCGAGGCGCTGAGCGCCGCCGTCCGGCGGGGCGTCGAGGTGCGGGTGCTGATCGATGCGGTCGGCGCCCGTTATTCGGTGCCGAGCGTGCTCGGCATGCTGAAGGATGGCGGGGTGACCGTCGACGTGTTCAACGGCAATGTCATCATCGGCCTGCGCCTGCCCTATGCCAATCTCAGGACCCACCGGAAGATCATGGTGATCGACGGCGCGATCGCCTTTACCGGCGGCATGAACATCCGCGAGGCCTTTTCGCAGGAGTTGAGCGGCAAGGATTGCGCCTTTGACACGCATTTCAGGGTGACGGGGCCCCTCGTTGCCGATCTTCTGGCGATCTCCGCAGCCGACTGGCAGTTCTCCACCGGAGAGCGGCTGGAGGGCGAGGCGTGGAAAGTGCCGGTGCCGGAGGCGGAAACCGACATCAAGCCGGGATCGCCCGTCATCGCCAGGACCGTTTCCTCCGGGCCGGACCGCAGCATCGAGACGAACCACAAGATGCTGATGGGCGCCTTTTCCATCGCCCGCTCGTCGATCCGCATCGCGTCTCCCTATTTTCTTCCCGACCGAGAATTGATCACGGCGCTGATCACCGCGGCGCGGCGCGGCGTCACCGTCGATATCGTCGTGCCGAGCGCCAACAATCTCAAACTCGTCGATCTCGCCATGACGGCGCAGTTCGACCAGATGCTGAAGAATTACTGCCGAATCTGGCGGGCATCCGGTTCGTTCAACCATTCCAAGCTGATGGCGATCGATGGCTGCTGGTCCTATGTCGGTTCGTCCAATATCGATCCGCGGTCGCTCAGGCTGAATTTCGAGGTCGATCTGGAAGTTCTCGACCGGCCATTCGCCGAAGCGCTGGAACGAAGGATCGACACGTCCATTTCCTCTGCAGAGGAGGTGTCGCTGCATGATCTGCGGGCAAGACCGTTCGCAAAGCGTTTTCTCGAACGTGTTCTTTGGCTGGCGTCACCATATCTTTAGAATTGAGGCGCCCGATAGAAGGTAGGTGCCAGACATTTGCAGCCAGAACCGATTTTGAGAATGAACGACGATGCCTGAAAAGCGTGCAACCCTTCCCGCCAGCATCCTAGCATCCATCCGTGCCCGCAAGACGAGGGGGTCGGTTGCTCATTCACCGCATGATCGTGCCGCCGGCATTCTCGTTGCCTCCTACAATGTGCACAAATGCGTCGGGGTGGACGGCAGGTTCGATCCAGGCCGGATCGCGCAGGTGATCCGCGAGATCGGGGCAGATATCATCGCGCTGCAGGAGGCCGATACGCGGTTCGGCGAGCGCCGCGGCCTGCTCGATCTCGCCTGGATGGAGCGCGAGACGGGGCTCTGCCCGGTGCCGATCTCGGGTGTCACCAAGGCACATGGCTGGCACGGCAATGTCGTGTTCTTTCGCGAGGGGGCGGTGCGCGACGTGCACCAGTTGAAATTGCCGGGGCTCGAGCCGCGCGGTGCGCTGATTGCCGAACTCGACCTCACGGGCGGCCAGACATTTCGGGTGATCGCCGCCCATCTCGGCCTACTCAACCGGTCCCGTCATCAGCAGGCGCGAATGATTCTCGAAATTCTCAGCGCCCGCGAGGAACATCCGACGGTGCTGATGGGCGATCTCAACGAATGGCGTCTGGGAGACCGGTCGTCGCTTAACACGCTTTCGACCGTTTTCGGCCTGCCATCGGCGGTGCCGAGCTTTCCCTCCCGGCTGCCGGTTCTGGCGCTCGACCGGATCATGGCGAACCGGCCCGGCCTGATCGACCGGGTGGAAACCCATGACACATCCCTGTCGCGGCTCGCCTCCGACCATCTGCCGATCAAGGCGATGGTGAGGATAGGCGCGCTCGCCAATGGCGCTGTCGGCTGAGCGCCGATGGAATTGACAGGGTGACAATCTTCCCGGCAGCTGTCGCTTTACCTCTCCCCTGAGCGCGCATAGATTTTTCCCATTCGTATTTTCGAACTGGGATTTCCATGACCGATATTGCCATGATCGAAGCCGCCCGAGCCCGTCTCGACGGCCATGCCCGCGTGACCCCGTTGCTTTCCTCTCCCTTCCTCGACGACATTGCCGGGCGCAGGGTGCTGGTGAAGGCCGAATGCCTGCAGCATACGGGATCGTTCAAGTTCCGCGGTGCCTGGTCGGCGATTTCCGCGTTGTCGCCCGAGGATCGGGCGCGGGGCGTGATCGCGTTTTCCTCCGGCAACCATGCCCAGGGCGTGGCGCTTGCGGCAAGAATGCATGGAATCCCGTCCGTCATCATCATGCCGGCGGATGCCCCGGCGCTGAAGATTGCCAATACTCGCGCCTATGGCGCCGAAGTGGTGCTTTATGACCGGGTGAAGGAGAGCCGCGACGAAATCGGTGCGCGGCTTTCCAAGGAGCGGAACCTGACGCTGATCAAGCCGTTCGACGAACCGCTGGTGATTGCTGGCCAGGGCACGAGCGGGCTGGAGATCGCCGAACAGGCGCAGGCGCTCGGCATCGACAAGGCGGATGTGCTGGTGCCGGTCAGCGGCGGGGGGCTGTTGTCGGGCATTGCGCTTGCGCTGGAAGCGAAGGCGCCGGGCTTCGTCACGTATCCCTGCGAGCCGGAAAATTTCGACGACATGACCCGCTCACTCGTCTCCGGAAAGATCGAACGCAACGCATCGCTTTCGGGCTCGCTCTGCGATGCAATCCTTGCGCCGCAGCCGGGCGATATCACCTTCCCGATTGTCAAGCGGCTCGCCGGACCGGGGCTGGTGGTGACTGAGGAGCAGGCGCTGCATGCCATGGCGCTGGCCTTCACCCGCCTGAAGATCGTCGTCGAGCCGGGCGGAGCGGTGGCGCTTGCCGCCGCACTCTTCCACGGCGAAACGCTCGGCGAGACCGTGATTGCGGTCTGCTCAGGCGGCAATGTTGATGGCGAGGTCTTCCGGATGGCGCTGGAGAAATTTCCGGATTAAGGCCGGAAAAAGGCGAAGGGGCATAATAAACCGTTAACGGTACAATGGGGCCGTTAACGGAAAAGGATTTTCCAATCTTGTCTTTCTGCTTGGAACTTTATCTCTACCAAGTTGATAGGGATACGGTAGCATCAGCCATCACCCGGAGAATGGTGGCAAGATAAAGCTGGAGGAAGATCATGCGACAGACTGTTCAGACAAGATCGTTTTCTCACCGTCATTCGCCTTTTGCCAGCTGGCAGTCCGCCACGCATCTGGCAATCGCCGTTGCCGCCTTCGCCTTCGTCGGCGCAGTGACGCTCGGGATTTTCTGAGACGCTCCGCGTCGGCGGTGGGGCAACTGCCCCACTCGTCATTTCAGCGCCAGATAGGCTTCGGCCAGTTCCACCCACAGGCTCGTGCCGATCGGCAATGCATCGTCGTTGAAGTCGAAGCGCGGGTGGTGGAGGGATGGATCATTGTCCGTCTTCGCGGTCCCTAGGAAAAAGTAGCTGCCGGGGCGCTCCAGGAGCATATAGGCGAAATCCTCGGCCCCCATCATCGGGCGGGCGATTTCGGCGACGTTTTCGGGGCCGACCACTTTCCTCGCAAGACCTCTGACGAAATCCGTTTCCGCCTTGTGGTTGACCACCGCCTCGTAGCCGCGGCTGTACTCCACCGTTGCGGTCATGCCGTAGCTTTCGGCCTGGCCTTCGGCGATGGCGCGGATGCGCTCTTCGAGGAGATCGCGCACCTTCGGGTCGAAGGAGCGAATGGTGATGGCCATCTCGGCGCGTTCGGGAATGACATTGCTGGCAATGCCGGCATTGAAGGCGCCGACGGTGACGACGGCCTGATCGAGCGGGTGGACATTGCGCGAGACGACGGTCTGCAGCGCCATGATGATGCTGGCGCCGGCAACGATCGGGTCGGCTGCCGCCTGCGGCTCGGCGCCGTGGCCGCCGCGACCGTTGACGATGATGCGGCAATCGTCGACGGCGGCCATGATCGGCCCTTCCTTGACGAAGACCTTGCCGAAGGGCATGCCCGGATCGTTGTGCAGGCCGAACACCGCATCGCAGGGAAAGCGATCGAACAGACCCTCGTCGATCATGATCTTGGCGCCGCCGAAATTCTCTTCCGCCGGCTGGAAGATCAGGTGGATCGTGCCGTCGAAATTCTTCCGTTCCGCAAGGATCTTGGCTGCACCAAGCAGCATGGCGGTGTGTCCGTCATGGCCGCAGGCATGCATGACACCGGCGTTCTTGCTGGCGTAGTCCGCACCGGTTTCCTCGGTGATCGGCAGGGCATCGATATCGGCGCGGATGCCGACCGTGCGGGCGCTTGTGCCGTTGCGAAGCGTGGCGACCATGCCGGTCTTCGCCAGGCCGCGGGTCACCTCGTAGCCGTATTCGGCAAGCTTGCCGGCAATGAAATCCGAGGTCCTGAATTCCGAAAGGCCGAGTTCCGGGTATTCGTGCAGATGCCGGCGGATGGCGACGACCTCGGCCATGACATTGGAGGTCATGTCGTTTGAAAATCGCAGTGTCATCCTCAACCCTTTCGGTCATTTCGCAGAAGCAAGGCGGTGGTATAGCAGCCGATGGCGCAGGCGCCAATGACGGCGTGCTTTCTCTAAAAAATCAAACGTTTGAATCCGTTCAGCCTTTATTCAGGCTAATGCAATTAAAGCGATAGACTGTGTCAATCCGATTTGCAGCTGGCGATAGTTGATGTGTTTCGTTTGCAATATTGAAGCCGGCCTCTATCTCCCTTCGCGCGGATTGCACCGAAACCGGCCGTCGCGTCTCAAATGGCGGCAGTGTTTTTCGGCGTAGGCCGAGCAATCTGGCCTATCAACCCCGATCTTTCATTCAGAAGCCCGTATCCATGTCCCTTGACCTTCAAAATCCAGGCTCCCCGCGCGAAAAAGACGTCAAGCAGGTCGATCATAACGATTCGATCCGCGCGACCTATCTCACGGTCGAAGACTTGAGGGATCTCGGCGTGCAGCTCGGGCGGGGCGATATCAATTCGCTTCCCGGCATCATGCCTTTCGAGTTTTTCCAGCAGCATTCGGACAACGAGAAGGAAATTCTTCGCGTCTACCGGGCAGCGGCACTCGATGTCGATGCCGGTGCATCGATCACGCCGGCGGCCGAATGGCTGCTCGACAATTATTACATCGTCGAGGAAGCGATCCAGGAAGTCCGCCGCGACTTCCCGAAGAAATTCTTCAAGCAGCTGCCGAAGCGGGTCGTCGACGGGCAAAAGATCCCGCGCGTGCTGGCGCTTGCATGGCTCTACGTCGCCCATACCCATAGCGGCCTCAACCGCGAGACGCTTGCCGCCATGGTCGAGGGTTTCCAGGAAAACGAACCGCTCGAAATCGGCGAACTCTGGGCGCTGCCGTCCTTCATCCGCTTCGTGCTGATCGAGAACCTCCGTCGCATCGCCACTCGCGTCGACCGTTCGCGCAACATGCGCAAGGCGGCCAATGACACGGCCGACGAGGTCATTCGCCTCAATGACGAGGCGGAAGGCATGAAGGTGCTTTCGGGCGTCGAGAACCTTGCGCGCGACAATACGTTTGCGGCGCAGTTCCTCTACCGGATGCGCAATGCCTCGCAGGCCTCGGGTTATGCAACATCCTGGCTGGAGCAGCGCCTTGTCGCCGCCGGCACGGATGTCGAGACCGTCACCCAGTCGGAACAGAGCCGTCTGTCGTCCGGCAACGTGACGATGGGCAATATCATCAAGAGCCTGCGCCTGATCATCGATACGGAGTGGAGCGTCTGGTTCGAGGACGTTTCGCAGATCGACCGTCTGTTTCGCGAACACACCGATTACGAGGCGCTCGATTTCGGTTCGCGCAACACCTATCGTAACCGCATCGAGAAGCTCGCAAGGCTTTCCAAGCGCAGCGAGGCGGAAGTCACCCAGGCGGCGATCAAGCTTTCAACCGAAGCAGCGGCGCGCGATCCCGACGTGCGCGAGACGAATGTCGGCGCCTTCATCGTCGGCCGTCATCGCAAGGAGCTCGAGGCTGCCGTCGGCTACAAGCCGCCGATCCTTCAGCGGACGGTGCGCGCCTATCGCAAGCTGAACTGGCTTGCCATCGCGGCGCCGGTCATCCTGCTGACCGTGCTCGCCATGGCGATTGCCGGCTATTTCCTCGTCCATGCGGCCATCCCGCTTGCAGTCGTCGTCATCCTTCTTTTGATGCTGGCGCTGCCTGCCTCGGAAGGAGCGACAGGCCTGTTCAACACGTTGGCCACCTATTTCACCAAACCGGCACGGCTGACCGGCTACGAGTTCAAGGAAGGCATTCCGGAAGAGGCGCGGACTTTGGTCGTCGTGCCTTGCCTGATTTCCAACCGCGACACGGTGGACGAACTCGTCCGCAATCTCGAGGTCCATTATCTCGCCAACCCGAAGGGCGAGGTCTATTTCTCGCTGCTTTCCGACTGGCGCGACAGCAAGACCGAGCAGAACGAAGCTGACCTCGAAATCCTCGATTACGCCAAGCGCGAGATCGCAGCGCTCAACGCCCGCTACAAGGGCGAGGCCGACGGCGGGATCGACGGCGACCGCTTCTATCTCCTGCACCGCCGCCGGCTCTACAATCCGAACGAAGGCGTCTGGATGGGCTGGGAGCGCAAGCGCGGCAAGCTGCACGAGCTGAACCTGCTTCTGCGCGGCGACCGCGATACGACCTATCTTCAGGGCGCCAATACGGTGCCGGCAAATGTCCAGTATGTCATGACGCTCGATGCCGATACGCGCCTCATCCGCGATGCGGCGACCAAGCTCGTCGGCAAGATGCATCACCCGATCAACCGCCCGGTTCTCGATCCGGCCACAAACCAGGTGGTTCGTGGCTACGGCCTGATGCAGCCGCGCGTGACGCCGTCGCTGACGACGGGCACGGAAGCCTCGGTCTTCCAGCGTGTCTTCTCGGTCGGCCGCGGGCTTGATCCTTACGTCTTTGCCGTTTCCGACGTCTATCAGGACCTGACCTCCGAAGGCTCGTTCACCGGCAAGGGGCTCTATCATGTCGATGCCTTCGAGGCGTCGCTGAAGGGCCGTATCGAAGAGAATGCGGTTCTCAGCCACGACCTTCTCGAAGGGTCGTTCGCGCGCTGCGCCCTCGTCACCGATGTCGAACTGGTGGAGGATTTCCCGACCCGCTATGAGGTCGAAGTGTCGCGCCAGCATCGCTGGGCGCGTGGCGACTGGCAGCTCATTCCCTATATCTTCGATGCCAAGCGCGGCGTGACCGCCCTCGGACGCTGGAAGATGCTGGACAACCTGCGCCGCTCGCTCACCCCGATCGCCTGGTTCTTCGCCTCGGTGCTCGGCTGGTATTTCATGGACCCGCTAGGCGCGCTGATCTGGCAGATCCTGTTGATCTTCTCGCTGTTCGTCGCTCCGACGATCTCGCTTCTGACGAACCTCCTGCCGCGTTCGAGCGATAATGTCGCCAAGGCGCATTTCTATTCCGTCTGGTCGGATGTGCGTTCGACCAATGCGCAGGTCGCACTGCGTATCGTGTTCATCGCCGATTCCGCCTGCATCATGACGGATGCGATCGCGCGTTCGCTTTACCGCCTGTTCGTTTCCCGCAAGCTGATGCTGGAATGGAAGACGGCTGCGTCGATCCAGTCCAACGCGCAGGGCAGCCCGACCGATTATTACCGGTCCATGTGGCATGCGCCGGCGATTGCCGTACTCAGCATTCTTCTGGCCGCCATTCCGGGCGACAATGCCTTCCTGGTCGGCATTCCGTTCGCGATTCTCTGGATCTTCTCGCCGCTCGTTGCCTGGTATGTCAGCCAGTCTGCAGAGACGGAAGACAAGCTGTTCGTGCCGGAAAACGTCTCGGTCGAGCTGCGCAAGATCGCGCGCCGCACCTGGCGCTATTTCGAAATGTTCGTGACGCCGGAGCATAGCTACCTGCCGCCGGACAATTATCAGGAAAAGCCCAATCCCTCGATCGCCAAGCGCACCTCTCCGACCAATATCGGCGTCTATCTTCTGTCGACGATCTCGGCGCGTCACTTCGGCTGGATCAGCTTTGCCGAGACGGTGGAGCGGCTGGAGCAGACGCTTGCGACCGTCGAGAAGGCCGAAAAATTCCGCGGCCACATGTTCAACTGGTATCACATCGATACGATGAAGCCGCTTGTGCCGCGCTATGTGTCGTCGGTCGACAGCGGCAACTTTGCCGGCCACCTGATCGCGATTTCGTCGGCCTGCCGCATCTGGGCGGAAGCACCCTCTGCGCATCTGCAGGGCAATCTCGACGGTATCGGCGACGTGGCCGGCATTCTCGGCGAGACGCTGAAGGCACTGCCGGACGACCGAAAGACCGTTCGCCCGCTGCGCCGCCGTCTCGAAGAGCGTATTGCCGGCTTTGCCAATGCGCTCGCAGCCGTCAAGCGCGAGCATGAATTCGCCTCGATCCGCATCATCAACCTGTCGGTGCTTGCCCGCGACATCCAGAAGCTTTCGACCAATCTCGACCACGAGGTTCGTTCGGCGCAGAGTGATGAAGTGACCAAATGGGCGGCATCGCTTGTTGCCGTCTGCGAAGCGCATATCGCCGACAGTACATTCGACAATGCCAATGTCGAGGACCTGCGCGATCGTCTGGCCGTGCTGCGCGACAAGGCGCGCAAGATCTCGCTCGACATGAACTTCAAGTTCCTGTTCCGCAAGGATCGCCGCCTCCTGTCGATCGGCTACCGGGTCGAGAGCAACGAAGTCGACGAGGCCTGCTACGACCTCCTGGCGTCGGAAGCCCGCCTGACCAGCCTGTTCGGCATCGCCAAGGGCGACCTGCCCAACGAGCACTGGTACAAGCTCGGCCGCCATGTCGTGCCGATCGGCGCGCGCGGTGCGCTCGTCTCCTGGTCGGGTTCGATGTTCGAATATCTGATGCCGCCGCTCGTCATGCAGGAGCGCCAGGGCGGCATCCTCAACCAGACCAACAACCTGATCGTCAAGGAACAGATGAACCATGGCCGCCGCCTCGGCACGCCGTGGGGCATTTCGGAAGCCGCGTTCAACGCGCTCGACCATCAGATGCACTATCAGTACACCAATTTCGGCGTGCCGACGCTCGGTCTCAAGCGCGGTCTCGGCCAGAACGCGGTCATCGCGCCCTATGCGTCGATCCTCGCCAGCCAGTATGATCCGATCTCGGCGGTGGAAAACCTTGCCGAACTGCGGTCTCTCGGCGCGCTCGGTATCTATGGCTTCCATGATGCGGTCGACTTCACGCCGACCCGCGTGCCGGAAGGCAAGCGCTGCGCCGTCGTCTACAACTACTATGCCCACCACCACGGCATGTCGGTCGCGGCCGTTGCCAACGTCGTGATGAACGGCCTGTTGCGCGAGCTCTTCCATGCCGATCCGCTGATCGAAGCGGCCGAGCTGCTGCTGCAGGAAAAGGCGCCGCGCGACATTCCTGTGATGAGCGCCAAGCACGAGGAGAAGCCCGGCACCGGCGGCGGCGAGCTGCTGCGCCCCGAAATCCGCACGATCAACAATCCAGCGACCAAGGACCGCGAACTGGTTCTGCTGTCGAACGGCCACTATTCGCTGATGATGACGGCGACCGGTTCCGGTTATTCCCGCTGGAACGGGCTGACCGTCGCCCGCTGGAAGCCCGATCCGACCGAAGACCGCTGGGGCCAGTTCATCTTCCTGCGCGATACCGCAAGCAACGACTGGTGGTCGACGACCGCCGAGCCGCGGCGGGCGGAAGGCGAGCAGTCGAAGGTGGTGTTCGGCGACGACAAGGCCGAGTTCCACAAGACGGTCGGCGACCTGACCAGCACGGTGGAAGTCATCGTCGGTACCGAGCACGATGCCGAAGGCCGTCGCGTGACGCTGCTCAACATGGGCGACGAGGACCGCTTCATCGAAGTAACCTCCTATATGGAACCCGTGCTTGCCGGCGACGAAGGCGATAACGGCCATCCGCTGTTCTCGCGCATGTTCATCAATACCGAGATCGGCAAGCGTGGTGACGTGATCCGCGCCTGGCGCAACAAGCGCGAACACAGCGATCCGGACGTCTTCGTGGCGCATCTCGCCGCCGACAATGCCGGCTCGTCGCGACCGACCGAATACGAGACCGACCGCCGCAAGTTCCTCGGCCGCGGCCGCACGCTGTCGGAGGCCGCCGCCTTCGATCCGGGTGCGACGCTGTCGAATACCGATGGCTTCACGCTCGATCCGGTGCTTTCGCTGCGCCGTACCGTCCGTGTGCCGGCCGGCAAGAAGGTCAGCGTGATCTTCTGGACGATTGCCGCAGCCAAGCGCGAGGACCTCGACAAGGCGGTCGAACATTACCGCCATGTCGAGACGTTCCAGAACGAATTGACCCAGGCCTGGACCCGCACCCAGATGCAGATGCGCCATCTCGGCGTCACCTCGCAGGATGCGGCGGCCTTCCAGCATCTGGCCCGTTATCTCGTCTATCCGGACATGCAGCTGCGCGCCGACCAGCAGACGCTGAAGACCGGCATGCAGGCCCAGTCGGGTCTGTGGAAGTCGGCGGTGTCCGGCGACCTGCCGATCTTCACGCTCCGCATCAATGACGAGGCCGACCTGCCGGTCGCCAAGGAAGCGATCCTGGCGCAGCAATATCTGCGTTCGCGCGGGGTCGTTTCGGATCTCGTGATCTTCAACGAGCGGGCGGCCGAAGACGTCACCGACATGCAGCAGTCGATCGAGCAGATGGCGACCCGCATGGGCCAGGAGGGCGGGCGCACGCATGTCTTCACCCTGCGCCGCGATCTTCTCGAAGATGTCGGTTCCGATGGCCTGATCGCCGCCTCGCGCGTCGTGCTTCATGCCCGCAATGGCCAGATGGCCGATCAGCTGAACCGCACTAGCACGATCTTTGCGCCGTCCACCGAGCATCAGATCGACGCCGATCGTCGCCCGCTTTTGAACGGCGAGATCTTCGCGCGTCCCGACGTTCAGCCGGAAGCGCCCGAAGGTCTCGACTTCTGGAATGGTATCGGCGGCTTCTCGGAAGAGGGCAACGAATATGTGGTTCACCTTGCCGGTGGCCAGTCGACGCCGCATCCGTGGATCAACGTCATCTCCAACGACAATTTCGGCTTCCACGTGTCTGCCGAAGGCTGCGGCTTCACCTGGGCGGAAAATTCCCGCGACTACCAGCTGACGCCATGGACCAACGACCTCGTCATCAACCGTCCGGGCGAAGGCTTCTACGTGGCCGATGCCGAGACGGCCAAGGTCTACACGCCGTTCGCAGCGCTTTCGCGTCGTCCCGAAGTGATGTTCGAGACCCGCCACGGGCTCGGCTATTCGGTCTTCTCCAGTGAGGAAGACGGGCTGGCTCTGGAAGTGACGCAGACGGTCGACCGCGTTCGCCACGCCAAGTACTCGCGCGTCAAGCTGAAGAATTCCGGTTCTGCTCCCCGCAAGCTGAAGCTCTATGGCTATGTCGAGTGGCTGCTCGGCTCCAACCCGCAGCGCACCGTGCCCTATATCCTGCCGATGCGGGACGAGGCGACCGGTGCGCTGATCGCCACCAATCCGTTCAGCATCAATTTCGCCCGCCATGCCTTCCTCGGCATGAGCGAGACGCCGTCCGGCTTCACGGTCAGCCGTCGCGAATTCATCGGCCGCTTCGGCTCGGTGCAGATGCCGGCGGCGGTGATGTCGGGCTCCAATCTCAGCGGCTCTCTCGATCTCGACGGCGACCCGTGCGCAGCACTCGCCTATGATATCGAACTTGCCGCGGGTGAAGAAACCGAAGTCACCTTCTTCATCGGCGATGCCAAGACGAAGGAAGAGGCCTGCGCTCTTGCGGCCGAACTGAAGCTCGTCAAGTTCGACGAGGCGCTGGCCGCCAATCGCGGCTTCTGGAACGAGTTCACCGGACGCCTGAAGATCTCGACGCCGGACAAGTCGCTCAACAACATGGTCAACCACTGGCTGCCTTACCAGGCACTCGGATGCCGCATCATGGCTCGTACCGCCTTCTACCAGGCATCGGGCGCATTCGGCTTCCGCGACCAGTTGCAGGATACGCTGGCCTTCCTCGTTCACGAGCCCTCGCTTGCCCGCAAGCAGATCATCAATGCCGCGTCACGCCAGTTCAGGGAAGGTGACGTGCTGCACTGGTGGCTGCCGCATAACGGTTCGGGCGTGCGCACGACGATTTCCGACGACGTGGTCTGGCTCGCCTATGCGATCAACCAGTATGTGTCGGTCACCGGCGACGAGACATTGCTTGAGGAGAAACTGCCGTTCCTTGCGGGCCAGATTCTCGAAAAGACCAAGCATGACGCTTTCATCCAGCCGGAAGTGACCAACGAGATCGGCACGCTTTACGAACATGCGGCACGGGCGCTCGATCTCGCGATCGACCGCACCGGCGACATGGGCCTGCCCTTGATGCTCGGCGGCGACTGGAACGACGGCATGAACCGTGTCGGCGTCAACGGCCGCGGCATGAGCGTGTGGCTCGGCTGGTTCCTGGCCGCAGCACTGCGCGACTTCATTCCCTATGCCGAAGAGCGCAAGGACATGAAGCGTGCGGATCGCTGGAGGAAGCATATCGAGACGCTCAAGGATGCGCTCGAGACCGATGGCTGGGACGGCACCTATTATCGCCGCGGCTATTTCGACGACGGTTCGCCGCTCGGTTCTTCCAAGAGCGACGAATGCCGCATCGACAGTCTCGGCCAGTCGTGGAGCGTGCTTTCCGACCAGGGCCGGATGGACCGCCGCGACCAGGCGATGGATGCCGTCATGAACCAGCTGGTGGACGAAGAGACGGGCATTATCCGCCTGTTCACGCCGCCCTTCCAGAACACCCGCCGTGATCCGGGCTATATCAAGTCCTACCCGCCGGGCGTGCGTGAAAACGGTGGCCAGTATACCCATGCGTCGATCTGGGTGGTTCTGGCGCTGGCGAAGATGAAGCGCAGCGACGATGCGTGGAAGTGCTTCCAGCTGATCAACCCGATCAACCATTCGCTCGACCGCGATGCGGCCGACAAGTACCGCGTCGAACCCTATGTTGTGGCTGCCGATATCTACGGTGCCGGCGACTATGAAGGGCGTGGCGGCTGGACCTGGTATACGGGTTCTGCAGGCTGGCTCTACCGCGCGGCGATCGAGGGTATTCTCGGCATCAAGCGCAATGGCGAGCACCTGCATGTCGATCCGTCGCTGCCGACCGGCTGGGATGGTTTCGAAGCCGAACTGACGATCGAGGGCAAGGCCCACAGGATCAAGGTGGAAGGCGGCAACGTGACCGTCAACGGCAAGGCAGCCGGCAAGGATGGCGGGTTCCTGCTGTCGTCGAAATAGGCCTGTAGCTGACCAGACGCTGAAATGGCATCGGCCCGGAAACTCAAGCGGTTTCCGGGCCGATGCTGTTCTAGGTCGGCATGATGGATGTCTCCAGAAGAAGGCCAGCATCAGTGACCGCGGCGGGCGATCCCGTCACGGCCGGCTCGAAGGGGAGGGCGGGCAGTGCGATGGTGGATGGTATGGGTGTCAGGCATTCTGCCCGCCCGATCGTCCGGCGTTTCGGAAGGGATGGCGGAGGGTGAGGACCCCGCCTTTCCCGTCCGGTGGAGGATTTTGCCCTGACGGCATGTCCTCCCGCCTTTCGACCATCATCGTGCGCCGGATTTTGCTCCGTAGGCGTCCGGTTCGCGACCCGGCCCCCTGCTCGATGACGTAATCAGGTTACGGCGGGTTCGGCGGGGCGGGGACGATGGGGGAAAAGATTTTTATCAGGGCGTTGATTCAAAACGGCGTTTTTTGCTCAGATGGGGGATTTCGTCCCCGCTATCTCCGTGTTGGTGGAGAGCAGAAGGCCTCATTCCTCATGGGCATCCCAGGGCTTCAACCAAGGATGCCCGGTTGTCTGCCGTGGTTCTTCCGGCTGCAAGGTGATCCGATGCCAGAGGCAAGCCGCAGGATGCCATCGCGAAAGGGATATTTTTGGAAAGATAAAGGCCCGGTACTCGATCGAATACCGGGCCTTTCAATGTCGCGAAGACCGCCTCACGCTTGGCTTTGTGTCGCCTCCGGCTTCTTGCCTTTCTTCGCGGCATCGTCCTCGTCGCTGTCGTCCAGGAGGCCGCTGGTCTTGAGAAGCGAGGCGAAGCGGCCGCCGAGGTGGCTCAGTTCGTCGTAGCTGCCCATTTCGGCAATGCGGCCGCCATCGAGGAAGATCACCTTGTTGGCGTCGCGTACGGTCGAAAGCCGGTGGGCGATGATGAAGGTGGTGCGGTTGTGCCTGAGCTTGTCGATCGCCACCTTCACCCGCGCCTCGGTTTCGACGTCGAGCGCGCTGGTTGCCTCGTCAAGGACGAGGATCGGGGCATTCTTCAATATGGCGCGGGCGATGGCGATGCGCTGGCGCTCGCCGCCCGAAAGTTTGTTGCCCCTTTCGCCGACCGCGGTCTCGTAGCCGTTGAGGCGGCTTTCGATGAATTCGGTGGCAGCAGCAGCCTGTGCCGCCTTGATGATGTCGTCGTCGGTGGCGCCTTCCCGGCCGAGGCGAATATTGTCGCTGATCGAACGGTTCAGAAGGCCGGCATCCTGGAATACGGTGGCGATCTGCTGGCGAAGCGACTTGCGGGTGACCGTCGATATGTCGGTGCCGTCGATGAGGATCTTGCCCTTTTGCGGATCATAGACGCGCTGCAGGAGATTGATGAGCGTCGTCTTGCCGGCGCCGGTCGGTCCGACGATCGCCACCGTCTCTCCGGCCCTGGCGATGAAGGAAATGTCGTGCACGCCCTGCTTGGTATTGGCAAAGCCGAAGGAGACGTCGCGGAACTCGACTTCGCCCCTGGCATCGCGCAATTCGCCGGCATTGGCCGGCTCGGTGCGATCGTCGACGGAATCTTCGAGAATGAAGAAATCCTCAAGCTTGGCGCGGGCCTCGAAGATCTGGGTGGCGAACTGGCGCAACAGGTCGAGGCGGGCGATCAGCAGGTTGGCAAAGCCGATGAAGGCCACGACGTCGCCGACGCGGATCTTGCCGTCCTGCACCAGCATCGTGCCGATGACGAGGATGACGCCCATCGAAACGGTCGATGCGGTGCGATTGAGGCCGCCGGCCAATGCCCACCAGTCGAGGACCGGATATTGGGCGGCGAGCAGGTCCTTGGTATAAGCCTTCAGCGCCTGGGTTTCAGCCTCGATGCGGTTGTAGCTGTGCAGGACCGACACGTTGCTGATCGAATCGCTGACATGGGAAAAGACCTGGTGGTAGTGGCTTTCCACCGACGCCTGGCCTTCCTTGGTGCGCTTCATCACCGCCACGCCGATCACCCAATAGAAGATGCTGAGGACGAGGAGGACGATCGACAGGCGCCAGTCCATCGAGATTGCGGTTGGAATGAGCAGGACGATCGCCACCGCTGTTGCAAGATGGGTGCGCATGAATTCGAGCCAAAGGCCGAACAGGCTTTCCGATGCCCGCAACAGGGTATGCAATGCGTTCGACGTGCCGCGCTGGTGATGCCAGGAGAGCGGCATGGAGATGATGCGGCCGAAGGCCTCGGTCAGTAGCGATGCCCGGCGTCCATGGGCCAGTCGGTCGGCCTCGCGTGCGACAAGAACGTAGGCTATGGTGTTGAAAACACCGAAGCCTGCCCATAACATCAGGACATGCGTCACGGCGCCGCCGGATGATATGGCATCGATGATCCAGCCGAACAGGACCGGCTCAGCGATGGTGATGACGGCCAGGACGATGTTGGCGATGACGATGGCGGTCACCCGCCATTTGTTTTTGGCAAGGTATCCGAGTGCCCGTGCGTAAACTTGTAATAGTGTCAAACCGCTAACCTCTTCAGTCGTCGTCACCCATATGTGGGGCAAATGACCTGTATGGACAATGAACGGCGATTCCAAGCCTTTATCCCAAGGTTGATTGTGCCAGGATGGTGGCTGGTGTAGAACGTCTCGAATGCACGTATTTGTAGTTTATTGCGATAGGACATTGCGAGATCTGGCCGTTCCGTTTCAATCAATGCTAACCGCCAGTGTAGACAATGCAGGCGATTGCAAAATGAGTAATTTAGTCTAGCCGACCAAGGCTCGGGGGCAGAGTTGAATATTACCTTGATTGTCGAGTTCCTGGTCTTGCTTCAAGAAGCAAAAACCCCGGAACAGGCGACTGCCCGGTTCGACAGCCTCGTCAGTTCCTATGGCTTCGATTTCTATAGCCTGGTCGTGCAGCCTCTGCCTCAGTTGAACATCCAGAGATCGGTGCTGGCCGCCCGCTGGCCCGAAGGCTGGACCGAGGTCTATTCGAAGCGCAAATATTCGCTGATCGATCCGACGCTTCGGTGGTTGCGTACCGCGCAGCGCCCGTTCCGCTGGAAGGATGCGTTGCTGACATTGAAGGCGGACCCGCATCGGCAGCGGATGAAACGGTTGACGCAGGAGGCAGCCCGGCATGGCCTTCACGATGGATATATTTTCCCTGTTCACGGCCGTACAGGGCTTCTCGGCAATCTCGCGGTTGCGGGCCAGCCGGTCGATCTCTCTCCGCCCGAGATGAACGTCTTCGATGCGGCAGCCAAGGCGGTATTCTGGAAACTGCTGGAACTGCGTCATCTGGCGGAGGTGTTCGAAAGCCCGACGACCGTGGACGTCCAGCTAACCCGGCGCGAGATGGAGGTGACGCTGCTGCTCGCCAATGGGCTGACATCCAACGAGATTGCCAAGCAGCTCGACATTTCCAGCCATACCGTCGACTGGTACATCAATGGCCTGCATGAAAAGCTCGGAGCCAACAATCGCCAGCACCTGATTGCACGGGCATTCCGGTTGGCGCTTATTTCCTGAAATTGTCGGCGATGCCCATGACGGCAGTTTGCTGCTGCGGCCATATCCCTCTACCATTGTCCAAATTTATACTTGCGTAAGTTCGGGGATATTGATCTCTTTGCGGTGCAATATGGACAGAAAACGCCTTGGGGAGACTGCGTTGCCGATATCAAAGATTCTCGTTGCCAACCGATCAGAAATCGCAATTCGCGTGTTCCGCGCTGCCAACGAGCTCGGGATAAAAACGGTTGCGATCTGGGCCGAGGAGGACAAGCTCTCGCTGCATCGCTTCAAGGCGGACGAGAGCTACCAGGTCGGTCGCGGCCCGCATCTTGCCAAGGATCTCGGACCGATCGAGAGCTATCTTTCGATCCCCGAGGTGATCCGGGTCGCCAAGCTCTCCGGCGCGGACGCCATTCATCCCGGTTACGGCCTGTTGTCCGAGAGCCCGGAATTCGTCGATGCCTGCGACGAGGCCGGCATCATCTTCATCGGGCCGCGGCCGGATACGATGCGCCAGCTCGGCAACAAGGTGGCCGCCCGTAACCTCGCCATATCGGTCGGTGTGCCGGTCGTTCCGGCCACCGAACCGCTTCCCGACGACATGGCGGAAGTGGCAAGGATGGCGGCCGAGATCGGCTATCCGGTGATGCTGAAGGCTTCCTGGGGCGGCGGCGGGCGCGGCATGCGCGCCATTCGCTCCGAGGCCGATCTCGCCAAGGAAGTCGTTGAGGCCAAGCGCGAGGCGAAGGCCGCCTTCGGCAAGGACGAGGTCTATCTGGAAAAGCTGGTGGAGCGTGCGCGCCATGTGGAAAGCCAGGTTCTCGGCGATACCCATGGCAATGTCGTGCATCTGTTCGAGCGCGACTGCTCCATCCAGCGGCGTAACCAGAAGGTGGTCGAGCGTGCGCCGGCGCCTTATCTGTCGGAAACGCAGCGGGCGGAACTGGCGAATTATTCGCTGAAAATCGCCAAGGCGACGAATTATGTCGGCGCCGGCACGGTAGAGTATCTGATGGATGCCGACAGCGGGAAATTCTACTTCATCGAAGTCAACCCGCGCATTCAGGTCGAGCATACGGTGACCGAAGTCGTTACCGGCATCGACATCGTCAAGGCGCAGATCCATATCCTGGAAGGCTTTGCCATCGGCACGCCGGAATCGGGTGTGCCGTCGCAGGAGAATATCCGTCTCAACGGCCATGCGCTGCAGTGCCGCATCACGACAGAAGATCCGGAGCACAATTTCATTCCGGATTACGGCCGCATCACCGCCTATCGGTCGGCTGCCGGCTTCGGCATCCGGCTGGATGGCGGCACGGCCTATACGGGTGCGATCATCACCCGCTATTACGATCCGCTGCTGGTCAAGGTGACGGCTTCCGGCTCGACGCCGCAGGAAGCGATTTCCCGCATGGACCGCGCTTTGCGCGAGTTTCGCATCCGCGGCGTCGCCACAAACCTGACCTTCCTCGAGGCGATCATCGGGCATGCGAAGTTCCGCGACAACACCTACACGACGCGGTTCATCGACACGACGCCGGAATTGTTCGAGCAGGTGAAGCGTGCCGACCGTGCCACCAAGCTTCTGACCTATCTTGCCGACGTCACCGTCAACGGCCATCCGGAGACGAAGGGCCGGCCAACGCCGTCGAACAAGATTTCCAAGCCTGTCCTGCCGTTCATCGAAGGTGCCATTCCGGCCGGCACCAAGCAGAAATTCGATGAGCTCGGGCCGAAGAAGTTTTCCGAATGGATGCGGGGTGAAACCCGCGCACTCATCACCGACACGACGATGCGTGACGGCCACCAGTCGCTGCTTGCCACCCGCATGCGCACCAATGACATTGCGAGCATTGCCGGCGTCTATGCCCGTGCGCTTCCGAACCTGTTTTCGCTGGAATGCTGGGGTGGAGCGACGTTCGATGTTTCCATGCGCTTCCTCACGGAGGATCCGTGGGAGCGGCTTTCGCTGATCCGCGAAGCAGCACCGAACATCCTTCTGCAGATGCTGCTGCGCGGCGCAAATGGCGTCGGCTACAAGAATTATCCCGACAATGTCGTCAAATATTTCGTCGCCCAGGCGGCGAAGGGCGGCGTCGACGTGTTCCGCGTGTTCGACTGCCTGAACTGGGTCGACAACATGCGCGTGTCGATGGATGCGGTCAACGAGGAAGGCAGGCTCTGCGAGGCGGCGATCTGCTATACCGGCGATCTCGGAAACTCGGTGCGGCCGAAATACGACCTCAAATATTATGTCGGGCTGGCGCAGCAGCTGGAAAAGGCCGGCGCGCATATCATTGCGGTCAAGGACATGGCCGGGCTTTTGAAGCCGGCTGCCGCCAAGGTTCTGTTCAAGGCGCTGCGCGAGGCGACATCGCTGCCGATCCATTTCCACACGCATGACACGTCGGGCATTTCGGCGGCGACCGTGCTTGCGGCCGTCGATGCCGGCGTCGACGTGGTCGATGCGGCAATGGATGCGTTTTCGGGCAACACGTCACAGCCCTGCCTCGGCTCGATCGTCGAGGCGCTGTCGGGTTCGGAGCGCGATTCCGGCCTCGATCCGGAATGGATCCGCAAGATCTCTTTCTATTGGGAAGCGGTGCGCAACCAGTACGCGGCCTTCGAAAGCGATCTCAAGGGACCGGCCTCGGAAGTCTACCTGCATGAAATGCCGGGCGGTCAGTTCACCAACCTCAAGGAACAGGCGCGGTCGCTGGGGCTCGATACCAAGTGGCACAAGGTCGCCCAGACCTATGCCGACGTGAACCAGATGTTCGGCGATATCGTCAAGGTGACGCCGTCCTCCAAGGTGGTCGGCGACATGGCGCTGATGATGGTTTCACAGGACCTGACGGTTGCCGATGTCGAAAACCCGGACAAGGACATCGCGTTTCCCGAATCGGTCGTCTCTATGCTGAAGGGCGATCTCGGCCAGCCTCCGGGCGGATGGCCGGAAGGCATCCAGAAGAAGGCGCTGAAGGGCGAAAAGCCCTATACGGCGGTTCCCGGGTCGCTGCTGCCGCCGGCCGATCTGGCCAAGGAGCGCAAGGATATCGAGGAGAAACTCGGCCGCAAGGTCGATGACTTCGAGTTTGCCTCCTATCTGATGTATCCGAAGGTGTTCACCGATTTCGCAATGGCTTCGGAAACCTATGGCCCGGTCTCGGTCCTGCCGACGCCTGCCTATTTCTACGGGCTTGCCGACGGGGAAGAGCTTTTTGCCGATATCGAGCGCGGCAAGACGCTTGTCATCGTCAACCAGGCGATCAGCGCCCCGGATGCCCAGGGCATGGTGACGGCGTTCTTCGAACTGAATGGCCAGCCGCGCCGCATCAAGGTGCCGGATCGCAACCGGGCTGCATCGGGTGCCGTCCGCCGCAAGGCGGAGCCCGGCAATGTGGCGCATCTCGGCGCACCGATGCCGGGTGTCATCTCCACCGTAGCGGTTGCCGCCGGTCAGTCGATCATGGCCGGCGACGTGCTTCTCTCCATCGAGGCGATGAAGATGGAGACGGCATTGCATGCCGAGAAGGATGGGGTGATCGCCGAGGTGCTGGTGAAGGCCGGCGACCAGATCGACGCCAAGGATCTGCTGATCGTCTATGCCGGTTGATCCGGATCGATGACGGGCGCCTTCAGGCGCCCGTTGCATCTTCCTTCGAGGCTTCGGCCGGCGTCTGGGGGCGGGCAAGACGGTATCGTCTTGCTGCCAGCCTTTCGGTCGATACGATCAGAAGGCCGGCGCAGCAGATCAGGCCGGCGCCGATGGCGACGTTATGGGCTGGAATATCCAGCCAGATGACATAGCCGAGCACGAAGGCCCAAATCAGCGACGAATATTCGAATGGCGCCAGAACCGAGACCGGCGCGCGGCGCATGGCCTCGAACAGGCTTGCCTGGGCCGCGCCGCCCAAGAGGACGACGAGAAACTGCAGGGCAGCGCTGTCGAAGTCGATCGGCTGCCAATGATAGATCGCCATGGCAAAGGTCAACAGCACGAAAAAGCCGTTAGTCAGGGTCATCTGCACCAGTGTCGATTCGTTCATCGCTGTCTTGCGCAGAAGAACGCTGGCGCTGGCCCAGAGGACGGCGGCGAGAAGGGCAAGGCCGACGGGCAGCGAGATGGCGAGGCCCGCGGGATTGCTGGCAACAATGACGCCGATAAAGCCGAGAATGATTGCGGCCCAGCGGGGCAGAGGCACCTTCTCGCCGAGCATCGGGATGGCGAGAAGCGTCGCGACGATCGGGGCGGCGTAATAAATGGTCGTCAGTTCGGCGAGCTGCAGCGATTTTGCCGCCGTGTAATAGGAGATCCAGGCCGCAAGCAGCAGCAGGCTGCGGACCGCCATGGGCTTGACGATCGGCGAGGAGATGACCCGTCCGGCAAAGCCGCGCCCGCCGATCAGCATGCAGGCGGCAAAGATGCCAAGGCTGCGGAAGAAGACGATCTGCCAGACGCTGAGATGCGTTACGAGCAGCTTGATGACCGCGTCGTGCAGGGTAAACAGGAAATACGACGCGCTGACGAAAAGGATGCCGCTGGCAGTGGTGGTTTTCAAGGGGGTCACGCCGGATGGCGCCTCGGGACGATTATGGGCTAACGCTCTACGTGATTTCCACGCAATTGCAATCGGCTTCGTTATTGCCCACTTCATGGTGGCTTTGCATGGATCGAGATGAACGGGGAACATAAATCGTGACGGCAGGAAGAGTGTCGCCAGATTGCAATCTAAATCGATTTAAATAAGTTGCGCCGATCTGGAGGGCTTATGGATACGATATCGACCACGGTCGCTAAAACACCCTTGCCGATACTGACGAAAGAGCGGGCCGGCGTTGCGCTGCTGTTTCTGATGAACGGTTTCCTGATCGGCGCATGGGCTCCGAAGATCCCGGAATTCGCCTCGCGCCTGAACTTGAGTGAAAAATCGCTGGGGCTGATGATCCTTGTCTTCGGGCTGGGTTCGATTACCCTGATGCCGATTGCCGGCAGCCAGATTGCGCGGTTCGGATCCAGCCGGGTGTCGAAATTCACCGCCGTGCTTCTGACGCCGATGCTGCTGGTGCTCTCGCTGACGGGAGAAATCTGGAGCGCGGCGATCGCGATCTTCCTGTTCGGCGGTCTGTTCGGGGCGATGGACGTGGCGATGAATGCCAATGCGGTGGCCACCGAGAAACATATGCGCCGCTCGATCATGTCGTCTTGCCACGCCTTCTGGAGCCTGGGCGGGTTGATCGGCTCGTCGACGGGCGGTTTTCTCATGCAGTGGCTCGGGGTGATGCCGCATGTCATCGTCGTCACGCTGATTGCCGCTGTGATGCTTGCCGTGGCGTGGCCGATCGTGTTGCAGGATGCGCCGCATCCTGACGAACACAAGGATAGTGCGAAAAGCCGGCTGCCGCGTTCGGTGCTGCCCTGGCTGATCGGCTGCGTCGCGCTGTTCTGCATGATCCCGGAAGGCGCCATTCTCGACTGGGGCGCACTCTATCTGCGCAATGAGCTCGGCGCGACGGTTGCCCTGTCGGGTTTCGCCTTTGCCGGATTTTCCTTCACCATGGCGGTGATGCGTTTTGCCGGCGATATCATCCGCGACCGGCTCGGGGCCGTCATGACGCTGCGGATCTGCGGGACGATCGCCATTCTCGGGCTGGCGATGATCGGTTCGGCGCCAAGTGTGCCGATGGCGATTGCCGGCTTTGCGCTGGCGGGGATCGGCATTTCCAACATGGTGCCGATCGTGTTTTCCGCGGCCGGCAACCTGCCGGGCATGGCGGCTGGCGTCGGGCTCTCGGTCGTCACAACGATGGGGTATTCCGGCATTCTGGTGGCGCCGTCGGTGATCGGCTTTGTCGCCGCGCATACGGGGCTCGGGGTGATCTTCCTGGCGCTTTCCGGTTTTCTCGTCGTGGTCCTGCTGCTTTCAAGGCTTGCCCGGCATGCGGATGGGGCGCACCATTGAAGGGAAATGGCCGTTCGTGCTGCCCTGTCGCAAAACTGCCTCAGCTCGGTGGTTGACAAGCGGCAGTGCATACGCCACCTGAAATGCAATTCCGCTTGAAGGCACCGAGAAGCGACCATGACCTCACCCATCGACTTTGATCCCAAGCCGCGCCGCCAGACCGTTGCGGTCGATGTGGGCGGCGTCATCGTGGGTGGCGGAGCGCCGGTTGTCGTGCAGTCGATGACCAATACGGATACGGCCGATATCGATGCGACGGTGGCACAGGTCGCGTCGCTGTTCAAGGCCGGGTCGGAGATGGTGCGGATCACGGTCGATCGTGACGAAAGTGCAGCCGCCGTGCCGAAGATCCGCGAGCGGCTACTCAGGCTCGGCATGGACGTGCCGCTGATCGGCGATTTTCACTATATCGGCCACAAGCTGTTGGCCGATCATCCGGCCTGCGCCGAGGCGCTTGCGAAATATCGCATCAATCCGGGCAATGTCGGCTTCAAGGACAAGAAGGACAAGCAGTTCGGCGACATCATCGAGATGGCGATCCGCTACGACAAGCCTGTCCGTATCGGCGTCAACTGGGGCTCGCTCGATCAGGACCTTCTGACGACACTGATGGACCGCAATGCCGAGGCCGGCTCGCCGCTTTCGGCACGCCAGGTCATGCATGAGGCGATCGTGCAGTCGGCGCTGATTTCCGCGGAGCTTGCCGAGAGTATCGGCCTGCCGCGCAATCGCATCATCCTTTCGGCCAAAGTCAGCCAGGTGCAGGACCTGATTGCCTGCTATTCGATGCTGGCGGAGCGCTCAAACCATGCGCTGCATCTCGGTCTGACCGAGGCGGGCATGGGCTCGAAGGGCATCGTCGCCTCGTCGGCGGCCATGGGTTACGTATTGCAGCACGGGATCGGCGATACCATCCGCGTGTCGCTCACGCCGGAGCCGAATGGCGACCGCACCAAGGAAGTGCAGGTTGCCCAGGAAATCCTGCAGGTCATGGGCTTTCGCCAGTTCATTCCGGTGGTTGCCGCGTGTCCCGGCTGCGGGCGGACGACCTCGACCGTGTTCCAGGAACTTGCCCAGAAGATCCAGGCCGATATCCGCAAGAACATGCCGATCTGGCGTGACAAATATCCGGGCGTCGAGGCGCTCAACGTCGCGGTGATGGGCTGCATCGTCAACGGTCCGGGCGAGAGCAAGCATGCCGATATCGGCATTTCGCTGCCGGGCACGGGCGAGACGCCATCTGCTCCCGTCTTTATCGACGGCAAGAAGGCGATGACGCTGAAGGGGCCGAATATTGCCGGCGACTTCGAAAAGCTCGTCGCCGACTATATCGAGAACCGTTTCGGCCAGAATCGTACGGCGGCGGAATAAGCTGCTCCTCCTCCGATCTCCATTGCGCGGCGGCCTTCAGGCCTCTGCCAGAGCCTTTGCGAGCATCGCCTGGGCGGACCAGCGCACGACATGTTCCCCCTTTTCGAGATCCATGCCGCAGACATCACGCAGCACGATGATCGCCTCGATACCGGTCAGCAGTGACAGACCGGCCAGCAATTGCTCGAAAGCGGGCTTCGATAATCTGCCTTCCGCCGGTTGCAGCGCCTCGGCGAGCCAGGGCAGGCGGCGGGCCGAGCGCTGTATCTGATCCCCGGTCACCGATGCGGCAAGAAAGGCGCGGAACAGGCTCTCGTTCCCGGCCACCATTCGAAAAATCTGGCCGACCATCTCATCCAGCCTCTGTTCGACCGTTCCATTCCTGGCGATCTCGTCCGGGAGATGGACCTGTTCGGCCACGGCATCCAGCACCGCCTCGCGCAGCATATCATCCGGCTTGGAGAAGTAGCGGTAGGCCGTGGCGCGGGAAATGCCGGATGCGTCCGCGACATCGGCGACCGAGAACGATGTCCCCGCCTCGATCATTTTCCGCGCCGTTCTTAACAATTCGGTGCGCGTCCTCTTCTTCTGGTTGATTCTCTCGAATGGAATTTCGCGCTCTGCTTGACCTGCCATCATTCTTCCTTTATGAGAAATTCGTCTCATTAAGAGATGATTTTATCACAAAAAGACGAGAGGACAAGATGATGATGGCCGCAAAGGT
This sequence comes from Neorhizobium sp. NCHU2750, assembly GCF_003597675.1. Lineage (NCBI taxonomy): Bacteria > Pseudomonadati > Pseudomonadota > Alphaproteobacteria > Hyphomicrobiales > Rhizobiaceae > Neorhizobium > Neorhizobium sp. NCHU2750. Next base: position 3,681,871 of record NZ_CP030827.1, on the reverse strand, counting down.
CAATTCCAGCGATACCGGTCCGATGACCGTGCACTTTCTCGGCAACCTGCTGACTTTCCACATTCGCAGTGCGGCGACCGGCGACAGGTTCACCCTGATCGAGAACCGCACTGCACCGGGACAGGGGGCGCCGATGCACCGGCAGGCGGATGACGAGGCTTTCTATGTGCTGGAAGGCGAATACGAATTCTTCCTCGATGGCACCTGGCAGAAAAAGGGCGTCGGCGAGGCGGTCCATATCGTGCCCGGCACCGTGCATGCCTTCCGCAATCCGGGCATGACGGATGCGCGGATGCTGATCATCAATTCGCCGGGCAGCCTGCACGAGGCGTTCTTCGTCGAAGTGGGCGAGAAGGCCGCGCTTCATCAGACAGACTTTCCGCCGATGACGCCGCCGGATGTGCCGGCCATCGTTGCCAGCGGCATGCGCAACCGGATCGAAATCCTTCCGCCCGCCGCGTGACGGTGCGCATGGATGATGCCGTATCCTCGTCGGTGGCCAACGACGGGGAGAAAGCAGCCCTTTCCTCGTTTTGCCGCATTTTGTGGTAATTGGAGATCATCTCAGACGACGGGGAAAACGATTCGAATGATCAAGAAGCTTGCACTGGTTGCGCTGTGCGCCACCTACCTTTCCGCTTGCACCACGACCGACCCCTATACGGGCGAGCAGAAGGTTTCCAATACGGCCGGCGGCGCTGCGATCGGCGCGGGCCTCGGCGCGGTCGGCGGCCTGCTGATCGGCGGCGGCAACAAGGGCCGCAATGCGCTGATCGGCGCTGCAATCGGCGGTCTCGCCGGTGGTGCGATCGGCAATTACATGGACCGCCAGGAAGCAGAACTGCGCCAGCAGCTGCAGGGTACCGGCGTTTCCGTGACCCGCAACGGCGACCGCATCATTCTCAACATGCCGTCGAACATCACCTTTGCCACCGACCAGGATCAGGTGATCCCGCCATTCTATCAGACGCTCAACTCGGTTGCGCTGGTGCTCAACAAGTTCGGCAAGACCTATATCGACGTCAACGGCCATACCGATTCGACCGGCAGCCTGCAGCATAACCAGGGGCTTTCCGAGCGCCGTGCGGCGTCGGTTGCCAACTATCTGGCAAGCCAGGGTGTCGACCAGCGCCGCATGTCGACCATGGGCTTCGGTCCGTCGCAGCCGGTTGCTTCCAACGCAACGCCGGAAGGCCGCGCCCAGAACCGCCGCGTCGAAGTGCAGATCGCGCCGATCGAACAGAAATAAGCGCAGACGCGCAAAGATTGCTCGACAGCCCCGTGCGTCCCATCCGACGTGCGGGGCTGTATCGTTCCGGTGACCGGTTCAGATCCGGCTGGTCAGCAGTTTTATCCCGGCAAGCGAATAGAAGACGGCCATCGTCGCCTCGATCCAGCGCCGCGCGGCGCGATAGAGACGCAGCGCATGCCGTGTCGAAAACAGGATCGCATAACCGGTAAAGATGGTCAGGCTCGAGGCGCTGAAGATCGAGACGATCAGGGCAACGGCAGAGGGCGGCGCGTTGGCCGGCAGTCCGAGCGAGATAACCGCCAGCCAGCCGAAGATTGCCTTCGGATTGGTAATGTGGATGCCATAACCGCGCAGCCAGAGTTGGCCTGCCGTCTGTTTCGCCCTTGCCTCGCTGAGCGCGATGTCTTTATCCGGCTTGCGAGCCGATTTATAGGCCTTCCAGGCGAGATAGATGAGATAGAGGCCGCCGAGGATCTTGATGATCTCCAGTGCCAAGGCATAGGTGCGCAGCAGAGCGGCCAGCCCGAGTGCTGCGGCGCAGGCCCATGTCAGCGAGCCGCAGAAGACGCCAAGCGCGATGAAAAGGCCGGCGCGCCGCCCTTGCGAGATCGCCGTGGTCATGATGGCCAGATTGGCCGGTCCGGGGCTCAGGACAGTGATCAGATAGGCCAGGTAGGCAGGCCAGATATAGGGCAGGTAGCTCGAGATATCCGGCATAGGTCGCCTCGCAACATTCGGGCACTGCTGCCCTTTTCAGCTTTTCCGATTGGCGACGAAACGTGCCGCGTGCTGCAATATGGCAGCCTTTTCGCCGTAAGGCGAGAGAAGCGACACGGCTTCCTGCGTCAGGAGATCGAGCTGTGCTTCCGCCCATTCGATGCCATGGAGACCGACCAGCGTGCCCTTGCCGCGGCCCGCATCCTTGCCGGCGGCCTTGCCGAGCGTTGCCGTATCGGAGGTGACGTCGAGCAGATCGTCGGCGAGCTGGAAGGCGAGGCCGATCTTTTCGCCGAAAGCACGCAGGCGCAGGCGGTCGTCATCGGTGGCGCCGGCGATCACCGGGCCTGCCTCGCAGGCGAAGCGCAGCAATGCGCCGGTCTTCATCGCCTGCAGCATGCGGATACCGGCCTCGTCGGGGGCTGATTTTTCGGCCGCGAGATCGAGCGCCTGGCCACCCGCCATGCCGCCGATGCCGGCGGCGCGCGCCAGCATCAAGGTCAGGTCAATCTTGCTTTGTGCCGCAAGCGCGGTTTCGGGGGCGGCGACGATATCGAAGGCATAGGTAAGCAGGCTGTCGCCGGCGAGAATGGCGGTCGCCTCGTCGAAGGCCTTGTGCACCGTCGGCTGGCCGCGGCGCAGATCGTCGTCATCCATGGCCGGCAGGTCGTCATGGATGAGCGAATAGCAATGCATGCATTCCAGTGCTGCGCCGATGCGCAGTGCCGCATGATGATCCGCACCGAACAGGGCAGCGCTTTCGACGACGAGAAAAGGTCGCAACCTCTTGCCGCCATTCAGCGTTCCGTGCCGCATGGCGGCCAGCAGGGCCTGCGGGCGGGTGGTCTCGCCGTCGAGCGGGGCCGGAGACAGAAGATCGAGCAGCAGCGTCTCCGTTTGGGCGGCGCTCTGTCTCAGTCGGCTCTCGAAGGAACCAGGCTCGGTGGGTGCTGTGCTCATGGCCGCTCTGTTGCATGCCAGTGGAGCGCTGGCAACGGGATTTACCATGCCAAGGAAGGTTTTGGCCCACAGTAAGTTTTGGCGCCAGACTCGTCACAAGGCGCTAGAGTGGCTAAGAAAGGCGTGGCAAGGGGAAGCTGCAATTGGACATGACGCCGGAACGACACGCCGAGGAGCCGGCGGAGGAAGAGGAGCCCGCCATGCCGAGACGGCAACAAGCGGGAATGCTTCCGCACATGGTTCGACGCGTGGCGCAGGTACTCGTGGCGCTTCTCGTGCTGCCCTATCTTCTGATCCCCGTCTATGCCCTGCCATTCACCCGCCCCGTCTCGACGCTGATGTTGTCGGAACTCTTCCTGCTGCGCGGTTATGACCGGCGCTGGGTCGATCTCGACGAAATTTCCCCCAATCTGGTGCGGGCGGTGATGATGTCGGAGGACGGGCAGTTCTGTTTTCATAATGGCGTCGACTGGCGGCAGATGCGCGGCGTCGTGCAGGATGCGATGGAGGGTGAATCCACCCGCGGTGCCAGCACCATTCCGATGCAGACGGCCAAGAACCTGTTTCTGTGGAACGGTCGTTCGTTCCTCAGGAAGGGGCTGGAAATGCCGCTGGCTCTTGCCAGCGATTTCGTCTGGTCGAAGCGGCGGCTGATGGAGATCTATCTCAACATTGCCGAATGGGGCCCCGGCATCTACGGGATCGAGGCTGCAGCGCAGCATTATTTCAAGACGAGCGCGGCAAGGCTGAGCCCGACCCAGGCTTCACTTCTGGCGGTCGCCCTTCCCAATCCGTTCACCCGCATCGCCAGCAAGCCGGGACGCGGCATGCGGCGGCTGGCCGCGATCATCGACCGGCGGGCGAAGAATTCGGGTGAATACATCAAATGCATTTATGACTAGGTTCTAGCCTATTCATTGGAGCCGTACGTGCGGTCGCGGTAGCGTGAGCCAGACATGCGGAGATCATCATGAGCGAGCTTACCCTCTATATCGGCAACAAGAACTATTCGTCCTGGTCGTTTCGGCCGTGGATCGCACTCACCGCGGCAGGCGTGGCCTTCAAAGAGGTGCTGATCCCGTTCAATGAGGACGGCGGAAATCCGAAGTTCAGGGAGATCTCGCCGACGGGCCGGGTACCCTGCCTTCATCATGGCGAGTTCCGGTCGTGGGAATCTCTCGCGATCATCGAATATGCCGCCGAGCTTTTCCCGGAAAAGGCGATCTGGCCAAAGGCGATGCAGGATCGGGCAGTGGCGCGGTCGGTGTCCATGGAAATGCTGTCGGGCTTCTGCTCTCTGCGCAATGCCTGCCCGATGAACATTCGCCGCCCGAAAGCCAAGCTGGTGCTGGCTGACGACGTGCGGGCAGGTTTGGATGCCGATGTGGCACGCATCTCGTCGATCTGGACGGAGCTTACGGCCAAATCCGGCGGTCCCTTCCTGTTCGGCGAATTTTCGGCGGCGGATGCGATGTTTGCGCCGGTCGTCAACCGGTTCGAGGCCTATGAGCTGGTCTCCGATCCGGCAGTGCTGGCCTATATGGCGGCAATGAAGGCGCATCCGGCCTGGAAAGCCTGGGAGGCGGCGGCCCTTGCCGAGCGCTGGGTAGTGCCGGCGGACGAGGCTTGAGACCCTCGAATCGCTGGCGCAGGCATGCCGGCGAAAAAATCCCTGTGGGGACTGGTCAAAGCCCTGACGTGCATGTATAAGCCAGCCCAATTTCCGAGATCGAGACGTGATGGGTTCGGCCTCACATAGGCCCGGATATTACGTTTTGCACGAAGTGGAGTAACGAAAATGGCAGTACCGAAGAGAAAAGTTAGCCCGTCCAAGCGCGGTATGCGCCGCTCCGCCGACGCGCTGAAGACCCCGACTTATGTCGAGGACAAGAATTCCGGCGAACTTCGCCGTCCGCATCATATCGACCTGAAGACCGGCATGTATCGCGGTCGCCAGGTTCTGACGCCGAAGGAAAGCGCATAAGCGTTTTCTTTTGAGCAATCACTTTAAAGCCCGGTTTTTGCCGGGCTTTTTTGTTGTCTGATTTTCCGGGTTTGCCTTCGGGTCAGGCGCCGAGGCTGTCGAGCCGGCTCTGCAGGTTGCGCAACTGCTCCTTCAATTCGTCGATGTCGCGCGCTTCCGCCTTTTTCGGCTGGCCGGATGATGGCGGCGTGGCGGCGAAGGGGACGAACATCTGCATCGCCTGGCGGAACATTTCCGTGTTGCGGCGCACCTGATCTTCCATCATCTGCATCGGTACCTGCAGGTTCTTGCCGAGCGGCGTTTCGCCGAAGGCACGGCTCATCTGCTCGCGCATCTGCACCTGCTGCTCGGTAAAGGCCTGCATCGACTGCTCAAGGAAGGTCGGCACGACCATCTGCATCTGGTCGCCGTAAAAGGAGATCAGCTGGCGCAGAAATGAGACCGGAAGCAGCGTGTTGCCTGTCTTGGATTCCTGTTCGAAAATGATCTGGGTCAGAACGGCATGGGTAATGTCTTCGCCGGTCTTTGCGTCCTGCACCAGAAATTCCTCACCCTTCTTCACCATCTTGGCGAGATCCTCGAGGGTGACATAGGTGCTGGTGCCGGTGTTATACAGCCGCCGATTGGCGTATTTCTTGATGATTGTTTCGCCTTCGGCTTTTGCCATGGCTTTACCTCCCTAAAGCGTAGATCTTATGATTCTTGGGCTTTCGCCCACCTTCTCCCATCAGAAGACTACGCTCAAAACGTGCGGATGGACAATGTTTTTGTGCGCCGCGACGAAGTTCTTGTTGCGCAGCAAATGACGCATATCGCCACGCTCCATGCGTCCATTTGACACTGCCGCTAAGCTTTGCCAGTGTCCGGGCCAAAGAATGCCGGAGGAAACCATGTCCAACCCTGCCATCGTCATCGCCTCTGCCGGCCGCACCGCCGTCGGTTCCTTCAACGGCGCCTTCGCCCATGTCCCGGCCCATGATCTGGGAGCGGCGGCGATCGGCGGTGCGCTGGCGCGTGCCGGTGTCGATGCGGCGGAGGTGGACGAGGTGATCATGGGCCAGGTCCTGCCGGCCGGCGAGGGCCAGAACCCGGCGCGGCAGGCGGCGATGAAGGCGGGCGTGCCCCAGGAAGCGACAGCCTGGGGGGTCAACCAGCTCTGCGGCTCCGGCCTGAGGGCGGTGGCGCTCGGCATGCAGCAGATCGCGCTGGGCGACGCGAGGATCATCGTTGCCGGCGGGCAGGAATCGATGTCCATGGCTCCGCATTGCGCGCATCTGCGCGGCGGCGTGAAGATGGGCGACTTCGCCATGGTCGATACGATGATCAAGGATGGCCTCACCGACGCATTCTACGGCTATCACATGGGCATTACGGCGGAAAACGTAGCGCGGCAGTGGCAGTTGTCGCGCGATGAGCAGGACGCTTTTGCCGTTTCCTCGCAGAACAAGGCGGAGGCCGCGCAGTCTGCCGACCGGTTCAGGGACGAGATCCTGCCCTTCGTGATCAAGGGCAAGAAGGCCGACGTAATCGTCGACCGGGACGAGCATATCCGCGCCGGAACGACGCTCGAAAGCATGGCACGGCTTCGCCCTGCCTTCGACAAGGACGGTACGGTGACCGCCGGTAACGCGTCCGGCATCAACGATGGGGCTGCTGCCGTGGTGCTGATGACGGAGGACGAGGCGAGGCGCCGGGGCATCGAGCCACTGGCGCGCATCGCGTCCTGGGCAACGGCCGGCGTCGATCCGCAGATCATGGGTACCGGTCCCATTCCGGCATCGCGCAAGGCGTTGGAGAAGGCCGGATGGCGGGTCGACGACCTCGACCTCATCGAGGCGAACGAGGCTTTTGCGGCACAATCCTGTGCCATCGTGCGTGAACTGGGCTTCAATCCCGATATCGTCAACGTCAATGGCGGGGCGATTGCCATTGGCCATCCAATCGGTGCGTCGGGAGCGCGCATTCTCAACACGCTGCTCTACGAAATGAAGCGGCGCGGCTCGTCGAAGGGGCTTGCAACATTGTGTATCGGCGGCGGAATGGGCGTTGCCATGTGCCTCGAGCGCGCCTAAAGCAACGCACTTCGCTAAAATAAACGGTCCAGAATAAACAGGGAGGCAGTGGTGATGGCACGGGTAGCACTCGTTTCCGGTGGTACGCGCGGGATCGGCGCGGCAATCGCCAGGGCACTCAGCCAGGTCGGATACACCGTCGCCGCCAGTTACCACGGCAACGAAGAAAGAGCGGCGAGCTTTCACCAGACCACCGGCATTCCGGTGTTTCGCTGGGACGTCTCCGATTACGACGCCTGTGTCGACGGGATTTCGCGGGTGGAGGCAGAGCTCGGCCCCATCGATATCCTCGTCAACAATGCTGGTATCAGCCGCGACGGCATGTTTCACAAGATGACGCTTGCGCAGTGGAACGAGGTGATCGGCACCAATCTCAACGGCCTGTTCAACATGACCCACCCGGTCTGGCCGGGCATGCGCGAGCGGGGCTTTGGCCGGATCGTCAATATTTCGTCGATCAACGCGCAGAAAGGCCAGCTGGGGCAGGTCAATTATTCGGCTTCGAAGGCCGGAGACCTCGGTTTTACCCGGGCGCTGGCGCTGGAAGGCGCATCGCGCAACATCACCGTCAACGCGGTATGCCCCGGCTATACGGAAACCGACATGGTGCGGGCCATTCCCCCGCATGTGATGGAGGAAAAAATCCTGCCGCAGATCCCGGTCGGCCGGCTCGGCATGCCGGAAGAAATCGCCCGTTGCGTGCTGTTTCTCGTATCCGACGAAGCGGGCTTCATCACCGGATCGACGCTCAGTGCCAATGGCGGCCAGCATATCGGTGGATGATTTTCGGCAACTGCCGATCTGGTTGCGCGGTGTTAACGGATCGCGTGCGATCGCGTCATCGACCCGGTCGCCCCTATGGTTAAATTTTTATTAAATAACAATATGTTGCTGGAAACAAACCGTGAATTCGGCAATGTCGCCGATTCGTCAGCGATTCGTTCTGCTTATGGTCGGCCGGGCAGCAAAGCCCATAAAAGTTAAGACCGGCGTCGGTTTCCCGGCGCCGGTCCCAGGTCGGAATGCGTGCTGCCTTTAGCGGCAACGGGCCTCGTAGGTGCGGCCGTAACGATCGCGGTAGACGCAGTACCCTCTGTGCTTCTGGGATTCGCCGATCGCAGCGCCGACCAGACCGCCGCCGACCGCGCCAATGGCTGCGCCACCCCAGCTGTGGCTGACTGCGCCGCCGATGACCGCGCCGGATGCCGCGCCGATAGCAGTACCCTTTTCGGTGGACGTGCACGATGCGAGTGCGCCGACGAGTGCGGCCATCAGAATGATCTTCTTCATGTTTCGGTTTCCTTCCCTTCCACGTTAACCGATCAGATCCTGCCCATCAGGAGCAGAATGATGATGATGAGAACGACAAGTCCAAGTCCTCCTGACGGACCATAACCCCAGTTGCGGCTGTGGCCCCAGTTCGGCAAAGCGCCGATCAACATGAGGATCAGGATAATTAGCAGTATCGTTCCAAGCATTGTCTAGCTCCATTTCCCTGAAGGCCGGATGAATTTTGCGGTGAAAACGTCACGGCTGAACTTTTGTTCCATCGCCCTGCAATCGGGAATTTCACTCTGTGTTACGGGATGTTAACAGCTCAACCCTGCGGCTGTACCGATGGTCGGGTGCGGGAAAATATCTGCGCCGCAGCCACCATTGACTCTCGGCGGCAAACGAGTCCCTCGGCGATTCCCGGTGAGAATCGCGTCGATTGCGGATCGACCACAAGATGATGTGGGTATGCTGGTTGCCGATGCTGCATGTTGTGAGAACGGAGCGTGAATCGCGGGAGTCTTCGATTCGTCGCCGATTCGTTCGCATTTGTTCCGCAGCGGATTTAGCTGGTCGCGTTTTCGATCCGCCCGCCTAATTTTCCTTGCGTTTGCCACGCTGCGTCGCCATGTGTGGCAAGCGACCGAGGGTGTTGAACCCGAGGGCGTGGTACAGGACGCGGAACTTCGCTTTGAATTCTCAGCCCATGATTTTCAGCGGGCGCGGCGTGACCGCCGTGCTCGGGCCAACCAATACCGGCAAGACCCATTACGCGATCGAACGCATGGTGGCGCACGGGTCAGGCGTGATCGGCCTGCCTCTGCGTCTTCTGGCGCGCGAAGTTTATACGCGGCTTGTCGAAAAGGTTGGGCATCACAATGTTGCGCTGATCACCGGCGAGGAAAAGATCACGCCGCATCTGGCGCGCTATTCGGTCTGCACCGTCGAAGCGATGCCGCGCGAGACGAAGGCTTCCTTCGTGGCGATCGACGAGGTGCAGCTTGCCGGCGACCTAGAGCGCGGGCATATCTTCACCGACCGTATCCTGCATCTGCGCGGCAAGGACGAGACGCTGCTTCTCGGCGCCGCGACGATGCGGCCGATCCTCGAACATCTGTTGCCGGGGATAACCGTCATCGAGCGGCCGAGGCTTTCCCAGCTCTTTTATGCCGGGCAGAAGAAGATCACCCGCCTGCCGCAGCGCACCGCGATCGTCGCATTCTCGGCCGACGAGGTCTATGCGATCGCCGAGTTAATCCGCCGCCAGCGGGGCGGGGCGGCCGTCGTGCTTGGCGCGCTCAGCCCCCGTACCCGCAATGCGCAGGTCGGGCTCTACCAGGAGGGCGATGTCGAATATCTGGTGGCGACCGATGCGATCGGCATGGGCCTCAACCTCGATGTCGATCACGTCGCCTTCGCCCAGGACCGCAAGTTCGACGGCTACCAGTTCCGCAATCTCAATGCCGGCGAGATGGGCCAGATCGCCGGCCGCGCCGGGCGTCACCTGCGCGACGGCACGTTCGGCGTCACGGGGCAGGTGGCACCGTTCGACGACGAGCTGGTGGAGCGGATCGAGAGCCACCATTTCGACAATGTCAAAGTGCTGCAGTGGCGCTCGAAGAATTTGAGCTTCGCCTCGCTGCAGGATCTGCGGCGGAGCCTCGACGCGGCGCCGACCATTCAGGGCCTGACGCGGGCGCTGCCGGCGACCGACAGTCAGGCGCTGGATCATCTTTCCCGCTATGCGGAAGTGCGCGATATCGCGACGACGGCCGAGCGGGTCGAGAAACTCTGGGACGCCTGTGCGTTGCCGGATTATCGAAGAATTGCGCCGGCGCAGCACGCTGACCTTATTTCGACTCTTTTCTTCGATCTTGTACGCCGCGGTACGGTGAACGAGGACTTCATGGCGGAGCAAGTCCGCCGGGCCGACCGTACCGATGGCGAAATCGACACCCTATCCGCGCGGATCGCGCAGATCAGGACCTGGACCTATGTCTCCAACCGGCCCGGCTGGCTTGCCGATCCGACACACTGGCAAGAAAAGACACGGGAAATAGAGGATAGGTTGTCGGACGCGCTACATGAAAGGTTGACGAAACGCTTTGTTGATCGCAGGACATCTGTGCTCATGAAGCGCCTAAGAGAGAATGCGATGCTGGAAGCTGAAATCAGTGTGAATGGCGATGTGTTTGTCGAAGGACATCACGTCGGACAGTTGGCGGGGTTCCGCTTTACCCCGGTCTCCGGGACCGATGGGCCGGATGCCAAGGCTGTCCAGGCTGCCTCGCAGAAGGCGCTTGCGCTGGAATTCGAAGCGCGCGCCGCGCGTCTTTATGCGTCCGGCAATAATGATCTTGCCGTCGGCTCCGACGGTTTCGTGCGCTGGCTCGGCGATCCGGTTGCACGCCTTGCGGCAAGCGACCATGTCATGCGTCCGCGCGTCATCCTGCTTTCCGACGAGCAGCTGACGGGGAACGCCCGCGAACATGTTGCGGCTCGCATCGAGCGCTTCGTCAATCATCATATCGCAACGGTCCTGAAGCCGCTCGACGACCTGTCTCGTGCGGAAGACCTGCAGGGCCTTGCCAAGGGGCTTGCCTTCCAGATCGTCGAAAATCTCGGCGTCCTGTTCCGCCGCGATGTCGCCGAAGAGGTGAAGTCGCTCGATCAGGATGCGCGCGCCTCGATGCGCCGCTACGGCATCCGCTTCGGCGCCTATCACGTGTTCATGCCGGCACTTTTGAAGCCGGCTCCGGCCGAGCTCATCACGCTGCTCTGGGCACTGAAGAACGACGGTCTCGACAAGCCCGGTTACGGCGACCTGATCCCGGCACTTGCGGCCGGGCGTACCTCGGTCGTTGCCGACCCGTCCTTCGAGCGGATGTTCTACAAGCTTGCCGGTTTCCGTTTCCTCGGCAAGCGTGCCGTGCGCGTCGATATTCTCGAGCGTCTGGCGGACCTCATTCGCCCGCTTCTTCAGTGGAAGCCGGGTACGACGCGTCCGGATGGTGCCTATGACGGCCGCCGCTTCACCACGACGACGGCGATGCTGTCGATCCTCGGTGCGACGCCGGACGACATGGAAGAAATCCTCAAGGGTCTCGGCTATCGCGCCGACACGGTGACGGCAGAAGAGGCGCAGGCCTATCTCGCCACCCAGGATGGCGCCGCAAAGCCGGCAGGTGAGGCGGCTGCGGCCGAGGTTGCACCGGCCGAGGCCGCTGCCGATGAGCCTGCTTCCGAAGAGGTTGCTGCCGAGACTGCTGCTGCAGACGCTCCGGTCGAAACCGTTTCCGAGCCGGTGGCGGAAGTCGCTGCCGATGCCGAGGCTGAAAAGACGGAGGCAGTTCCTGCGGAAGCGGAAGAGCCGAAGCCGGTTCTCCTGTGGCGTCCGGGTGGTGGTCGTGACAATAACCAGCGTGGTGGGCGTCCGCAGGGCGAGCGTCGCGGGCATGGTGGCGATCGCGGTCGCGGTGGTCAGGGCGGCGAGCGCGCTGCCCAGGGTGGCGAAGAGGCTAGCCAGGGTCGTCGTGATGGTGGCCGTCGCGACAACAACCGCAATGGCGGCGATCAGCGCCGCGAAGGCCAGGGTCGTGGTGATCGCGACCGCAATAATGATCGCAACAACGACCGGCGTGGCGACAAGCGTCCGCAGGGCGACCGTCCGTTCCGCGGCGAGCGGAACGACAATGGTCCGCGTCCGGAACGTGGTGGGCAGAAGAACAACCAGCCGGCCCGTTTCGAAGCCAAGCCACCGCGCAAGGAAAAGCCGATCGACCCGGATTCTCCGTTCGCAAAACTCGCTGCTCTCAAGGAGCAGATGAAGAAGTAAGACCTTCGCCCATGACAGAAAAGCCACAAGCAGAGACGCGACAACGGATCGACAAGTGGCTTTTCTTTACCCGCATGGTGAAGTCGCGATCTCTCGCGCAGGGCTTGCTGAATTCCGGCCATGTGAAAGTGAACGGCAGTTCGATCCGTCAGCCGAGTTTTCAAGTGAAGACCGGTGACCGGGTGGAAATGGCGCTTGAGCGGCGAGACGTCATTCTTGTCGTGAAATCGGGCGGCGAGCGGCGCGGCCCCTATGAGGAGGCGAAGCTCCTCTACGAGGATCTGACCCCTCCGCGCGAAGTGACCGAGCGCCTGACGACCTTCGATCAGGCGCAACGGGTCAAGGGCAGCGGGCGGCCGACCAAGAAGGAACGGCGTGAAACCGACCGGCTTTTGCCCGATCCGGCAAGTTACGATGCCGGATGGCGTGACGATTAGAAAAAACCACCTCCGGTCGCCGTTCTTTCGAAAAGCTTTATTCTTGCTAAGCAGCAATAAAGGCTTTACCTGACTGTCGCAAAAGTCGGACGCGTGCGGCTGCGAAAAGCACCCATGAGCTTCGGCTTCGGGCTGCAGGCTCCCCTCCCAAACCGCTGCCCCGTTCCCGCATTCTTGGAGTACCGCATGACATATGTCGTGACAGACAATTGTATTCGCTGCAAATACACCGATTGCGTGGAAGTCTGCCCGGTGGATTGCTTCTATGAAGGCGAGAATTTCCTCGCCATCAATCCGGATGAGTGCATCGATTGCGGCGTCTGCGAGCCCGAATGTCCCGCCGAGGCGATCAAGCCCGATACCGAGCCGGGGCTGGACAAGTGGTTGGCGCTGAATGCCGAGTTCTCCCAGATCTGGCCGAACATCACCGTCAAGCGCGATGCCATGGAAGGCGCCAAGGAACTCGACGGCGAGACAGGCAAATACGAAAAGTATTTCTCTGCCGAACCCGGCAAGGGCGACTGATCCCTGCTGCGAAAAACGGCGGGAGTTTTCGGCCAGCCTGATTTTCGGGCATCGGCTTTGGGCGCTTTTTCCCGTGCTTTGCAGGCCGTTCGCCGGGCTGAAGCCGACATGCTGTCGCAGCGCGCATTTGCCCGCTGCCGCTTTGCTAGGCAACAGGCTATTCTGTTGCCTTTCCGACTCGGTGAAGCAAATTATTGATTTCCGCACTTTTTTGTGGTAGACAAGGGGCACTGTTCCACAAGGCGGCACTCGCGTGCCCAAAAAACATCACGAAAGCAACAGATCAATCACACGCTCTTTCCGTGACATAACTATGTTTGATGTCGTCGGTCGCAGTAAAGCGATGGGATTTGTTTTTTCGCGCGCGTGTAGTCGGACCAGTATGGAGTGACCCGACGGTTTCCCCCGTCTCATCCGGGCCTGACAGACCCGGTTTCCCCTGACCCAGATGTGGGTGAGTAGAAGGGAGTTTTTGAAACGAATGACGACGACTCAGCAGAAGAAGAATTCCCCAGCACGCCAGGGCTTCAAGACCGGCGAAGCAATCGTATATCCGGCACATGGCGTAGGTACGATTACTGCGATCGAAGAGCAAGAAGTTGCCGGCATGAAGCTTGAGCTTTTTGTGATTGACTTCGAAAAGGATAAGATGCGGCTGAAAGTTCCGGTCACCAAGGCTGTGAACATCGGCATGCGCAAGCTGTCCGAAACCGATTTCGTCGATCGCGCCCTCAAGGTCGTCCAGGGTAAGGCTCGCGTCAAGCGTACGATGTGGTCGCGTCGCGCCCAGGAATATGATGCCAAGATCAATTCCGGTGATCTGATTTCCATCGCTGAAGTGGTTCGCGATCTGTATCGCGCCGAAAACCAGCCGGAACAGTCCTATTCCGAGCGCCAGCTTTACGAAGCTGCCCTCGACCGCATGGCCCGCGAAATCGCTGCCGTCAACAAGATGTCCGAAACGGAAGCCGTGCGTCTTGTCGAAGTCAACCTCGCCAAGGGTCCGAAGCGCGGCAAGACCGTCGATGAAGACGACGCACAGGAAGATGAAGCGGCCTGATCGCCTCAAAACATACCGACAAAAACCCGGCCTTGAGCCGGGTTTTTTATTGGAACTTTTTCCAGGCTGTCGCGTTAACCCGCCGGAACGGCGAATTGAGTGCTGCGTGAAGCTGGCCTCGGTTCCCGTCTGAACCGCTGGCAACCCGCAATCGGGGGGTCATAGAACAGGGGGCGAAGGCAGCAATCCGAAATCACGTTGGCATGCTCTTCGGCTGCTCGTCTTCCGGTCCCGCTGTTTATTCGTCAGATCAGAACCGTTGACGGAGAAGACGATGACAGCCATGTCCGCAGACCGCACCATGATCAAGATAGCGATGTCGGCTCCCTATCTCGCCAGAGAAGAAGAGCGGGACCTCGCCATCCGCTGGAAGGATGGCCAGGATCAGAACGCCCGCAACCAGATCGCGCTTGCCCATATGCGGCTCGTCATCGCCATGGCATCCAAATTCCGCGGCTTCGGATTGCCGATGAGCGACCTCGTTCAAGAAGGCTATGTAGGGCTGCTGGAAGCGGCGGCAAGGTTCGAGCCGGCCCGCGACGTGCGTTTCTCCACCTATGCCAGCTGGTGGATCCGTGCCTCGATGCAGGACTATATCCTGCGCAACTGGTCGATCGTCCGCGGCGGAACGAGTTCGGCGCAGAAGGCGCTGTTCTTCAATCTTCGCCGGTTGCGTGCCAAGCTCGCCCGCGGGGACAGCAACCTGACGGCACGTGCGATCCATGAGGAAATCGCAGTGGCGCTCGGCGTCAGCGTGTCCGACGTACAGACGATGGACGCGCGGTTGTCCGCCAACGATGCCTCGCTGCAGGCACCGACGATTGCCGGCGATAATGATAGTGGTGAGCGCCTTGACATGCTGGAGAGCGGTGAACCGCTGCCGGACGAGCAGGTTTCGGGCATGATCGATGGCGAGCGCCGGCTGAAATGGCTGCAGGGAGCGCTGACCAAGCTCAATGACCGCGAAAAGAAGATCATTCGCGCCCGCCGCCTGACCGACGACGGCGCAACGCTGGAGGCTCTCGGCGCCGAGCTCGGCATTTCCAAGGAGCGTGTGCGCCAGATCGAAAGCCGCGCCATCGAGAAGCTGAAGTCCGCACTGGTTTCCGCCAATCCGCAGATGGCCGCCGCCTGCTGACAATTCCTATTCGGAAATGATCTTCATCTTCTGGCCGGGCGATACCGTCGCCCCGGCCGGCAGCGCGTTCAAGAGCTTGAAGAGATCGAGCTTACGGTCGGTTCCCATCATCCGATTGGCAAGCGAAGCGAGCGTATCGCTCGGGCCGACGGTGATGACGCGCACGCGAAGCGGCTTCAGGGATGCGATTTCAGCCGGCGTCATCTTGCGGAAACTGTTGCGCAGCGTATCGGCGGTGCTTTCCAGCGTATCGCTGCCCTTCGGCACGGCGGTGAGGAAGCGGAAGATCTGGTCGCCGACGCGAATGACGGTGACGTCGAAATCCCAGCGCTCGGCAGAGGCGCGGGCGGTTGCCGCCGGAAGGCCGTTGATGGTCGTTTCCTTGACCGTATCGGGCTGCAGGCCCGCCACCCAGCCACTGGTCAGATAGTTGGCCAAGTTGTTGTTGTCGCCGGCCGCGACGCCATCGAAACGAACTGCCGCCTCATTCGGTCCGGTTGCCAGTACCGCCTCGACCTTGTTGTCGATGCGGAAGTCCGGCGGAACGTCGAAGCGGATGCCGAGCCCGCCATGCATGAAGGTCTGGCCACGGACATAGCCTTCCTGCGGGCTGTCGCCATAGAGAAGGCCGTCTATGCCGGCAAGGAAGTAATCGCGGCCGCGATCTCCGACCGAGCCTTCCTGGCCGAAATTGCGGGCATGCTGGCGAGCAAGCTCGACGCGCTGCGCCGAATTCGGGTGGCTCGACAGGAAGTCGAGGCTCTGGTCGTTATCCGGATCGGCGGAGGAAAAGCGCGCATAGGCCGCCATGGAATCGAGGAAGCGCGCGGCGGCATAAGGATCGTAACCGGCTTCCCCCAGCATGCGGATGCCGATCGCATCAGCCTGAAGTTCCTGCTGGCGCGAGAATGCGGCGAGCCTCAGCTTACCGCGGGCGAGCGCCTGCTTGCCGGCAAGATCGCTGGACAGGACTTCGGCGACGACGCGGCTGGCGATGACCTCCGCCTCTTCGCGTTTCTGGCGCTCGATGCCGTGATTGGCGGTGACATGGCCCATTTCGTGCGACAGGACGGCTGCGACTTCCGAGGCATCATTGGCGAGCGCAAGCAGGCCGCGGGTGACATAGAGATAGCCGCCCGGCAGGGCGAAGGCGTTGATTGCCGGCGAATTCAGGATGGTGATGCGGAAGGACTGGTTCGGGTTTTCCGATACCGCGGTCAGTGCACCGGCAATCCGGGCGACGAGCCGCTCGGTCTTGGCATCCTTATATTCTCCACCATAGCTTGCAACGATTCGAGGGTGTTCGCGGGCGCCCATCTGGGCACGTGGATCGTTCTTCTGAACCTCTTCGACGGTCTGAGGACTGTCGGAGGGCGAGACGTTCGGCGTATAGGCCTGGTCGAAGATCGACTGGCAGCCATAGAGCATCGAGGTGGCAAAACAGAGGGCCGCGGCCGACCGGAATAGGCGGGCACGGTGCCAAACGCTTGGCCGCGTTGCATTATCCGTCTCAACCGTCTTCGCCTGCACCATCATCTCCGGACTTACGCTTCGGCATCCTGCCGTTGCGCCTGGACCAGTCGGCGACCCCTGCGGACCGGCTTCCTGTTCCAAGTTTTCGTTTCCTAACATGCCGTTATCGCAAAACGACAGCGCTGTCGCGCGTGACATGTTGCCAGTTCAATCACCGATCAATTTTCGCTGACCGATTTTCGCCCAAGCTGCACAGATATTCCTAAATGAATATGTATCGTCCACTGTGTTTGAAAATAAAATTACGTCAATCGCCGATGGCATTCACCCAAGTCCAAATTGTGGCGACCAATCCGCACGGTTGAAGACAGGCGTTTACGAGGCGTTGGCGGCGGAGGCGCCGTCGGCGCCGAAACGAGCGAGATAGTCCGCGCAGCGCAGGTGCGCGGCGACATGGCCATGCTCGACGAGGACGACATCATCAGCCAAGCGCTCGATCTCGCTGCGATCATGGGTGACGATCACAACGGTATTGCCGGTTTCCTCATGAAGTTCGCGCAGCAGATCGGTCATCCGCAGCCGCAGATCGGCATCGAGCGAAGCGAAGGGCTCATCGAGCAGCAGAACGGGCTTGCGGCGGACAAGGGCTCTCGCAAATGCCGCCCGTTGTTTCTCGCCGCCTGACAGCGAGCCCGGCATGCGTTTCGAAAAGCCAGCAAGGCTGACGCGCGCGAGCGCCTGTTCGACCCGTTGCCTGTCTTCGGCAGGGAGCCGCATGGCTGGGTTGATGCCAAGCGCGACATTGGTGAAGACATCGAGGTGGGCAAAGAGGTTATGGTCCTGAAAAACAACGGAGACCGGGCGCTCCGACGGATGCGTTCCGGTGCATTCATTGCCGGCTATGAATATCCGTCCGGCGTGTGCGACCTCAAAGCCTGCGATCAAATTGAGAAGCGTCGACTTGCCGGCGCCGGACGGGCCGGCGATGGCGGTGATCCTGCCTCGTTCGATTGTGCAATCGAAAGCAAAGCGGGTCGCACCAAGCGTCAGGCTTGTGTCTTCGATCCGGATGCCTTCATGCATCATTCTTCTCCCTTGCGCCGGCGGTGCCGAGGATGGTCAGGCCTAGGCAGACAAGGCCGAGGATCAGCGCCAGCCCGTCGGCATCATGGGTCCGGTAACTCGACAGCGTGCTATAGACCAGCCAGGGCAGGGTGACGAGATCGCTGGAGCCGAAAAGAGCGACAGCACCGAGATCGCCAAGCGACAGGGCCATGGCGAAGGAGAGCGCCGTTAGCACCGGCTTTCTCAGGACGGGGAGGTCGATCAGCCGCCATTTGGCGACCCCCGTCAGGCCAAGCGCCGTGACAAGCCTGGCGGTCTGCCGTTGGTGGTCGTCTAGGGCCGGCTGTAGCACGCGTATGGTGAATGGCAGGGCCATCATGGCGTTGATGACGGCGACCAGATAGGGCGCGAAGGCAGCCAGTGCATTACCCGAAATGCCCCATTGGCGCAGGGCGAGGAACCAGCCGGTGCCGAGAATGATCGGCGGGATGACGAGGACGAGCGACGAGAGGCCGGCAAGCGAGACGGAGAGGCTCCGCAATGCGAGCGGTCGCTTGCTGCCGGCGCCGATCGCCTGTCGCGCGAGGATGATGGCGAGGCTCGCCGCGACCGCGACAATGCCGGCGGTGAGAGCGATGACGAGGCTGGTTCCTGCTGCGCGAAGAAACAGCGGGCCGACCACGAGCTTCGGCAAATCCGCCTTGAGGCCGGCGGCGAGGACGGAGATCAGCGGTGCTGCGACATAGAGCGTTGCAGCCGCGATCATCAGGAGATCCCACAGCCGCGCCGGCGCCGATCGTCCGTCGAAACGCTTCGTTCTGCGCCCTGCCGTCCTTGCCGTCTCGCTTGCCGCCGGAAGCAGTGAGATCAGGCCGATGACGGTGGCGGTGACGGCGATCTGCAGGAAGGCGAGTGCGATGGCGCGCGGCGGATCGAAATCGAAGCGCAGCGCCTGATAGATCGCCACTTCCAGTGTCGTTGCCGCCGGGCCGCCGCCGAGCACGAGGACGAGGGTGAAACTGGTTGCGCAGAGCATGAAGATGAGGCCGGCCGCGCCCGGCACGACGCGCTTGAGGGCCGGCATCTCGACAAAGCGGAAGATCGACAGGGGCTTCATGCCGAGGCTTGCCGACAGGAGCCAATATTCCGCCGGCAAGCGTTCGAGCGCTGCGAGAAGCAGGCGGGTGGCGAGCGGGATGTTGAAGAATGTGTGGGCGATCAGGATGCCGGACAGGCCGTAGACGCTGACCGGCTGCTCGAGGCCGGCCATGCCGAGCCAGCTATTGAGCATGCCCTGCCGGCCCCAGACGCCCAGAAGACCCAAGGCACCGACGAGCGCGGGGAGCCCCATCGGTAGCGCCATCAGCCGGACGATCCAGACGCGGCCGGGAAAGCGTGGGCGGCGCGCCAGGGCAAGCGCCACCAGAATGGCGAAGAACACCGAGAGGAGGGTGGAGAGTGCCGCCTGCCAGAGGGTGAATTGCAGGATGCGCCAGGTATAGGCGGTGAACAGCCGGGATGCCGACTGGCCGCCTTCCCAGGCCAGCAGGGTGACAGCCGCCGTGCCGACGAACAGCAAGACGAGGACAAGCGCGGCAAGGCCCGCACCGATGCTTCGCTGTCGTTCTGCTTGGGTCAACACGTGGCGGCCCCGGCTGCTCTCTGCGTCTGCCTCAATTCTTGCTCATGGCGGTCAGCCATTCATCGATCCAGGCCTGGCGGTTCTTCGCCACTTCATCGGAGCCGATCAGAAGGGTCTTCTTCGGCTCGACCAGCTTGCCGAAAGCGTCGGGCAGCGGCGTGGAGGTCGGTGCCGCCGGCATCATCCAGTTGGTGGTGGGGATGATGTCCTGTGCCGTGGGAGAAAGGAGGAAGGTGAGGAAGCTTTTCGCCAGATCCTTGTTCTTCGTGTTTTTCAGGATGCCGGCAACTTCGATCTGGATGTAGTGACCGTCCGAGAAGGATGCGGCCTGATAACGATCGGTCTTTTCCTCGATCATGTGATAGGCGGGCGAGGTGGTGTAGGACAGCACCATCGGAACTTCACCCTTGGTGAACAGGCCATAGGCTTCCGACCAGCCGGGGGTGACGGTCAGCACGCGGTCCTTGAGCTTTGCCCAGGCTTCCGGCGCCTTGTCGCCATAGACCGCCTTGACCCAGAGCAGCAGGCCGAGGCCGGGCGTCGAGGTTCTTGGATCCTCGATGGCGATCTTCTGCGACGGGTCGCCTTCGACGAGATCCTTGAGGCTTGTCGGCGGAGATTTGATCGACTGCGTGTCATAGACCACGGCGAAATGGCCGTAGTCATAGGGGACGAACGTATCGTCGGTATAATTGCCCGGAACCTTGACGGCACTCATATCGATGCCGGCGGGCTGGAACAGGCCAGTCGCCTTCGCCTCGGAAACCAGGCTGGTATCGAGGCCGAGCGCCACATCGGCATCGGAGCCTGCGCCTTCGAGCTTGAGGCGGGTGAGCAGCGCCACGCCATCGGCCACGCCGACGAAATTGAGCGTGCAGCCGCAGGTCTTTTCAAATTCGGTCTTGATCTTCGGGCCGGGGCCCCAGTCCGAGATGAAACTCTCATAGGTATAGACGGTCAGCGGTTTGTTCTCTGCCCTTGCGGCAAAGGGCAGAAGAATTGCAGCCGTGGCCGCCAGAAATATCGTCGAAATCCTGCGCATCAGCGCCTCCTCTCAAAAAAACGAATGGGGGACAGGCGCTGGTGATGAGCCGTCTAATCCCTCCGCCGGTGTTAACCGGATCAGGTTCCGCGGGTTGGCATGAAGCCTCTCAGCCCTGCTTGCGCAGGGCACCCCGTTAGAGCGTGCAAAGATGTAGCGGTCTCGCTTGATACTGGCAAGAGGGCAGGACGCTTGATCAAAGACCCTCTCTGGCCTGCCGGCCATCTCCCCCACAAGGGAGGAGAAGACCCGTGGCAAGCCGCTCGCTCCCTATCGGGCGCTAAGGGTGCGGCCGGGTTAAGCCCTCCCCCTTGTGGGGAGGGTTGGGAGGTGGCTTTCCTACAGCAGTCCTGGCGGCCCATACGGTCGGCGGCTCGTGGTCAAATCAGCCGCCGGACATGTCCATGTACATGATCTCCCAGACATGCCCGTCGGGATCCTGGAAGCTGCAGCCGTACATGGAGCCCATTTCCATATTCGGCTTCCATTCGCTGCCGCCGGCGGCCAGTGCCTTTTGCCTGAAGCCGTCGACTTCGTCGCGGCTTGAGGCGGAAAGGCAGTTCAGCACCTGCGTTGCAGTCTTGGCGTCGGCGATCTGGCCGTTGATGAACATGCCGAATTTCTCATGGGTCAGCAGCATTACGTAGATCGCGTCGCTGACGACCATGCAGCTTGCCGTTTGATCGGAAAAGTCCGGATTCCTGGTGAAGCCGAGTGCGGCGTAGAAGGCCGTCGATGCTTCAAGGTCTGCCACCGGCAGGTTTACGAAAATCATGCGCATGTCTTTCCTCCTTCATTGTCCGGCGCCTCTTCGAGGGGCGCCGTCATGCCAAGGACGAAAGATGCGGTAGCAATCCGACACGTCCATGCCGGATCTTCAAATTCAGTGGCTTCCGCCCTGAAAGACCTTCAGTTCGCGGGGAACGATGGCCATGCCGCCGAGGCGATTGGCGATCGCGTAGTCGACGGTCTTCACTACGACGTCGGGCATGACAGGCTTTGTCAGTACGCCGAGCGTGCCCTCTATCCCGCCACCGATGTCGTCCGGATTGGCGGTCATGAAGACGACGGTCAGGCCGTAGTCCTCGGCGAGTTCGCGACCGATATCCGGCCCGGTGCGGCCATCGGAAAGGTTGACGTCGACAAAGGCGATATCCGCATAGGGCGCCAGCGCCAGCGCATGTTTGCGACCACTGGCGAAACCGGTCACTTTCAGCCCCATCTGTTCGATCGTCTCGGCGACGTCGAGTGCGATGAGGAACTCGTCCTCGATGATAAGAACCCGCTGGTTCATTGCCTCACTGGCCTGCCGACGACGCGAAACATTTGTCAGCATTGCACATCTCCACAGTTCAACTCGCTGCCGCCCGGTTGCCGCCATGTCTCAGCGATGCAACCGAACAAACCCAAGAACGCCGGAGTGAGGAGATTGTTCCGCGGCGGGACAGAATTTATTTAAGGTAACTTATTGTTAATCTTAATAAATAGTTGATTTCGAGGCAATCTGTCGCGGCCTCAGCCTTCAAGCTCCTCGCGCAGCATTTCAAGCTCCAGCCATTCCTCTTCCATGGCCGTCAGCTTTTCGCGCAGCTTTTCCATTTCGGCGGCGAGCTTGTTGAAGGTCGTCGGGTCCTTGGCGAAGAGGTTCGGATCGGCCATCTTCTTTTCGCGCAGCGCAATCTCGCCCTCGGCCTTCTGCATTTCCTTCGGCAGGTTTTCCAGCGCGAATTTCTGCTTGTAGGAAAGCTTTCCCTTGGCCTTGGGCGCTTCATAGGCCGGGGTCTCGGCCCTGGGCTTTTCAGCTGATTTCTCAGCCTTTTTTCGCTCTTCCAGGGCGCCCTTGCGCTGGGCGAGCATATCTGTATAGCCGCCCGCATATTCGATCCAGCGGCCGTCCGGCGCGTCCGGATTGGCGGGCGCGATGGTCGAGGTGACGGTTCGGTCGAGGAAATCGCGGTCGTGGCTGACAAGTATGACGGTGCCGTTATAGCCGGCGACGATTTCCTGCAACAGGTCCAGCGTCTCGATATCGAGGTCGTTGGTCGGTTCGTCCAAGATCAAAAGGTTGGACGGCTTTGCCAGCATGCGGGCCAGCATCAGACGGGCGCGTTCGCCGCCGGACAGGTTCTTGATCGGGGTGCGGATCTGTTCAGGCTGGAACAGGAAGTCCTTCATGTAGCCCGCGACATGGCGCTGTTCGCCATTGACGAGCAATGTCTCGCCACGGCCATCCGTCAGATAATGGGACAGGGTGTCTTCCGGATCGAGGTCCTCGCGCTTCTGGTCCAGGGTGGCGATTTCGAGATTGGTGCCGAGCTTGATCCAGCCCGAATCGGGCTCAAGCTGGCCGGTCAGCATTTTCAGAAGCGTCGTCTTGCCGGCGCCGTTCGGGCCGACGAGACCGATGCGGTCGCCGCGATGGACTCGGATCGAAAAGGGCTCGACGATCGGCTTGTCGTAGGTCTTGGTGATGTTTTCGGCCTCGACAACCAGCTTGCCCGATTCACGGCCCTCGGCAACGGAGGCCTGGACAGAGCCCTGGGGGCCCTTGTGGCCGCGATAATCGGCGCGCATGGCCTGGAGTTCGCCGACGCGCCGCATGTTGCGCTTGCGCCGCGCGGTCACGCCATAGCGCATCCAGTGTTCTTCGCGTTCTATCGCCTTGCCGAGCTTGTGCTGCTCGATTTCTTCCTCTTCGAGAACTTGGTCCCGCCAGGCCTCGAAATGGCCGAAACCGCGGGAAAGGCGGCGCGAGGTGCCGCGATCGAGCCAGACGGTGGCATTGGACACCTTTTCGAGAAAGCGGCGGTCGTGGGAGATGACCACGAGGGCGCTCTTGGTGCGACGCAGCTCGTCTTCCAGCCATTCGATGGTCGGCAGGTCGAGATGGTTGGTCGGCTCGTCGAGCATCAGGATATCGGGTTCCGGCGCCATGACGCGGGCAAGGGCCGCACGGCGGGCTTCGCCACCGGACAGTCTTACCGGGTCTTCCTCGCCGGTCAGGCCTAGATGCTGCAGCAGATAGGTGACGCGATAGGGATCGTCGCCCGGTCCGAGCCCCGCCTCTGCGTAAGACTGGACGGTGGAATAGCCGGCGAAATCGGGCGCCTGTTCGAGATAGCGGATCGTGGCTGCCGGATGGCGGAAGACTTCGCCGGATTGCGCCTCGACGAAGCCTGCCGCGATCTTCATCAGCGTCGACTTGCCGGAGCCGTTGCGGCCGACCAGGCAGATGCGGTCGCCCGGTTCCACCTGCAGTCCGGCGCCGTTCAGCAGCGGCGTGCCGCCGAAGCTGAGGAAGATATCGTCGAGCTTGAGAATGGGAGGTGCCATGAGGACCGTTTATGCTCCGGAAAAATCGTTGGGTCGGGCAAGGATCATCGCCTTGCCAGCTCTTAGATGGAATTCGACAGGGCCTTCCGCAACATTGGAGACGGTGCGGGACGAGCCGAAGGGCAGCGAAAAGTCCTTCAGCGGATATCGCGCGCCGAGGATATCGAGGCCGGACAGGGCCGAAAGACCGAGGACGGAAAAGAGCGCCCCCCTGGGCAGATCAACCGTCTTTTTGCCCGGCAGGAAGGGAATGGCCTCTTCATCGCCGGACATCAGCAGCACGTCCATGCCGCGTTCGGCAAGCCCCATGGCGTGCAGCAGGTGCTGCAGCGCGTGGTCCGACCGCTCGCCGCCGAGAGCGCCGATCAGGATGAGGCGGGTTGCGCCGCGTTCGACCGCCTCGGCCGTGGCGATCTCGCCATCGGTCTCGTTTTTGGCCGGCGGATAGGTCTGGCGCTCGACGTCGGGAAACCGGGCGATCAATGTGTCATCGGAGGAATCGAAATCGCCGACCCAGAGTTCCGGCGTGACGCCAAGCTCGACCGCATGCCGCATGCCGCTGTCTGCGGCAATGACGCGGCTACCCGCGACCGCGCGGCGGACGCGATCGGTGACGGCAAGGTTGCCGCCAAGCAGGATTGTGAAGGTCGAACTGGCCATGGGCACTGCCCATAGCGCAAAGCGAGGGGGAAGGGAAAGCGGTTGCGTGCAGGCAGAAGCCGCCCAGGCGCGAAAACCCGGATTTCATTCGCGCCGATCCCGGCCTTTCTCCGTGTCCTGCTTCGAAAAGAGACCTCGCGAACGCTTAGCCGGAGCCTCAGGCCGAAGGGGGAGTGCCGAAATCGGCCTCGATGATCAGCAGATCGCGCCGGGCTCCCTTGGCGGCGAAGGCGCGAGCCTCGGTATAATCGGGATCGTCATAGCAGGCTTTTGCGTCCGCGTAGGTCGGGAATTCCACCAGAAGAACCCGGCTCGTGTCGGGGCGGCTTTCCTGCAGTGCCGGGGCTTCCTCCCCGCGCAGCACCCGCACGCCGTATTTGGCTGCAATAGGCGCCCAGAGCCTGCCATATTCCTGCTGTGCCGCCTGATCGATGATCTCGGTGGCGAGGATGAACCAGTAACCCTTCATGAAAATCTCCTTGATTGCCCTACAGGCTTAGCCGGTCCGTGGCGGAGCGCCCAATCAATAAAAATGATGCGGTGTTCAAATCCAGGCCGCAGCCCGCGGATGATTTTGCTGCCATTGACGTTCACGGCAGCAAGGATTATTTGGAGAGCCGTAATTCGTGGTGATTTGGCCGGCCGGCTTGCAGCCACGTTAAAAAAGTCGCTAAAGGGCCGCGAGAACATGTTTCCCACGGGCCGGTCGCGATTTTTCGTTGCCGGCTTTTTGTTTGTGGGTTCGACATGCCGATCAAGATTCCCGATACGCTTCCAGCGTTTGCCACTCTTGTTTCCGAAGGCGTACGCGTCATGACCGATACGGCCGCGCTGCGTCAGGACATCCGTCCGCTGCAGATCGGGCTCCTCAACCTCATGCCGAACAAGATCAAGACCGAGGTGCAGATGGCGCGCCTCGTCGGTGCCTCGCCTCTGCAGGTGGAGTTTTCGCTCGTCAGGCTCGGTACCCACAAGGCGAAGAACACGTCGGAAGAACATCTCCTGTCCTTCTACCACACCTGGGAAGAGGTGAAGGAGCGCAAGTTCGACGGCTTCATCATCACCGGCGCACCGGTGGAAACGATGCCCTACGAGGATGTCAGCTATTGGGATGAGATGAGCCAGATCTTCGACTGGACGGCGACCAATGTGCATTCGACGATGAATGTCTGCTGGGGGGCGATGGCGGCGATCTATCATTTCCATGACGTGCCGAAGCACGGGCTCGACCAGAAGGCCTTCGGGGTCTATCGCCACCGCAATCTGGCGCCGGCCTCGGTCTATCTCAACGGTTTTTCCGATGATTTCCAGGTGCCCGTGTCACGCTGGACGGAGGTTCGCCGCGAGGATGTGGAGAAGAAGCGCGATCTGGAAATCCTGATGGAATCCGACGAGATGGGGCTTTGCCTGGTGCATGAGAAGGCGGGCAACCGGCTCTATATGTTCAATCATGTCGAATATGATTCCACCTCGCTGGCTGACGAATATTTCCGCGACGTGAATGCCGGCATCCCGATCAAGATGCCGCATGACTATTTCCCGCATAACGACGACACGCTGACGCCGCAGAACCGCTGGCGCAGCCATGCGCATCTTCTGTTCGGCAACTGGATCAACGAGATCTACCAGACGACGCCCTACGACCTGGAGAAGATCGGCACGGAATGAGTGTGGTGGTTCGCGCGTATGTCGGAAAAGACGTCGCGCGGCTTCCTTGCCCATTGCAGCGCCCTGTCAAATCGCGCAGTTTGCCGCCGTTGAGAGACGGAGGACATTCATGGCTGGGCAGGCGCTTGAGATTTTCGGCACGACGCCGGAGGGGGAGGTCGTCCACCGTGTGCGGATCGCCGGCGGCGGTCTGGTCGCCCATGTGATCAGCTGGGGTGCGGTGATCCAGGACCTGCGCCTCGAAGGCCATGATGCGCCGCTGGTGCTCGGCTTCGACGATTTTGCGTCCTATCTTGCCCACTCGCCCTATTTCGGCGCGACGCCCGGCCGCTGCGCCAACCGGATCGGCGGCGGGAAGTTCTCGATTGACGGACGGGACTATCAGCTCGAACTCAACGAGCGCGGCATCACCCACCTGCATGGCGGTTCCGACGGAATTGCCGAGCGCAACTGGATGATCGTCGAGCATGGCGCCGACAGGGTGGTGCTGACGATCACCGATCCCGACGGGCGGGCCGGCTATCCGGGCAATTGCACGATCAGCGCCACCTATCATCTTTCGGGCAACGGCACGCTTTCCGTCATCTATGAGGCCGTAAGCGACGAGAAGACGCCAGCCAATATCTGCCAGCATTCCTATTTCAACCTCGATGGCCGCGAGGATATCTTTGGCCACGAGATCATGATTGCTGCCGACCGGCTGACGGAAGTCGATGGCAATCTCGTGCCGACCGGCCGGCTGACCGATCTCGCCGGTTCGCCCTTCGACCTGCGCCGCATGGGGCCGGTCAAGCGTTCTGGCGCGGATGGTCTGCAAGTGCCCTTCGACCACAATTACTGCCTGTCGGCGCAGCGTGGTGCCAAGCGCTCGGTGGCGCTGGTGCGCAGCCTCTATTCAGGCGTTTCGCTGGAGGTGAGGACGACCGAGCCCGGCGTGCAGTTCTATGCCGGGGTGATGGTCAACGTGCCGGTGCCGGGCTTCGATGGTCGCCGCTACGGCCCCTATGCCGGCTTCTGCCTGGAAACCCAGATCTGGCCGGACGCGATAAACCACGAGAATTTTCCAAATGCCGTGCTGCAGACGGGCGAGGTGCTGCGGCAGGAAACGGATTATGTGTTTTCGAAGAGTTGAGGAGAGGGGTTGGCCCCGGCCAGCCTGAAATATCTGGCGGCGCTGCCCGCGCAAAATGCAGCATTTGCCCGAAGGACAATTTCTCAGTTTTGTCTCGGGAGGGGGAATGGAGCGGGCGAAGGGGTTCGAACCCTCGACCCCAACCTTGGCAAGGTTGTGCTCTACCACTGAGCTACACCCGCTCATCAATCCATCGGTCCGTGTGGTAGTCTGAACCGGTGTGTCGTGGCTCGTTGCCGGCGACGAGGCGCTATATGGCCCAGACGATTTTCAAATGCAACAGGGAAATGACGATCGGGCCAAAGAATTTTTCGTATTTCGCTAAAGTCCTTGAATCGCAGGGCTTTTCGTTTTGGCCAATGATGTGGCGGGATGCTTGGTCCTGTGGAGCAATGTCGCTATAGTCCGGCCTTCTCTCTATCGACCCCTCTTATGCGACCGGAAACATGCCCAAGACAGCTGCCGACCTTTTTGCCTTTCTCGACAATCTCGACATCAAGTACACGACAAAACAGCATGCGCCGGTGTTTACCGTCGCCGAATCGGAATGGCTGAGGGATGAGATACCCGGCGGGCACACCAAGAACCTGTTCGTGAAGGACAAGAAGGACCAGTATTTCGTCATCACCGTCGAGGAAAACGCGGTGGTCGACCTGAAGACGGTGCATAAGGTGATCGGCGCCTCAAGCCGCGTCTCCTTCGGCAGGCCGGAAATGATGCTGGACTATCTCGGTGTCGTGCCCGGCTCGGTCACCGTGTTCGGCGCCTTCTGCGATACGGAGAGGAACGTCACCTTCGTGCTCGACGAGGATCTGATGAAGCACGAGATCATCAACGGGCATCCGCTCTCCAACGATGCCACGACCTCGATCGGCCGCGACGATCTCATCCGTTTTATGGAGGCCACCGGGCACACGCCGCTTGTCTTGAAAGTAACGGACTGACATACGATGTTTCGGGCAGATAATGAAAAGGGTCCTCACCCCAGTTTCCCGGGAGAACATCGATGAGCGGCAACGATAATCCTTATGGCGGATCCTATGGCGGCGGTTACGGCGGACAGATGAGCGCGTCGGCGAATGTTAGCGCGGCGCCGGCCAGCCCGGCAGGTGCGGCAGCGGGCTCCTATGTGAGCGACACGACGACTGCGGGCTTTGCCAAGGACGTGCTCGAGGAATCGCGCCATCAGCCGGTTCTCGTCGATTTCTGGGCGCCTTGGTGCGGTCCCTGCAAGCAGCTGACCCCTGTGCTGGAAAAGGCCGTCAATGGCGCTGAAGGCCGGGTGAAGCTGGTCAAGATGAATATCGACGACCATCCGTCGATCGCAGGCCAGCTCGGCATCCAGTCGATCCCCGCGGTGATTGCCTTTGTCGACGGACGCCCCGTCGATGGCTTCATGGGCGCGGTGCCGGAAAGCCAGGTCAACGAGTTCATCGACAAGGTGGCCGGTCCTGCCGGTGCCGATCAGGCGGCAGAGATCGAGGCCGTGCTCGGCGATGCCGACGGACTGCTTGCCGCCGACGATATCGAGGGTGCAGCGCAGCTTTACAGCGCCGTGCTGCAGGCCGATCCGGAAAATGCCCGTGCAGCAGCCGGCATGATGAACTGCATGATCGCCATGGGTGAGACAGAACGGGTCGGGCAGATGCTCTCCTCGCTTCCGGAAGAGATGCAGGCGGATGCTGCGATCCAGGCCGTGGCCAAGAAGCTCGGCCAGATCGAGGAAGCCCGCAAGCTTGGCGATCCGGTGGCACTTGAGCAGGCGCTTGCCGCCAATCCCGACGATCACGAAGCGCGGATGAAGCTTGCAAAGATCCTCAACGTCCAGGGTGATCGGGAAAATGCGGCGGAACACCTGCTGACGATCATGCGCAAGGACCGGACTTTCGACGATGACGGTGCGCGGCGCGAACTCCTGCAGTTCTTCGAGGTCTGGGGACCGAAGGACCCGGCAACGATCGCGGCCCGGCGGCGGCTTTCGTCCATCCTTTTCTCCTGAGGCAATTCGCCTTTCCTCGGGGGGGCGTATGATTGCGTCCGCGCCGGTGTTTCGGTCGTTTCGAACGGCTGGCCGGCGTGAGCTTCTGGCGCAACTGCCGTAGGCGACAACTTATCCTCAGGCGATGGTCTTGCGTTCGCGGGCCGGAGCCCCAGATAATTGCAATGATGACTGTCCGTGCCGGATGCCCCGCGTAAGGGTGCGGGCGGTCTCGATCGCAATCGAAATGTTCTGCGGGAGGTGGCGAGCCGATGCATGTGGGAAACGCACGGTATGTGAAGCGTGAGGATCTGCCGGAAGACCTGCCGGTGTTTCCGCTGACCGGTGCCCTCTTGCTTCCCGGCGGGCAGCTGCCGCTCAATATTTTCGAGCCGCGCTATCTTTCCATGTTCGATGCCGCATTGGCGGGTCACCGGCTGATCGGTGTCGTACAGCCCTCGCTGATCGAGGGCGCGGCGGAGGCTTCCGATCCCTTGCGGCCGGCGCTGTCGACTGTCGGGTGCGTCGGGCGGATCACGTCGTTTGCGGAGACCGGCGACGGTCGCTATATCACCTCGGTCAGCGGGGTGTGCCGTTTCCGGCTGCTCGAGGAAGTGGGCGGCGACCATCCGTATCGCACCATCCGCTTTGCGCCCTTCATGGCGGATCTTTCGGAAGAGGATGGCGAGGCTGCCGTCGATAGGCGCGAATTGCTGCGCGTCTTCCGTGCCTATCTCGATGCCAACAAGCTGGAAGTGGATTGGGAAAGCGTCGAGCGAGCCGGAAATCGCACGCTGGTCAATTCGCTGTCGATGATGTCGCCCTTCGGTCCGGCCGAGAAGCAGGCGCTCCTGGAGGCGCCGGATCTGAAGAGCCGCGCCGATACGCTGATCGCCATTACCGAGATCCTGCTGGCGCGAGGGCTGGCGGATACCGACACAATCCTGCAGTGAGCCGCGCCAATGGACGAAAAACTCAGCAAGGTCGATCCCAAGCTTTTGGAACTGCTGGTCTGCCCGTTCACCAAGGGCACGCTCGTGTTCGACCGGGAGCGCAACGAACTGGTGTCGGAAAATGCCCGCCTGGCCTATCCGATCCGCGATGGCGTTCCGATCATGCTGATTTCCGAGGCGCGCAAGATCGAGGACTGAGTCTGGCTCAAGTCCTTTGTCCTGCGCCGTCTGGACCTGACTTTCGCCGGGAGGCCTGTCAGAGAGCTTGGCCGGCCAGCAGTTTCGGATGGCCTTCGCCGGTGGTCCCCGCCGCCTGGCCGATGAAGAAATCTTTCAGCTTCGGCATGCGCTCGACGAGGCCGAGACCGAAATCGCGGGCGAAACGGATTGGCGCCACGTCGTTGGAGAAGAGCCGGTTGAGGACATCGGTCGTCACGCCCATGCGGAACGTGTCGAAACGGCGCCAGGACTGATAGCGTTCCAGCACATTGAGCGAGCCGATATCGAGGCCCATGCGGTCGGCCTCGACAATGGTTTCGGCAAGGGCGGCCACATCCTTGAAGCCGAGGTTCAGGCCCTGTCCGGAGATCGGATGGATGCCATGGGCGGCATCGCCGGCCAGCGCGAAACGCGGTGCTACGAAGGCGCGCGAGAGTGTCAGGCCGAGCGGAAAGGCCTTGCGGCCGCCAACGACCGTCAGTTCGCCGAGCTTGTGGCCGAAGCGGCGCGCGAGTTCGTCCTCGAAAACGAGATCATCGGCTGCAACCAGCCGGTCGGCATCTTCGGTCCGCTCGGTCCAGACGAGCGACGACCGGTTGCCGGGCAATGGCAGGATGGCGAAGGGGCCGGAGGGGAGGAAATGTTCCTCGGCCACGCCTTCATGCGACCGTTCATGGGCGACCGTGGCAACGATGCCGGACTGGCCATATTGCCAGCTGACCGTCCTGATGCCGGCCATATCGCGCAGTTTCGAGCGCACGCCGTCGCAGGCGACCAGAAGGCGGGTCTCTGAGGTCGATCCGTCGGAGAAGCTAACCGTGGTCGCGTTGCTGCCGGTTGAAAAAGCGGTGGCTGAGAGGCCGTGACGGATGGCGATGCCGAGCTCTTCGGCCCGCCCCCTCAGGGCGCGCACCATGGCGACATTGGGCACCATATGGGCAAACGGCTTGTCCTTCTCGATTTCGCCGTCGAAGGTGAGAAAGACTGGGCGCACCGGATCGGATGTGCGGCTGTCGGTGACGACCATCCTGTTGATCGGCTGGGACTGGGGTAGGATTTCGTCCCACACGCCAAGGACGGCGAGCATCCTGCTTGCGGCGGCGATGATGGCGGAGGCGCGCTCGTCCTTCTCCCATATGCCCGCGGGTGCCGCCTCGATGACCTCGATGTTCAGGTGAGGAGCCGCCTGCTTGACCGCGACTGCCGCTGCCAGCCCGACATAACCTCCACCTACAACCATCATGTCCAGCATCTGCCTGGCTCCCGTCCGTCTTGTGGTTACCGATGGGGTGGATATAGATCAACTGACCGCCGCTTCCTATTGCCGGAGTCTGTAAAAATGTCAGATACGACCTCAAGCCCCATGCAGCAGCTTATCCGGACGTTGGATCTGGAGCAGCTGGAGCATAATCTTTATCGCGGCACGAGCCCGGATATCGGCTGGCAACGGGTGTTCGGCGGGCAGGTGATCGCACAGGCGCTGGTAGCAGCGCAGCGCACCGTCGAGGCCGAGCGGCCGGTCCACTCGCTGCATGCCTATTTCGTGCGGCCCGGCGACCCCAGCGTTCCGATCGTCTACCAGGTGGAGAGAATTCGTGACGGTGGGAGTTTTACCACGCGGCAGGTGCTGGCGATCCAGCACGGCAAGGCGATCTTCACCATGTCGGCTTCCTTCCAGAGCAGGGAAGAGGGGTACGACCATCAGATCGCCATGCCGGACGTGCCGCAGCCGGAGGAGTTGATCGACGAGGAAGAGTTCAAGCGGATTTTTCTGCCCAAGGCGCCGCCGGCTATCCGGCGCTATTGGGAGCGGCCCCGACCGATCGAGCTCAGGCCGGTATCGCTCACGCATTTCCTGACGACCGAAAAGCTCGATCCGCGTCAGGACGTCTGGGTGCGCACGGTCGGCTCCATGCCGGATGACGGGATCTATGACGCTGCCATTCTCGCCTATCTCTCCGACATGACGCTCCTCGACGGGTCGCTCTATCCGCACGGGACCTCGGTCTATGATCCGCGGGTGCAGGCGGCGAGCCTTGATCACGCCATGTGGTTCCACCGTCCGGTCCGGTTCGACGACTGGCTGCTCTATAGTCAGGATAGTCCCAGCGCCTCCGGCGCAAGGGGGATGACGCGAGGCAGCATCTATACCCGTTCGGGCACTCTCGTTGCGTCGGTGGCGCAGGAGGGGTTGATTCGTAAAAAGGCAAATGACTAAATTATGTGCAAAAAATAAAAAATGCACAGGATTTCGGCGCCTTTGTGGCGCCCAACTGCCTCATTTGTGGCGATGCCTATATAGACCTTTATTTTTCAATAACTTAATAGCTGCGTGAATCTGGCACGGCCCTTGAATGTAAAGGCGCAGTTGCCGGTGTCATAATTCGGTAATGAGGAGAGTCGGCCTTGGCCGAAATAACCAAAGGATGGGAAGCCAGATGAAAATCGTGATGGCCATTATCAAGCCGTTCAAGCTGGATGAGGTGCGTGAAGCCCTCACGGCTGTCGGTATCCAGGGCCTGACCGTCACCGAAGTCAAAGGTTACGGACGCCAGAAGGGACACACCGAGATCTATCGCGGCACCGAATATGCCGTAAGTTTTCTGCCGAAGCTGAAGATCGAGATCGCGGTTGCTGCCGATCTCGTGGACAAGGCAATCGAGGCAATCGCCTCGTCGGCAAAGACGGGCCAGATCGGGGATGGCAAGATCTTCGTCTATTCGATCGAGCAGGCCGTGCGCATCCGTACGGGCGAAACCAATACCGAAGCGCTCTAAGCACGGCTTACAGGGGAGTTTTTAGATTATGCAATTGACCAAGATTTCCAACCTCGGACGCATGGGCGCTGTTGCTGCAGCCGCTCTGCTTGCGCCGGTTGTCGCCTTTGCGCAGGATGCCGCACCGGCAGCTGCTGCCGCTGCGGAGCCGGCCCCGGTAATGGACAAGGGCGACATCGCCTTCATGTACATCGCCACCCTGCTCGTTCTTCTGATGATCCTGCCGGGCCTCGCGCTGTTCTACGGCGGCCTGGTCCGCGCCAAGAACATGCTGTCGGTCCTGATGCAGGTCACCATGGTCACCTGCGTGGTCATGCTGATCTGGGCGATCTACGGCTACTCGTTCGCCTTCGGCGGCGGCACGTCCGCATTCTGGGGCGGCACGGCCAAGATGTTCATGGCCGGCATGGATCCGACCAACACTTCGGCAACCTTCACCAAGGGCGTCGTCATTCCGGAATATGTGTTCTTCCTGTTCCAGATGACCTTTGCCGCCATCACCCCCTGCCTGATCATCGGCGCCTTCGCAGAACGCATCAAGTTCTCCGCAGTCGTGCTGTTCTGCGCACTCTGGGTCACCTTCGTCTACTTCCCGATCGCTCACATGGTCTGGGATTCGAACGGCTTCCTGTTCGGTAAGGGCGCGCTTGACTTCGCCGGTGGTACCGTCGTTCACATCAATGCCGGTGTTGCGGGTCTTGTTGGTGCGATCATGGTCGGCAAGCGTACCGGCTTCGGCAAGGACATGATGGCTCCGCACTCCATGACGCTCACCTTCGTCGGCGCCAGCCTTCTGTGGGTTGGCTGGTTCGGCTTCAACGCCGGTTCCAACCTCGAAGCTTCCGGCGGCGCCTTCATCGCCTTCGTCAACACCTTCCTGGCAACGGCTGCTGCAACCGTTTCCTGGTCGATCGTCGAGACCTTCACCCGTGGCAAGGCTTCCATGCTCGGCGCTGCGTCGGGCATGATCGCCGGCCTCGTCGCCATCACGCCTGCTGCCGGCATCGTCGGCTCGATGGGCTCGATCGTCATGGGTCTGATCGTTTCGCCGATCTGCTACTTCTTCGTCTCCACGGTGAAGAACAAGTTCG
Source organism: Neorhizobium sp. NCHU2750 (assembly GCF_003597675.1). Taxonomy (NCBI): domain Bacteria; kingdom Pseudomonadati; phylum Pseudomonadota; class Alphaproteobacteria; order Hyphomicrobiales; family Rhizobiaceae; genus Neorhizobium; species Neorhizobium sp. NCHU2750. The sequence goes on along the minus strand of NZ_CP030827.1, from coordinate 3,647,586 downwards.
GCTATGACGATACTTCGGACGTCTTCGGCGTTCACGGTATCGGCGGCATCTTCGGCGCCATCGCAACGGGCATCTTCGCTTCCGCTTCGCTGGGCGGCATCGGTTATGCCGGCGAGCAGACGATGGGCGGCCAGGTCATGGTTCAGATCGAAGCCGTCGTCATCACGATCCTGTGGACGGGTATCGGCTCGATCATCCTCTACAAGATCACCGACCTGATCGTCGGCCTGCGCGTACCGGTCGAAGCCGAACGCGAAGGTCTCGATCTCGCTTCCCACGGTGAGTCTGCCTATCACGACTAATAAGGCCTGCCACTGTCGTCTGAGGATGTCGGTGGCAATCCTGCAAGCAATCAGATGGCCCGGATATGTTCCGGGCCATTTTTCGTATCCGGAGCCCGCTTTCCGGGTAAAAATTGCCTGGCAATACTTTAGGTTCAGTGCCTGGACCGGCTTGGTTAAAGCTGCGTTAACCATCGCTGCGCTACCTTGTCTTGGAATTGTGCGACGGCATTTTCCCGGATTCGCACATAGATTACGTTTTTCAGGCGGCGGGCAGACACGATGAGCAGAAGCAGTTCAGCGGTATTGGCAAACCGGTCAACCCGCTCTGTCCTCAGCTCCTTTGTCCTGAGGCAGACGCTGGCGCTGATCGGGTTTGGCATTTTTCTGGCACTGGCGCTCGCGGTTGCGGCACTCGCCACCTGGAATGTCGCCGATCCAAGCTTTTCCTATGCGACCGACAATGCGCCCACCAATATGCTGGGCTTTGCCGGTGCTGCCTTTGCCGACGTGATGATGCAGTTTCTCGGGCTTGCCAGCATCCTGGCATTGCTGCCGATACTGGCCTTTGCGCTGGCGCTGATTTCGGGGCGTCGCTTCGATCGCATTCCCGCCAGGCTTGCCGCATGGGCCGGGGGCACGGTTCTCGCCTCGGCGACGCTCGGCTGTTTTCCTGCGCCACAGACCTGGCCGATCCCGAACGGTATCGGCGGTGTCATCGGCGACATGATCCTGCGCTTTCCGGCTCTCTTCGTCGGCGCCTATCCGACCGGCGTGGTCGCCATGGCTCTCGGCGGCGTTTTTACCATTCCCTGTATCTGGCTGATGCTGTTTGCTTCCGGTCTCGTCGGCGATTCGCTGGAAGAGATCGTCGAGGACGAGGATGACGACCGGCCGGTTGCCGCCGTCGTCTCCCGCCCGAGGCGCGAGGAAGAGGAAGACGACGAGGACGATGGCGGCAGCCTGCTCGAGCGCTTCCTGCCGATCGGCCTTGCTTCCCATTACTGGTTCATCACCCAGGCCCGCCTGCGCCGCATGGTGGGCATGAAGCCGCGCGCCCGACGCAGTTTCGACCAGCCGTATGATTTCAATGAGGACGAGTTCGGCACGCTGAACGAGCCGGTGCGCGCCAAGGCCACATCCAGCGACCGCGGGCGGATGGAACCCTCGCTCGATGGCGCCGGCGAAAGGGTGGCTTCTCCCCGACGGATCGTATCGGCTCCGCCGATGTCGGCCCATGATCATGACGACGATCCGCCGTTCGACATGGATGACGACATGCCGCGCCGCCCCAACGGCATTCTTTCCGATGAAGACGACGATGCAGGCTTTGTCGCCTCGCGCGGACCGCAGGCCGCAGGTCGCTCGCCGCGCGTTGCACCCGCTGCCGCCGCGCCGCGGCCGAGCGCACGTGTTGCCCGTGATGCGCAGGGCTCGTTCATTCGTCCCGACGGATTCCAGCTTCCCTCGGTGCACCTGCTGACCGAGCCCAAGGCGGTTGCCCGCGATGTGACGCTTTCGGCCGAGGCTCTTGAGCAGAATGCCCGTATGCTGGAAGGCGTTCTGGAGGATTTCGGCGTCAAGGGCGAGATCATCCATGTTCGTCCCGGTCCGGTCGTCACGCTTTACGAACTGGAGCCGGCGCCGGGTATCAAGTCGTCCCGCGTCATCGGCCTTGCCGACGATATTGCCCGCTCGATGAGCGCGATCGCTGCCCGTGTCGCCGTCGTGCCGGGCCGCAATGCGATCGGCATCGAATTGCCGAACCGCACCCGCGAGATGGTCTATCTGCGCGAGATGATCGGTTCGAAGGATTTCGAGGGCAGCAAGGCGAAGCTCGCCATGGCGCTCGGCAAGACGATCGGCGGCGAGCCGGTCGTGGCCGATCTTGCCAAGATGCCTCACCTCCTCGTCGCCGGTACGACCGGTTCGGGTAAGTCTGTCGCGATCAACACAATGATCCTGTCGCTTCTCTATCGCTACACGCCGGAGAAGTGCCGCCTGATCATGATCGACCCGAAGATGCTCGAACTCTCCGTTTATGACGGCATTCCGCACCTTCTGTCTCCGGTCGTGACCGATCCGAAGAAGGCCGTCGTTGCGCTCAAATGGACCGTCCGCGAGATGGAAGAGCGCTACAAGAAGATGTCGAAGATCGGCGTGCGCAACATCGACGGCTTCAATTCCCGCGTCGAGCAGGCGAAGGAGAAGGGCGAAATCCTGACCCGCACCGTGCAGACCGGCTTCGACCGCCAGACGGGTGAGGCCATGTACGAGACGGAAGAGTTCGATCTCGATCCGATGCCCTATATCGTCGTCATCATCGACGAAATGGCCGACCTGATGATGGTTGCCGGCAAGGATATCGAAGGTGCCGTACAGCGTCTGGCGCAGATGGCGCGTGCTGCCGGCATCCATGTCATCATGGCAACCCAGCGTCCGTCGGTCGACGTCATCACCGGTACGATCAAGGCCAACTTCCCGACGCGCATTTCCTTCCAGGTGACGTCGAAGATCGACAGCCGCACGATTCTTGGCGAGCAAGGTGCCGAACAGCTGCTCGGCCAGGGCGACATGCTCTATATGGCCGGCGGCGGGCGCATCCAGCGTGTCCACGGGCCTTTCGTGTCGGATAACGAGGTCGAGGAAATCGTCGCCTACTTGAAAACTCAAGGTTCGCCCCAATATCTCGAAGCGATCACGGCCGACGACGATGACGATGAAGGCGGTGGCGGCGGCCCGGCGGGCACGTCCAATCTGTCGGATTCGGACGACCCCTACGACCAGGCGGTGGCGATCGTGCTTCGGGATGGCAAGGCTTCGACCTCCTACATCCAGCGGCGTCTCGGCATCGGTTATAACCGCGCCGCTTCGCTGATCGAGCGGATGGAGAAGGAAGGGCTTATCGGGCCGGCCAACCATGCCGGCAAGCGCGAGATCCTCGTGCCGACCGAAGAAGACATTCTCGACAGGTAAGCCTTCACGTGATCGCCGCGGCCCGGCCACAAAGGCGGCCGGTCATCAAGACGCCGCGTTTGCGGCCCAGTGCATATGGATGGAGACAAGAATGACCATTGAAAAGACACCTCTTTCCATCCGGATCGGCCGCAGGCAGTTTTCCGCAGGGCTTCTCGGTCTTGCCGTAACTGCTGTTATTCCCGGCTTAGGCCTTGCCCAAGGGGCAGGTGCTGCGGCGGGCGGTGCGGCGGCCCAGAAGATCGCCGACCATTTTTCCTCAGTGAAGACAATGATGGGCGAGTTCGTCCAGTTCGGCCCGCGAGGCGAGCAGACCGGCGGCAAGTTCTATATCGAGCGTCCCGGCAAGCTGCGCTTCAATTTCGAGGATCCGTCGCCGTTGCGGGTGATCGCCGATGGCCGCAATGTCGTCGTCGGCAATGTCAAATTGAGCACCTGGGACATCTATCCCCTGTCGAAGACGCCGCTGAGCCTGCTTCTGGCCAACAAGATCGATCTTTCGGACGACGCGGTGCGCAGCGTCAAGCAGGAGACCGATCTGACCACGATCGTGCTCGGCAACAAGACGATTTTCGGCGATTCCACCATCACCATAATGTTCGACAGCAAGACCTATGACCTGCGCCAATGGACGATTACCGACAACCAGGGCAAGGATACGTCTGTGATGATCTACAACGTGCAGACGGGTGTGAGCCTCGACGACAAGGTCTTCACCATCCCCTATGATCAGGTGAAGTAACGTCCGTCCTGTTCCGGATATCGAAAGGGCTGCGGGTTGCTCGGCCCTTTTTGATTCCGGATGGCGGCGAAAATCGATTCCGATTTTCCGGTCGATGCGCTAGACCTCGGGTTTAACCGAGGTTTTTCATGACATTTTCCATCACCACCTGGAACATCAATTCGGTCAGGCTCAGGATGCCGATCGTGCAGCAGTTCATTGTCCGCAACCAGCCGGATATTCTCTGCCTGCAGGAGATCAAGTGCCAGGAGCCGGAATTTCCCTACCAGCCGCTTCGCGATCTCGGTTACGAGCATATCATCGTGCATGGCCAGAAGGGCTATCACGGGGTCGCCATCGCCTCGAAGGTCCCGCTTCTCGAAGACCATCGGCAGGATTTCTGCGGCATGGGCGACGCGCGGCATATCTCGGCGATCTTCGAGCGCGGCTCGCGTCGTGTACGCTTACATAATTTCTACGTACCGGCGGGCGGTGACGAGCCGGACCGGACGGTCAATCCGAAATTCGGCCACAAGCTCGATTTCGTCGAGGAGATGAAGGCGCTGAAGGCAGATATGCCCGGCGTCTCGTCGATCCTCGTCGGCGATCTCAACATCGCGCCGCTGGAGCATGACGTCTGGTCGCACAAGCAGCTCCTGAAGATCGTCAGCCACACCCCGGTCGAGACCGAGGGCATGAAGGATGTTATCGCTAAGGGCGGCTGGCTGGACCTGATGCGCCAGCACACGCCGGAGCCGGAAAAAATCTATACGTGGTGGAGCTACCGCGCCAAGGACTGGGAAGCGGCCAACAAGGGCCGGCGCCTCGACCATGTCTGGTCGTCGCCGGATCTCGGGCCCTTCCTGGAGCGGATCGAGATCCTCAAGGAAGCCCGCGGCTGGAACCAGCCATCCGACCATGTGCCGGTGACGGCTGTGTTTAAGTTCTGAGGCGGGTGGGGAATAAAGACCCCTCCCAACCGTCTGGGGCGAGCAGCGGGTCTCGCCCGTCCTTCGGACCCCCACAAGGGGGAGGGCTTAACCCAGCCGTGTCCGCTGTCTTTCATTGCTTGGGGCAGGAGGTCACCCCGGATCGTCTCCCCGCTTGTGGGGGAGATGGCCGGCAGGCCAGAGGGGGATTTGCGGAAAGTGTGGGCGCTCAATAAACGGCTGCCACGCCCGAAAACTACCTGAACCGGTGTTCCATCGCCGCAGCAGCCTTGGCCAGCCCTGCGATATTATCGCGGATGCGGGCCTCGATCAGGCGGCCGACCTGGGGATATTCTTCCAGCAGGCGCTGGAAGAGCTGGCGGCTGATCTTCATCACCTCGGCATCGGATGCCGCGACGGCGGTGAACTTGCGCTCCACCATCGTCACCAGTGCGAGCTCGGATAAAAGCGTGCCGGGGCCGACATTCTTCTGGTGGCGGATGTCGCCCTGGCGATCGATGGCATAGAGGCCGATCTGGCCCTTGGCGACGATATAAGCTGCTTCCGCCGGCGAGCCTTCGCGAAAGAGTTCCTGCGTCTCGGCAAGCGAGCGGCGTTCCGCGCCGAAGGCGATCAGGCGCAACTGATCACCATCCAGTTCACGGAACAGCGGAACGCTGGACAGAAGTCTTATGTCGTCGTTCAGCGCCATCAGGGAATGATCTTATAGCCGCCGTTCTCGGTCACCAGGATTTCGGCGCTGGACGGGTCGCGCTCGATCTTCTGGCGGAGACGGTAGACATGGGTCTCGAGCGTATGGGTGGTGACGCCGGAATTATAACCCCAGACCTCTTCGAGCAGCACGTCGCGGGTGACGACCTTCTGGCCGGCGCGGTAGAGGTAACGGATGATCGCCGCTTCCTTTTCGGTGAGGCGGATCTTCTTGCCGTCGTCGGTGGTCAGAAGCTTCTGGCTCGGCTTGAACAGATAAGGGCCGACCGTGAAAGTGGCATCCTCGCTCTGCTCGTACTGGCGAAGCTGGGCGCGGATGCGGGCCAAGAGCACGGCGAAGCGGAACGGCTTGACGATATAATCGTTGGCGCCCGCTTCCAGGCCGAGGATCGTATCGGAATCGGTATCGTGGCCGGTGAGCATGATGATCGGCGCCTTGAAGCCGTTCTTGCGCAGGAGCTTGACGGCCTCGCGACCATCCATGTCCGGCAGGCCGACATCCATGATCAGGAGATCGATCTGGGCACTTTTGGCCGTGTTCATCGCCTTGGCGGCGTTTTCCTCCTGCAATAGCGAAAACTCGTCGTATAACGACAATTGCTCGACCAGCGTCTCGCGCAGATCATTGTCGTCATCCACCAGGAGTATCGTTCTTGCCATACGGTTCTCGCCTTTCGTGTCGCCCGTGATTTTCATCCGCGCCTGTCCTGTCGGCAGATTCGCAAGGTATTTAGGGCTCTTCGATGTAATTCCCAACATGCTATGAATTCAAACAAAATCATATTCAAAGCAAAAGCTCGTGAGAAAATGCCGCTTTTCCGTGTGCAAAACCTGCAAAAACAATGGATTCTTGTCGTCCGCACTGCGCCGGGGGATCGCCGCCGGGCAATCATCTCGATTGGCGGGCTGAGCATTCCGGCGGCAATAGGCCGCTCCGGCACGTCCGCATTCAAGCGGGAAGGGGATGGTGCCACACCGATCGCATCAATGAAACTCATTTCCGGCTTTACCCGCGGCGAGAGGATGAGACTGCCGCAGACGCCGCTGGCAATGAAGCGGATATCGCCCGACATGCTGTGGTGCGATGAGCCGAAACATGCCGCCTATAACCGGCTGGTGACGAAACGGGCCGGATCGTCCTTCCGGCCGAGCCATGAAGAGATGACGCGGGCGGACGGGCTCTATGATGTGTGTCTGGTGATGGATTGGAACATCACATGCCGCAAACGTTTTGGCGGCTCGGCAATCTTCTTCCACCTGATCAAGCCGGGCTATCAACCGACGGCAGGCTGCATCGCGGTTCACCCGCGCGACATGAAGCGGTTGTTGCCGCATTTGCGAAAGGGGACGGTGGTGAAGGTGGTGGGGTAGCCGGCTGAAGGCGGTCTTGTGCATCAGTTAACCCCCTCTGGCCTGCCGGCCATCTCCCCCACAAGGGGGAGAAGACCAGCGGCAATCGCCTGCATCAATATGATCTCGGCGGTTCGGCTAGGTTAAGCCCTCCCCCTTGTGGGGAGGGTTGGGAGGGGTCTTAACTTCGTTTACTTCCAGTCGCGGATGTCGACGAAATGGCCGGCCACTGCTGCCGCCGCGGCCATGGCCGGGGAGACGAGGTGGGTGCGGCCCTTGTAGCCCTGGCGGCCCTCGAAATTGCGGTTCGAGGTCGAAGCGCAGCGCTCGTAGGGGCTCAGGCGGTCGTCGTTCATGGCCAGGCACATGGAACAGCCCGGCTCACGCCATTCGAAGCCGGCTTCCTTGAAGATGACGTCGAGACCTTCGGCTTCCGCCTGTTCCTTGACGATGCCGGAGCCCGGCACGATCATGGCGTTGACGGTGGAGGCCACCTTCTTGCCTTCCACCATCTTGGCGGCAGCGCGCAGATCCTCAATGCGGCCGTTGGTGCACGAGCCGATGAAGACGCGGTCGATGGTGATATCGGTCATCTTCGTGCCCGGCTTCAGGCCCATATAGTCGAGTGCGCGCCATTTCGACGTGCGCTTGTTCTCGTCCTGGATGTCGTCCGGGTTCGGCACGGCGCCTTCGATGGTCGTGACGTCTTCCGGCGAAGAACCCCAGGTGACGATTGGCGGCAGGTTAGCAGCGTCCAGCACGACGACCTTGTCGTAATGAGCGCCTTCATCCGTCTGCAGTGTCTTCCAGTAGTCGACCGCCATGTCCCAGGCCGTGCCCTTCGGAGCGCGCGGCTTGTCCTTGATATAGGCGAAGGTCGTCTCGTCGGGGGCGATCAGGCCGGCGCGGGCACCACCTTCAATCGTCATGTTGCAGACGGTCATGCGGCCTTCCATCGACAGCGAGCGGATCGCCTCGCCGGCGAATTCGATGACATGGCCGGTGCCGCCGGCCGTGCCGATCTCGCCGATGATGGCCAGGATCACGTCCTTGCCGGTTACGCCTTCCGGCAGCTTGCCGTCGACGCGTACCAGCATGTTCTTGGCCTTCTTCTGCACCAGCGTCTGGGTGGCGAGAACATGCTCGACTTCGGACGTGCCGATGCCGTGGGCCAGCGAGCCGAAGGCGCCGTGGGTCGAGGTGTGGCTGTCGCCGCAGACGATCGTCATGCCGGGCAGGGTGAAGCCCTGTTCGGGGCCGACGATATGGACGATGCCCTGGCGGATATCGCTCTCGTTATAATATTCCAGCCCGAAATCCTTGGCGTTCTCGGCCAGGGTCTCGACCTGGATACGGCTTTCCTCGTTCTTGATGCCCAAATGGCGATCGGCAGAGGTCGGCACGTTGTGGTCGACAACGGCGAGCGTCTTTTCCGGGGCGCGGACCTTGCGGCCGGCCATGCGCAGGCCTTCGAAGGCCTGCGGCGACGTCACCTCATGGACCAGGTGACGGTCGATGTAGAGAAGACAGGTCTGGTTTTCATCTTGAGAGACGACGTGGTCGTCCCAGATCTTATCATACAGGGTGCGGGGTGCGCTCATGGCTGCCATCCGTTGAAGAACAGTTGTCAAAAAAGGGGGAGTGGTGGCGGCAAAAGCGTGTACCGCAGCACGGGTCGCGTTTATACGACCGTCAGCTAAGTCGGCTGTTGAGAGCGCCGGAGACGCGCGCGAAAAAGCGTGCCGGCAGACGCTTGTGGTCCTGCAGCACGATAAATCTGTTCGCGAGGCATCCGAATTTCGATCCCATGCGGCTCCATTAGCAGTTTTTTGGATTGACGGCAATTGTTTCGAAAGAATGAGCGTGCCACAAGCAAGCTGATGAGAATGCTCTAATTTTGCGTCTTTGTTTCCTGTGGCGGGGTTAATGACGCGACGAGGAGGTGCAAATGGCTCTCGCGGTCCAGCTTCCGCAGAACGAAGCTGAACGATTGTTGTCCGTGCGGTCGCTGATCGCGCCGGATGGCTACTCCACGCCGGAACTGACATCCCTGGTGCAGCTTGCGAAAGATGTCTTCGACAGCCCGGTTGCTGCCGTCAATGTCGTCGACGAGGACTGGCAGCGGGTTGCCTGCCAGGTCGGCACGATCGAGATCAGCGCCTGCTCGCGCGATGTATCGATCTGCTCGCGCGTCGTGTTCGCCAATGAGGTGGTGGTCATTCCGGACCTGTCACGCCACCCTGAACTGCGCCATATGCCCTATGTGACCGGCGAGCCGCATTTCCTGAGCTATGCCGGCGCGCCGGTATCAATCGAACCGGACATGCCGGTCGGCTCGTTCTGCCTGATCGATACAAGGCCGCGGGATTTCAGCGACGGCGAGATCCGCAATCTCAGGCAGTTTGCCGATGTTGCGAGCGGGCTTTTGAGGCTGCAAAAGGCGAAATTCGTGATGGAATTTGCCGAGGAGAAGCTGAAGCTTGCGGCGATGACCGATCCTTTGACCGGTTTTTACAATCGTTCGGCACTCGTATCGTTGATCGACGTGATGCTCAACAATGCACTGTCCCAGCATCAGGGTTTTGGCGTTCTCTATCTGGATATGGACGGGTTCAAGGCGATCAATGACCGGTATGGCCACCATACCGGCGACGAAGTGCTGACCTATGCGGCCAAGCGGATCAGCGAATGCATTCGGGCGCAGGATGTTGTGGTGCGCATGGGCGGTGACGAGTTTGCGATCTTCGTGCCCGATCCGCCGGATATTACGGCACTTTCGGATCTTTCGGAGCGCCTGCTCGGTGAATTCCGGCGGCCGTTCGTCGCCGAGGAGAAGATCCTCAATGCCCGGCTCAGCATCGGGGCTGCGCTTGCCCCCAATGCCGGTTCGGAGCGGCTGAGCCTGTTGAAGGCTGTCGACGAGGCGCTCTATCAGGCGAAGGAAGCCGGTCGTGACCGCTTCGTTCTGCTGCAGAGCTGACAGTCAGCGAATGCGGAAGACGTAGGACCTGACGAGCACATCCGGTTCGTCGATGGCATAGGAGCGCCAGAGCTGGCTCTCCTCCACCGCCTGCCAGACGCCGCGGGCAAACAGTTCGGCAAAGACATCGGCGAAACCGCCAGTTTCGAACACCTTGTCGCGTACGGTGAAGATGCCGTAGCCGCCGGGCCTGGTGATGCGGCAAAGTTCGAACAGGCTGCGGGCCGGTGCATGGCCTTCGGTAAAGACGCCGGTGGAGAGGAAGGCGGAGAAATGGCCGTCGGCCCAGGGCAGTTCCTCGCCGAGCGTCGCGCGTTCAAGCCGAGCGTAGGCGCCGCGCTTTTCGGCGAGTGCCAACATCTCGTCGGAAAAATCCAGTCCCTCGATCTCGTCATAGCCGAGTGCCTTGAGATAGGGGCCCGACAGGCCTGTGCCACAACCGGCATCGAGCAGCGGGCCGGACCCGGTGCGCACATGGCGGGCGATCCAGGCGGTGATCATGAAGGGCAGGCAGTAGCCTGAAGACAGGTTCTCGCGATCGTAATCCGTCGACCATGTGGCGTAGGCGGAGGTCAGTTCGTCGTCGGATCTTGAGGCGTAGACCTTGGCCAGTCCTTCGCTCTTTCGTTCGCTCATCTGCCGTTCCCCTTGGTGTTCTGTCTGTCCCGCATGCCTTTTTCCACCTGTCGGAGCAGGATTGAAAGGCCGATTGTGAGGATAAGATAGATATAGGCGACAATTGAATAGGTCTCGAAAAAGCGGAACGAGCCGGAGGCATAGATCTTGCCGGCCTGGCTGATATCGGCGACGCCGAGGACGGAGACCAGCGAGCTGTCCTTGACCATGGCGACGAAATCGTTCGACAGCGGCGGAAAGACGACCCGGATGGCCTGCGGGAAGACGATCAGGCGAAACCGCTGGCGGCGATTGAGGCCGAGCGCCATGGCGGCCTCGATCTGGCCCCTGTCGACGGATTGAAAGCCGGCGCGGAAGATTTCCGCGATGAAGGCGGAATAGCCAATGGTGAGCGCGATGATCGCCCGCCACATCAGGGAGACGTCGCGCACCTGTGCGGGCTTCAGCCAGCCGCCGTCGACGAAGGGCATGACCAGAAAATTATAGAGGCTGACAAGGCTCGGCGCACCGACGAAGGCAATATAGAAGAGCAGGACGAGGACCGGGATGCCGCGGATCACCTCGACATAGAAGCGGGCCGCCTGGCGCAGCGTGATGCCGCCGGAGAGGCCGGCGAGTGCGACCAGCAGGCCAAGGGCTGCGGCGAGCGCGAAAGCGGTGACGCTGACGAAGACCGTCACCCAGATGCCGCGAGCGACGGTGGCGAAGACCTGGGCATAGAGATCGTTGACGGCGATGACGGCGGCGATGGCGAGCCCTATGGCGCAGAGCGCGTAAAGCCACCACGGCCGATCGTCTTTGCCGCTGGATGTCGGCAGGGTCTGGAAGCCCATCAGAATCCGGTTCCGGCCGTTCGAGACATGCCGCTTCCCGTCATTGGCCCATCTTGTAATCGAGGAACCATTTCCTGTTCAACGCATCAAACGTGCCGTCAGCCTTCAGTGATGCGATGGCGGCATTGACCGGGGCAACGAGATCCGAGCCCTTCTTGAAGATGAAGCCGAAATCCTCCGAGCCGAGCGGGCCGCCGACAAGCTTCAGTCCGCCATTGGAGGCATCGACATAGCCTTTGCCGGCCGTGCCGTCGGTCAGAACCATGTCGACGTCTCCGGTCTTCAGGGCCTGGACCGTGGCTCCGAAAGTCTCGAACAGTTTTATGCGCGGGTTCTGTTCGTTGCCATCCAGCACTTCATAAGCCGCGGTATAGAAAGGCGTGGTGCCCGCCTGAGCGCCGACCAATGCGTCCTCGACGGCGGCAAAGCTCTTGGCGTCGGAAAAGCGCTTCTCGTCGCCGCGTACCAGCATGAACTGCTCGGAGCGCATGTAGGGATCGGAGAAATCGACCTTTTCCTTGCGGTCGTCCTTGATGGTGATGCCGGTCATGCCGATGTCGTACTGGCCGTCGGAAACAGCCTGGATCATCGCATCCCACGACGTGTTCTGGTAGTCGAGCTTGAAATTCAGCCGCTTGGCGATCTCCGCCATTGCGTCATATTCCCAGCCGATTGGTTTGCCGGATTTCGGATCGACGAATTGCAGCGGCGGATAGGCGTTTTCGGTGACGACGGCCACCGAACGGCCTTGCAGGTCCGGAAGGGTTTCGGCCGCCGCCATGGCGGGGGCGAGCCCTGACAAAGCGAGGGTTGAGAAAACAAGGCCGGTGAGTGTCGTGCGTCTGGTCAGCATCGGTTCGATCCCCCTTATGGTTGTCCCCGGCAACTCTCATCAAATACGCCTCCAAGGCAAGCGGGATCACGTCTTCGTGCGGTTCGGATTGCTGCATCCGCGGTTTTCAACCTCTTGTCGCAATTTCCCTCGCGACTAAATGGCTCCTTGTGACTTCAAGCATAGGCCCACATGGCCGGGAGGAGTGTCTTGGTTTCCGAAAATCATATTGTCTCGAAGATTACCTGGCGGCTGATGCCGTTTCTCGGGCTCCTTTATCTGATTGCCTATATCGACCGGCAGAATGTCAGCTTCGCGAAACTGCAGATGGTCGACTCGCTCGGCATGAGCGAATATGCCTACGGGCTCGGGGCGTCGCTGTTCTTTATCGGCTATTTCATCTTCGAAGTGCCGGCCAACCTGTTTCTGACGCGGTTCGGTGCGCGGATCTGGTTTGCCCGCATCCTGATCTCCTGGGGGCTCGTGACGATCGCGCTGGCGTTTACCCAGAACATGACGATGTTCTACATCCTGCGCTTCCTGCTCGGCCTTTGCGAAGCAGGCTTCTTTCCCGGCGTCCTCTATCTCCTGACGCTGTGGTTCCCGAAGGATTATCGCGGCCGCATGGTGGGCCTTTTTATGATCTTCAGCGCGCTGGCCAATGCCGTCGGTGCGCCGCTTGGCGGGATGCTGCTCGATCTTGACGGATCGCTCGGTGTTCGGGGCTGGGAGTGGGTCTTCCTTGCTACGGGCGTTCCGGCGGTTCTGGCCGGTGTCATCACGCTCTTCTACCTGAACGACACACCGGAGAAGGCGACATTCCTCAGCGATGACGAAACGCGCTGGCTGAAGGACCGGCTGGCAAAGGAAAATGCCGGCATGGAAAAGGACGCCGACCACGGGTTCAGGGCGCTGGTCAATCCGCGTGTCCTGCTGATGGCGGTCTGCTATATCGGCTTTCCGCTTGCTGCCTACGGGCTGAGCTACTGGCTGCCGACCATCGTCAAGGGCTTTGGCGTGTCGAATACCGTCAACGGTTTCATCAATATCATTCCGTGGCTGATCGTGGCGGTTTCGCTGTGGGTCGTACCGGCTGCTGCCGACCGCACGGAACGAAAGACGCCTTACATCGTCGGTCCGGCCTTTGTCGGCGCGGCCTTCCTGGTGCTCTCCGTGCTGATTGCCTCGCCGGTGCTGCAGTTTGCCTGCCTGTGCGTTGCGGCTGCTGGTATCTTTGCCGGCCAGCCGGTCTTCTGGAGCCTGCCGTCGCGCTTTCTCAAGGGAGCGGGGGCTGCGGCCGGGCTTGCGGCGATCAATTCGGTCGGCAATCTCGGCGGCTTCATTGCCCAGAACGTCGTACCGTGGATCAACGATGCCACCGGAAGCGACCTCCTGCCGATGTTCTTCCTCGCGGCCTGCCTTGCTGCAGCCGGCCTTCTTGTGATCGTCGTCGGCCATATGCTGGGACGGGATCCCAGCGGCTATGCGGCTGCGGCCAAGGTCAGCCATTCGCGGTGAGCGCCGGATACAAACAAAAAAGGCGACCCGAGGGTCGCCTTTTCGCATGCCTTGACGGCAAATCTTATTCAGCCGAACCTTCGGCAGCCTTTGCTGCTTCGGCTTCTGCTGCTGCCTTGGCTTCAGCGGCTTCCTGTGCTGCCTTTTCGGCGGCGAGAGCCTGTGCTGCTGCAATCTTTTCAGCTTCGATACGTGCCTTTTCTTCGGCAACGGCAGCGCGCTCGGCTTCGTTCAGCTTGCGTGCGCGGGTGCCGGTGTTCTCGACGATACGAGCCGACTTGCCGCGACGATCGCGCAGGTAGTAGAGCTTAGCGCGACGGACCTTACCGCGGCGGACGATTTCGACGCTCTCGACGAGCGGCGAGTACATCGGGAATACGCGCTCGACGCCTTCGCCGTAGGAGATCTTGCGAACGGTGAAGCTTTCGTTGAGGCCGCCACCCGAACGGGCGATGCAGACGCCTTCATAGGCCTGTACGCGGGTACGGTTGCCTTCCGTCACGCGGACGTTGACGCGCAGGGTGTCACCTGCGGCGAATTCCGGAAGCTTGCGCTGAGCTTCGATCTTGGCTGCCTGTTCGGCTTCCAGCTGCTGGATGATGTTCATCGGTCAAACCTTTTCAGTTCTTCTGAAACAGCCAGAGCGCTTCCCGTCCTTGGTCACCTCATCCGAGGGCCTCGCGACGTGCCTTGCGGGCTAGCGAATTCGCCATTCTTTGTTGCTGGTCGACGGGAATTTTCCCATTTCCGCGGCGGCTGATACACGAAAGACCGGCACTTGTCACCCCGCAGATTGCGCTTTTGTGACGCTCAGGCCGAAGATTCAGGCCATTTCTCAGTCTTCGGATTGCAACAGGTCCGGCCGGCGCTCCTGTGTCAGTCGCAGCGACTGTTCCAGCCGCCATTTCTCGATGGCCGCATGATTGCCTGATGTCAGGACGGCCGGAATTTCCTCACCCTCGAAAACCTGCGGTCGGGTGTAGTGCGGGTGTTCCAGCAGGCCGTGCTCGAAACTTTCATTGGTGCCGGAATGGATATTGCCCATGACGCCAGGCAGCAGGCGGACGATGCTGTCGAGAACGGTCAGCGCTGCCGGCTCGCCGCCGGAAAGGATGTAGTCGCCGATCGACACTTCCTCCAGCTTCCGCCCGTCGATTACCCGCTGGTCGACACCTTCGAAACGGCCGCAGACGATCACCACGCCCTCACCATCGGCAAGTTCGCGCACCCGCTTCTGGGTCAACGGTTTACCGCGCGGGCTCATCAGCAGACGCGGGCGACTGTCGTCGGCAACGGAATCGATGGCTCTCGCCAGAATGTCCGCCTTCAGCACCATGCCGGCACCGCCGCCGGCCGGCGTGTCGTCGACGGTGCGGTGCTTGTCTTCGGCGAAATCGCGGATCTGCACGGTCTCGACCGACCAGTCGCCGCGCTCCATGGCCTTGCCGGAGAGCGAGAAGCCCAGATGGCCGGGGAACATTTCCGGATAGAGCGTCAGGATGGTGGCGCGGAACGTCATCACTCGCCCTTGCCGCCGTCGCGGCGCGGTCTGGGCTGGCGTCTGGCGGCAGCGGTCGGATCGCGGTCGTTGGGGTCCTCGATCAGGCCAGCCGCGTCAGGGTCGATGAGGATCTTGCCGGCTTCGAGGTCGATTTCCAGCACGGCCGTCTCGGAAAAAGGGATGAGCGTCGGGCGGCGGCCGGGGCCCT
This sequence comes from Neorhizobium sp. NCHU2750, assembly GCF_003597675.1. Classification (NCBI taxonomy): domain Bacteria; kingdom Pseudomonadati; phylum Pseudomonadota; class Alphaproteobacteria; order Hyphomicrobiales; family Rhizobiaceae; genus Neorhizobium; species Neorhizobium sp. NCHU2750. Next base: position 3,632,089 of record NZ_CP030827.1, on the reverse strand, counting down.
TCAGTTCGAGCAGGTCGCCTGCACCGAAATCGAAGACGGCGCTGACGGTACCATAGCTTTTGCCTTCTGCATCGACGGCTTCGAGGCCTTCGAGATCGGCATAATAGAATTCGTCTTCATCGAGTTCGTCGTCGGGAAGATTGTCGCGTTCGACGAAGAGTTCCAGCCCGTTCAGGGCTTCCGCCGCATTGCGGTCGTTGATGCCGCGGAAGCGGACGATGACGACGGTTTTTGCTTCCCGGATTTCTAGGATCTCGAAATCCCGGCCGTCTTCGGAATAGAGATGCCCATAGTCGCCAAGCGCAATGGGATCGGCAGTGAAGGAACGTACCCGCACTTCGCCCCGAAGGCCTTGGGCGGCGCCGATCGTCGCCATCAGGATAGGGTTTTCGAGTTTCTTCATGCCGGACGCCTCGATTGGTCTGCGCTCATTTAGCCGTGAACCGTCCTTTGCGCAACGTAGTGGCACGTAAACAGCAAAACGGGCAGTGCGTTGCCGCACCGCCCGTCACATGCAGTCGCTGCAGAAATTATTCTGCAGCGGCGGCTGCGTCGGCAGCCTTCTGGGCCTTTTCAGCGGCGCGTTCTACAGCGCGCTTGCCCGGCTTTGCCTTTTCCGGGTTGTTCTTGGCTTCGCGGGTTGCGATGCCGGCTTCAGCGAGGAAGCGCAGAACGCGGTCGGTCGGCTGGGCGCCGGAAGAGATCCAGTGCTTGATGCGCTCTTCGTTCAGCTCGACGCGCTTTTCGTTGTCCTTCGCGAGCATCGGGTTCCAGGAACCGAGCTTTTCAAGGAAACGGCCGTCACGCGGCGAACGGGCGTCAGCGAGAACGATGGTGTAGTACGGGCGCTTCTTGGAACCACCGCGGGCGAGACGAATCTTCAGGGACATTTTTAACTCCTTAGGTTTCCGGTTGTCGCCTGTGGCGGGCCGGGGTTTGTTTGGGGCCACCATCCGGTGGTCCGATCTATTTTCGAGGCCGCCATCAGGCAGGCTCGGGCCTTCACTCTGTTATTTCGCACCGCCATGTTCGGCGGCGATTGCTTCATGATGCCGGATGACTTCCTTGATGACGAAGTTCAGGAACTTCTCGGCGAAATCCGGATCCAGATTGGCTTCCTTGGCCAGGCGGCGAAGGCGATCGATCTGGTATTCCTCGCGCGCCGGGTCCGCCGGCGGCAATTCGTATTGGGCTTTCAGGACGCCCACTTCCTTGGTGCAGCGAAAGCGCTCGGCGAGCATATGCACCAGTGCGGCATCGATATTGTCGATCGACTGGCGGTAGCTCAGAAGCCTTGCCTTCACGTCTTCTTCAACCACGGATATTCTCCTCACTTTTTCTTGCCGGGCATGCCCGGGAAACCACCGAGGCCTGGAAGCTTGGCGCCGCCGAGGCCCGGAAGACCGCCCATGCCGCCCCCAAGGCCGCCGGGAAGGCCGGGCATCGAGCCCGGCTTGATGCCTGCGGCTTCCGCCTGCTTCTGCAGGGCTTCGAGCTGTTTGGGATCCATTTTCGACAGGTCGGGCATGCCGCCCATACCACCCATGCCGCCAAGCCCCATCTTGGAGGCAAGGCCGCCCATCATCTGCTTCATCATGCCGCCCTTGCCCTTGCCGCCCATCATTTTCATCATGTCGGCCATCTGGCGGTGCATTTTCAGAAGCTTGTTGATGTCCGCAGCATCGGTGCCGGAGCCGGCGGCGATGCGCTTCTTGCGGGAATGCTTGAGCATATCCGGGTTGGCGCGCTCTGCCTTGGTCATCGAGGAGATGATGGCGAGCTGGCGATCGAACAGCTTGTCGTTCATGCCGGATGCCGCGAGCTTGTCCTTCATGCCGGCCATGCCCGGCATCATGCCCATGATACCGCCCATGCCGCCGAGCGACTTCATCTGCTTCAGCTGTTCGGACAGGTCGTTCAGGTCGAACTTGCCGGACTGCATCTTCTTGGCCATCGCCGCGGCCTTTTCCGCGTCGATGGTTTCGGCGGCCTTTTCGACCAGCGAGACGATGTCGCCCATGCCGAGGATGCGGTCGGCGATGCGGCGGGGATGGAATTCCTCCATCTCCGACATCTTTTCGCCGACACCGATCAGCTTGATCGGCTTGCCTGTGACGGCGCGCATCGAAAGCGCTGCACCGCCGCGGCCATCGCCGTCCATGCGGGTCAGAACGAGGCCGGTAATGCCGACGCGCTCATCGAAGTTGCGGGCCAGATTGACGGCGTCCTGACCGGTCAATGAGTCGGCAACGAGCAGGATTTCATGCGGATTGGACTTCCGCTTGATCTCCGCCATTTCCTGCATCAGCGGTTCGTCGATATGGGTGCGGCCGGCGGTGTCGAGGATGACGACGTCATGGCCGCCGAGCTTGGCGGCCTGAACGGCGCGGGCAGCGATATCGGTCGGCGACTGGCCGGCGATGATCGGCAGCGTATCGACACCCGTCTGGACGCCCAACTGGCGAAGCTGTTCCTGGGCTGCGGGGCGGCGCGTATCGAGCGACGCCATCAGTACTTTTTTCTTGTCGCGCTCGGTCAGGCGCTTGGCGATCTTGCCGGTGGTCGTGGTTTTGCCCGAACCCTGCAGGCCGACCATCATGATGACGACGGGCGCTGCCGCCTGAAGGCTGATGGAGACACCCTCGGAGCCGAGCATCTCGACCAGTTCGTCATGGACGATCTTGACGACCATCTGGCCGGGCTTGATCGATTTCAGGACCTCGGCGCCGACGGCCTTTTCGCGCACCCGATCGGTAAAGGCCCGCACGACTTCGAGCGCCACGTCGGCTTCCAAAAGCGCGCGGCGAACCTCGCGCAGGGCGGCGGAGACATCCGCTTCGCTCAATGCGCCACGGCCGGTCAGTCCATTCAGAATGGAGCCAAGACGGTCCTGGAGGTTTTCAAACATCGTTTCTTCCTTCTTCGCTTCCGGTGATTGTCCGGAAACGTCGGGTCTTTTGCCGGCAAAAACAAGACACCCAAATGCGGGCAAAGCCAAAAAGCACCCGAGGGCGCAACGCGCTGTCGGATGTTGACCTCCGGGATCGATTTATACCTCAAGGGGTCCCGGTCGGTGGCTCCAAGTCTTGTAACTTGTCAGCAGATCAGCGGGCTTAAACAGGAAATGGGGGCGAGAGTCAAGGTGTGGCCGATTTTCTGGTGTTGTAGATAGGGATATTCAATGCCATCATACCGAATATTCCACCACCCTTGTCGGAAGGGAAATTGCCATGTCCCTTTATATACGCGATCCTAAGGTCAACGAACTTGCAGATGAGGTCATGCGTCACCTGGGCTCCAAGACTAAGACAGAAGCTGTTCGTTATGCGCTGGAAAGCGTTTTGAAGCAGGCGAATGAGAAGCCCTCGCTGAAAGAACGGGTCCGGAAATATCAGGATGAAATTGCGGCGCTCGGTCCCAAAGATCCGAATTTCGACGAAAAGGCCTTTATGGACGAGATGTGGGAATATTGATGTTCCTAGATGCGTCCGCGATTGTCGCGATATTGAATGGTGAAGATACTGCAGACCTGTTGCTTGATCGGATAGAACGAGCGGAGGGTGCAGTCTACTATTCTTCGCTTGTCGTATTTGAGGCTGTGATTGCTTTATCCCGGCAGGCTAAGATTGTGCAATTCGGTGAGCATGCATCTACGCCTCCTGACTTCATCAGGCGCGCCCAATCTTCGGTTCGGGGTCTATTGGAGGAGATCGGGGCCACCGAAATCATTCTGTCTGCCGGCCTGCATGAAACCGCACTCGATGCCGCCCGAACCTATGGCCGTTTCGTCGGGCATCCGGCCAAGCTCAATTTCGGAGACTGTTTCTCCTATGCTTGCGCAAAGCAGCTCAAATCGCCGCTTCTGTTTGTCGGTGACGACTTTGCCAGCACGGATGTCGAGCCGGCATAGACGGTTACAGTCTTGAAAACCTCTCTTGCCGGCCCGATTTCATGAACCGTCGCAGATTCTTCCAACGATCCGGACTTGCAGCCATCGTAGCGCTGGCCGGCGGGATCACCGCAAGGAGCGCCATGGCTGGCAACAGGTATTATTCCGGTCCCGTCTCGGATCATTTCGATGGTACGACCTTCTTCAATCCGGGTGGGGTGGAACCGCGTGGCGGGCTGGACCTGCTGCGCTGGAAGCTCGGCAATGGCAATATTCCCTGGCCCGATACGTTTGCCAGCCCGTTTCCCCAGGCGGTGCCGGAGACGCGGGTCGATGGCGAGCGGATCGTGGTGACGATGATCGGGCATGCCTCGATGCTAGTCCAGGTCGCGGGCCTCAATATTCTCACCGATCCCGTCTGGTCGGAGCGGACGAGCCCTTTTTCCTTTGCCGGACCGAAGCGGGTCAATCCGCCCGGTATCCGGCTTGAGGACCTGCCGGCAATCGATATCGTGCTCGTCACGCACAATCACTACGACCATATGGATCTGCAAACGCTGAAGGTTCTGCACGGCCGTGACAGGCCGCATTTCATCACGCCGCTCGGCAATGACACGATCATCCGCTCGGGCGTGCCGGAGGCAAGAATTACCGTGATGGATTGGGGCGGCAGCGAAAAGGTGTCGGCGGATGTCACTTTCCATTGCGAGCCCTGCCATCACTGGTCGGCGCGGGGTCTCGGTGACCGGCGCATGGCGCTGTGGGCGGCCTTTGTGTTCGAAACGCCGGCGGGCAAGATCTATCATATCGGCGATACCGGTTTTCACGAGGGCAGGAATTATCGGGCCGCCGGCGAAAAGCACGGGCCGTTCCGGCTCGCCAATCTTCCCTTCGGTGCCTATGAGCCACGCTGGTTCATGGAGGCGCAGCACCAGAATCCAGAGGAGGCGGTGAAAGGCATGGAGCTTTGCGGAGCAGCCTTTGCGGCCGGGCATCACTGGGGCACGGTCAAGCTGACCAATGAAGGGGTGGAGCAGCCGGTCGAGGCGCTTTACGCAGCCCTTGATGCGCGCGGCATTTTGCGGGAGCGTTTCCGACCGATGCGGCCGGGCGAAGTTTTCGAGGTGCCGGCTTCACGTCCTGCTTGACTTCGCCCCTCGCGATTTGCTTGATGCAAAAACATGAGTGCATGGGGAAAGAAATGCAGATCGAATTGGAACGCCCGACAGAGGAAACCCGGATCCAGCGGCTTAAGGCGCTGACGACCGGTACACATGACACGCTCGACAAGCGCATCATGCGGGCCGAGCCGTTTGCCAGCCGCGAGCGCTATGCGCTGTTTCTCGATGTGCAGCATCATTTCCATGCGGATGTCGCGCCGCTTTTTGCCGACGAAGAGCTCAATCGCCGCCTTCCGGGGCTTTCGGAGCGCAATCGTTACGAGGCCTTGCGGCAGGATATCGTCGATCTCGGCGGTGTTCCGGAAGAGCTCAGCGCGACTACCGGACCGCTGACGCCGGCAGCGGCACTCGGCTGGGTCTATGTTGCCGAAGGCTCCAATCTCGGCGCTGCCTTCCTGCGTAAGGAAGCTGCCAAGATCGGTCTCTCGGACGATTTCGGTGCCCGGCATCTGGCAGGCCATCCCGATGGCCGCGGGCTGCACTGGCGCAATTTCGTTTCAGCCTATAACGATCTGCCGCTCACAGAGGCGGAGGAACTGGAAGCCGCAGAAGGCGCCAAGGCTGCCTTCCGCCGCGTCCATGCGCTGGTCGAACAGATTTTCGGCTAACCGGTCTTTCCGTGCCTCAGCGGCGCGTCGCCACCCAGATCACATGCTTGGCGCCGCGCTTGCCGTTGGCGCGGGTATTGACGACCTCGGCCTCGTAACCGCAATCCTTCAGGCGCTTGGTGAAGCCGTAATCCGGGCCGGAGGACCAGACCGACAGTACGCCGCCGGGGCGCAATGCCTCGCGGGCGGCGCGCAGGCCGCGGCTGTTATAGAGTGCGTCATTGCTGTCGCGCGTCAGGCCGTCGGGGCCGTTGTCGACATCGAGCAGGATGGCATCAAAGCTTGCTTTCGAACCACGGATGAGCTCGCCGACATCGCCCTGATGGATCTTCGTGCGCGGGTCATCAAGGCAGCCCTTGAAGACCTCGGCCATTGGGCCGCGCGCCCATTTCACCACCGCCGGCACCAGTTCGGCGACAGTGACGGTGGCTTCCGGCGGCAGGATAGACAGTGCTGCGCGGAGCGTGAAACCCATGCCGAGGCCGCCGATCAGGATGGAGGGCTTGGAGCGGTCCTTGATCTTTTCCCATGAGAGCGTCGCAAGCGCTTCTTCCGAGCCGCTGAGGCGGCTGTTCATCAGCTCGTTCGATCCGAGCATGATGGAAAATTCCTGGCCGCGCTGTTTCAGGCGCAATTCGCCGCCATCGTCCGGTATCTTCGCGCTGTCCAGTTGAACCCAGGGGAGCATGATCAAAGCCTCTTTTTGCGGCTCCCCTAACATGACAGAGGGCATTGCGCCATTCTTTCACGGGTTAAGCATGGGCAGGCCGCGCCACTGGTAATTTGCAGCAGTTTCGGCCATATACGCCTGAAGAGACGGGCGATTGTTGGTTTGGCGCCCGCAAATGGATCAGCATCATGGCAGGACAGGTCGAATTTGCGCGGATGAACGGGCTTGGCAACAAGATCCTCGTCGTCGACATGCGCGGCCGCAGCGACAAGGTGACCCCGGAGGCAGCGATTGCGCTGAATGCCGATCCTGCCACCCAGTTCGACCAGATCATGGCGATCCATGACCCGAAGGCCCAGGGCACCGATGCCTGGATCGATATCCTCAACTGCGATGGCACAAAGGCGCAGGCCTGCGGCAACGGCACGCGCTGCGTGGTGCAGGCGCTTGCCGCGGAAACCGGACGCAAGACCTTCACATTCCAGACCGTCGCCGGCATTCTGAATGCTCAGGAGCATGAAGACGGCACGATTTCCGTCGACATGGGAAAGCCGGTCTTCCAATGGGACAAGATCCCGCTTTCGGAGGAATTCTTCGATACGAGCCGGATCGAGCTGCAGATCGGCCCGATCGATGCGCCGATCCTGCATTCGCCCTCGGCCATGTCGATGGGCAATCCGCATGCGGTCTTCTGGGTCGACAAGGACCCTATGACCTTCGATCTCGAACGTTTCGGGCCGATGCTGGAAAATCACCCGATGTTTCCGGAAAAGGCGAATATCACGCTGGCGCAGGTCACGTCCGACAGTTCCCTGCGCACCCGCACCTGGGAACGTGGTGCCGGCCTGACGCTTGCCTGCGGTTCTGCCGCCTGTGCTGCCGGTGTTTCTGCCGCCCGCACCGGTCGCACCGGCCGCAGGGTGACGATCGATGTTGCGTCGGCGCCGACGCGCCAGCCGCTCGTCATCGAATGGCGCGAAAACGACCATGTCGTCATGACCGGCCCTGCCGAATGGGAATGGTCGGGCCAGGTCGATCCGCTGACTGGTGTTTTCTCGCGCGATGCAGAGCCGGAGGCTCAGGCAAATTGAGCGGCGTCGAGGTCATAACCTTCGGCTGTCGGCTCAATACCTATGAATCGGAAGTGATGCGGGCCGAAGCCGAAAAGGCGGGGCTCAACAATGCCGTGCTGGTCAATACCTGCGCCGTCACCGGCGAGGCCGTGCGCCAAGCGCGGCAGGCGATTCGCCGGGTGCGGCGGGAAAACCCGCATGCGCGCATCATCGTTACCGGCTGCGCGGCGCAGACCGAGAAGCAGACCTTTGCCGACATGCCGGAAGTCGATGCCGTTCTCGGCAATGAGGAGAAGCTGACAGCGAGCTCTTATCGCGGCCTGCCGGATTTCGGTGTCTCGGCGGAAGAGAAGCTGCGCGTCAACGACATCATGAGCGTCAAGGCGACGGCGCCGCAGATGGTCAAGCATATAGACGGGCATGTGCGCGCCTTCATCCAGGTGCAGAACGGCTGCGATCATCGCTGCACCTTCTGCATCATTCCCTATGGGCGGGGCAATTCCCGCTCGGTGCCGATGGGGGCCGTGGTCGAGCAGGCGCGCAAGCTCGTGGCGGGCGGTTATCGCGAGATCGTGCTGACCGGTGTCGATGCGACGAGTTACGGCGCCGACCTGCCCGGTAGTCCGACGCTCGGTTATCTGGCGAAGACACTGCTGCGCCAAGTGCCGGAAATTTTGCGCCTGCGGTTGTCGTCGATCGACAGTATCGAGGCGGATCATCATCTCTGGGACCTGATCGCCGACGAGCCGCGTTTCATGCCGCATCTGCATCTGTCGCTGCAGCATGGCGACGACATGATTTTGAAGCGGATGAAGCGGCGGCATTCGCGCGCCGAGGCTCTGGCTTTCGTCGAACAGGCGCGGCGCCTCAGGCCCGAGATCGCCTTCGGGGCGGATATGATCGCCGGGTTTCCGACCGAGACGGATGAGATGTTCGAGAATGCCGCGACGCTTGCCGAAGAGGCCGGCATCTCCTTCCTGCACGTCTTCCCCTACAGCCCGCGCCCCGGCACGCCGGCGGCGCGTATGCCGCATGTCGACCGGGCGCTGGTCAAGGAGCGCGCCACACGGCTTCGCGCCCGCGGAGAGGCGCTGCATCATGCGCATCTTAACCGCATGGTCGGCACCGAGCAAACGATCATCGCCGAAATGAACGGCATGGGGCATACGGAAAACTTTTCGCTGGTTGCAGCGCCGGGGCTGGTTCCCCGCGCGATCCAGCGCGTTATGATTACCGGACATAGTGGCAAGCATCTCGACATGCGGGTCATCGCTGCCTCTGCCCAGGAACGGGCGGCCTGACCGAAACGGATTTGTAAGTAATGGTAAGCTTCATCAAACGCGTCTTCACCTTCGGCGGCGACAAACCAGCCGATTTGCCGGCCGAGAAGCCCGTCGAGGACCGTTCGCCCGCAGCGGACGTCGCTGCCGTCGAGGCATTGCCGGTTGAGCCGGTTGCGCCGAGCGAGGTCGAGACCGTCGGCGGTCCTTCGGGTGATGAGGTGAAGGCAGACGAGGCGAGCGCAGTTCTTGCCGGGCCCGAGGAGACATCGGGTCTCGGCGTCGTGCCGTTGTCGCTGCTGGAGGCGGAGGCTGCGGCTGAGGTCCGGGATACCCCCCCTGGCCTGCCGGCCATCCCCCCCACAGGTGGGGGGACTGATACGCGGCCCGTCCTTCGCCAGGCAAATGAAATTCCTGAGGAGGCTGGCTCCCCTGATGATATTTCTGTTCGCGCGGATGAACCACAGGCCGAGATAACCCAATCCGACGCAGTTCTTTCGGGGCAAAACAGCGCCACGAGTCTCCCCCCACCTGTGGGGGGGATGGCCGGCAGGCCAGGGGGGGATGCGACCTCCGCCGAAGTCAGCCTTCCCAAGGGTTTCTCCACGTCGAAGGCAGAGCCCGAAATCGTGGCCGTCGTGCCGCCGGCGAAGCTCACCTGGTTCCAGCGGCTGCGTGCAGGCCTTGCCCGCACCTCGTCGCAGCTGACCGGCCAGATCGCGGCCCTGTTCACCAAGCGCAAGCTGGATGACGAGACGCTGGAAGATCTGGAAGACCTGCTGATCCAGGCCGACCTCGGGGTCGAGACGGCGATGCGGATCACCGGCACCCTGTCTTCCGAGCGCTACGGCAAGGATGTGACCGGCGAGGATGTATCGCGCATCATGTCGGCGGAAATCACCAAGGTTCTGGCGCCGGTCGCCAAGCCGCTTGAACTCGATCTCAATCACAAGCCGCATGTCATTCTCGTCGTCGGCGTCAACGGTACGGGCAAGACGACGACGATCGGCAAGCTGGCGGCGAAGCTTTCGGGCTCCGGCCTGAAGGTGATGCTGGCGGCCGGTGATACATTCCGTGCCGCGGCGATCGAGCAATTGAAGATCTGGGCAGACCGCACCCATTCGGAATTCATCGGCACCAAGCTCGGCGCCGATGCGGCCGGTCTTGCCTATGACGCCTATGTGCAGGCGAAGGAAAAAAAATCCGACGTGCTGATTATCGACACCGCCGGCCGGCTGCAGAACAAGGCGGAGCTGATGGCGGAGCTCGAGAAGATCGTCCGCGTGCTCGGCAAGCTCGATCCGGATGCGCCGCATACCGTGCTGCAGACGCTCGATGCGACGACCGGTCAGAACGCGATGAACCAGGTGGAGATCTTCCGCAATGTCGCTGGCGTCGGCGGGTTGATCATGACAAAGCTCGACGGCACGGCGCGGGGCGGCATTCTTGTCGCGATTGCCGCCAAGCACAGGCTGCCGGTCTATTTCATCGGCGTCGGCGAGGGGATCGACGATCTCGAGCCCTTCGAAGCGAAGGATTTTGCCGAGGCGATCGCCGGTCTTTCGCCCGCGCCGCATTGATGACACGAAATAACGATTTGGCTCCAGATAACGACAGATTGTAAGTTGGACCCCATGCAGACGATCGAAAGCGATGTAACGCCGACCAAGGAAGAGAAGCAGAATCCGGGCCTGAAAATGGCGCTGGAGCTTGGCCCCCTGCTGGTCTTCTTCTTCGGAAACCTGCGCGGCGAATGGCTGGTCGGGAAGTTTCCGGCGCTGTCTGCCATCGGCGGCCCGCTTCTCGTGGCGACCGCGCTGTTCATGGTTGCCACGGTGATCGCGCTGATCGTCTCCAAGATCGTCTTCAAGCACCTGCCGATCATGCCCTTCGTTTCGGGCGTGGTGGTGCTGATCTTCGGTTCGCTGTCGATCTGGCTGCAGGACGACACGTTCATCAAGATGAAGCCGACGATCGTCAACACGCTGTTCGGCGTGGTGCTGCTCGGCGGTCTCGTCTTCGGCAAGTCGCTGCTCGGCTATGTGTTCAACGCCGCTTTCCAGCTCGACGAAGAAGGCTGGAAGAAGCTGACGCTGCGCTGGGGCATCTTTTTCCTCATTCTCGCGGTGATGAACGAGGTCGTCTGGCGCAATTTTTCCGATGAGGTCTGGGTCAATTTCAAGGTCTGGGGAACGATGCCGATCACCATCCTGTTCACCCTGTCGCAGATGCCGCTGATCATGCGCCATACCGTGCAGCCCGAGACGGCAACCGAGCCTACCGGCGGCGGCGAGGGCGACAAGTGACGGCAGGGCCGGGCCGCGGCATGACGGGGCGGCGCTGGCTCTTCGCGGCATTGGCTTTGCTGTTGCTGCAGATCGCGGTCCTTTATGCCATGGGCCGGGTGCCTATCTGCGAATGCGGTTACGTGAAGCTGTTCGAGCCGGAGGTGAATTCGCCCGGCAATTCGCAGCATCTCGCCGACTGGTACACGCCCTCCCACATCATCCATGGTTTTCTCTTCTACGGCCTGGGCTTCCTGATCCTGCGCCGGGCGCCGCTTTCCGCCCGTCTCACACTGGCGGTTTTCATCGAGGCGGCGTGGGAAATTGCCGAAAACTCGCCGCTCGTCATCGACCGCTACCGGACTGCCACCATGGCGCTCGGTTATGCGGGCGACAGTATCATCAATTCGGCGATGGACACGGTGTTCATGGTGCTGGGCTTCCTGTTTGCCTCGCGCGCGCCGGTCTGGCTGACGGTCGTGGTCGCGATCTTCTTCGAGCTTTTTACCGGCTGGCTGATCCGCGACAATCTCTCGCTCAACGTGCTGATGCTGGTCTGGCCGGTGGAGGCCATCAGGCAATGGCAGAGTGCCATCTAGAATGGACCCGGCAGAGCCGATATATCTGTGCATGTGTCATCTCTTGCAATTAAGCGGCGTGGAATTCTTAACGATCTCCGCCTAGGACTGCGGCATATGCCGACAGGATGCATGAAGGCTTTCTGCATAGGGCCAGATGGAACAGACCGATAATTTTGCCTATCTGCTGCCGTTCATCTTTCTGGTGTTCGGCCTGATCTTCCTGATCGCTGCGCGATGGTCGGATGGTTCTGCGCGTTACTGGGGATCTGGTTATATCTGCGCGGCGATCGGTTTCGCCTTTCCGATGCTTGCCTATGCGCTGCCTGTCGAATGGCAGGCGGTCATTGCCAACATACCGTTCTTTGCGGCTTTCTTTTTCTATGGTCAGGCGTTGCTCGTGCGGTTCAAGCGCCCGACATGGTTCCTGCCGCGGCTCGTCTTTGCAATTCTTGCATTCGTCGCGATTACATGGGTGATCGTGGTCCGGCAGGATCTGCGGTCGCAGCTTGCGCTTGGCGACGGATCGCTGGCTGTGCTTTTGGCCTTTTCCGTTGCGGCTGTGTGGCGGCATGCAAGGCATGTGATCGACCGGCTGCTGGTCGGCATGGCGGCGCTGGTGGTCCTTGAGACGGCCGTTCGCGTTACGGCCTTGCTCGCCTTCACCTCGGCGGATGATTATGCCTCGCTCGACCAGTTCCTGTCGTCCGGCTATGCCTTCTTCATGCAGGTGGGCGCGAGCGTGATCGGTTTCGTCATGGCTTTGACCGTGCTGGGATCCGTGATGTCGGACGTGATCACCGGCCATCGACGTGCGGCGGAGCATGATCCGCTGACGGATCTGTTCAACCGGCGCGGCTTCGAGCAGGCGGTGCCGACCGCAGGTGGCGGTGCTTTTCCGGCCGGCGCGGTCGTCGTCGGTGATATCGATCATTTCAAGCAGGTGAACGATCGCTTCGGCCATGCCGCTGGAGACCACGTAATCATCGGCTTTGCGCAGACGCTGCGTGCCAATCTTGCGGGCGCGGCGCTGGCCCGTTTCGGCGGGGAGGAGTTCGTTGCCTTCCTGCCGGGTATCAGCCAGGCCGAGGCTGCGCGGATGGCCGAGCAGGCCAGGATGGCTTTTCTGGCAATGGGCTGGCAGCAGCACGGGATCGAGGAGACTTTCAGCGCCAGTTTCGGCGTCTCGATGACAGCACCGGGCGATCATTCCGTGCACGATGCCATCAGCCGGGCGGATGCCTGTCTCTATATTGCCAAGAATTCCGGCCGCAACCGGGTGATCATCGAGGGGCAGCGTCCGCCGGAAGGTCCGCCGCCGCTCAGGATCGTGTCCTGATTTACATCCGGTCAGCTCTTGGCTGCGTCTGACGTTTTTTCGCCCGAAGCTTTCTCGATTGCGGGAAGAAGTTCCTCGGTCAGGCTGCGATCGTCGAACGGGCCAACCTTCTTGTAGAGGATCGTGCCGTCGGGGCCGACGAGATAGCTTTCCGGAATACCGTAGACGCCCCAGTCGATGGCGGCCTTGCCGTTCGGATCGACACCAACGGCCTTATAGGGGTTTCCGAGTTCACCCAGGAAGCGCAGGGCATTGTCGCTGCGATCCTTGTAGTTGATGCCGACGATATTGAGCCGGCTATCGGTGGCGAGCTGCTTCAGAACCGGATGTTCCTGGCGGCAGGGAATGCACCAGGAGGCGAAGACATTGACCAGCGTCAGCTTGCCCTTGATCGCCGAATCCGTCAGCGCCGGCAGGTTGGAGCCTTCCAGCGGCGGTAGCGCGAGCGACGGCGCGGTCTTGCCGATCAGGGCCGACGGGATGGCCGAGGCGTCGAGGCCGTTGACATCCTGATCGTAGAGCATCTTGCCGGCGATAGCGGCAAAGCCCGCGAATACCAGGAGCGGTATGAGCGCCAGCGCATAGCGGGCGCGGTTGCGGGTCGGCTTGAGATTGGCGTCTTCGGTTTGCGCGCTCATGCCTGTCCTCCGGTTTCGGACGGGGCCGCGGGTCGGGCCGAGCGGCGACGGATGCCGGAGGCTTCCAGTTCGGCCAGCTCTTTCTGCCGGGCGCGACCATCGAGCCAGACCCAGGCAATCAGACAGAGCGTGATGACGCCCGCGACTGCATAGGCGGTGTCGATATAGAAAGCATGGGTCATGTTACGCCTCCTTCGCGGCCTTGCGACCGGCCATGCGGGCGGCCAGACGGCGCTGGGCGGTGACGCGACGGCGCCAGATCTCGTTTCGCATCGCCGCGATATGAAGGGTGAAGAACAACAGCGTCGAGGCAAGCGCCATGATGAGCAGCGGCCAGAGGAATTCCTTGTCGATCGTCGGGCCACCCATGCGAATGATGCTGGCCGGCTGATGCAGCGTGTTCCACCAGTCGACCGAGAACTTGATGATCGGGATGTTGACGAAGCCGATGAGGATTAGGACCGAGGAGACGCGGGCCGCACGGCCGGGGTCGTCGAAGGCCCGGTTGAGTGCGATCAGACCGAGATACATCAGGAACAGCACGAAAACCGAAGTCAATCGCGCATCCCAGACCCACCATGTGCCCCACATCGGCTTGCCCCAGAGCGAACCGGTGGCAAGCGCGATCAGAGTAAAGGCCGCGCCGATCGGAGCGGCGGACTTGTGGGAAACGTCGGCCAGCGGGTGGCGCCAGACGAGCGTGCCGATCGCCGAGACGGCCATGACCGTGTAGCACATCATCGACAGCCAGGCGGCCGGCACGTGGATATACATGATCCGCACCGTCATCCCCTGCTGGTAATCACCTTCGGTGGTGAAGCTGAGGTAGAGGCCGACCGCAAAAAGGATCGCTGTCACCGCGGCCATCCAGGGCAGGAGGCGCGCCGCCAGGCTCAGGAACCGCGTCGGGTTCGCGAGGTCGGAGAATTTCGTGATGGCGATACTTTCTGGCATGGTACTTTCTAACCGGATAGCGCGTTTTCGAGAATGATTCTAATCAATCGGCCGTGTTTCGCAAAGCGAGTGCCGCGCCGATTGGACCGATCACCGCAAAAAACATCGTGATGGCCACCAATATCAGAAAAGGCGGCATGAAGGGGGCGGGATCTTCGACCGCCGCGTAAGACGCGCTGACACCGAAGATCAGGACGGGAATTGCCAGCGGCAGGACGAGGATCGAGACAAGCAGGCCGCCACGGGGAAGGGCGACGGCAACGGCGGCGCCGACTGCGCCGATGAAGGTCAAAGCCGGCGTGCCGACGAGAAGCGTCAGCATGGTGGCACCGATCGCGACCTCGCTCATGTTCATGAACAGGCCAAGAAGCGGCGAGGCGATGACCAGAGGCAGGCCGTTGCCCAGCCAGTGGGCGAGGCATTTGACCAGTACGGTCAGTACCAGCGGGTGTTCCTGCATCAGCAGCAGATCGAGCGAACCATCCTCCCGATCGGTCTGGAACATGCGGTCGAGGCCGAGCAAGGCCGAGAGCAGGGCTCCGATCCAGACGATGGCCGGGCCGATGCGCGACAGAAGGTTGAGGTCCGGGCCGACGCCGAAGGGAATGACGGCGACGACCGTCAGGAAGAACAGCACGCCGATCAATGCGCCACCGCCGGCACGCACCGAAAGTTTCAGGTCGCGGAGGAGGAGGGCTGTCATGGATGCGCACCTTCCACCTTTGGCGAAGACCCCTCCCAACCATGCCAGGGTTGAGACTGGTGTCTCAACCTGTCCTTCGGACCCCCACAAGGGGGAGGGCTTAACCCGGCCGCATCATCGAGAATCAATTGAAGCCGGCGGTCGCCTCGAGTCCTCTCCCCCCTTGTGGGGGAGATGGCCGGCAGGCCAGAGGGGGTGTTGGTACGATCAGCCATCACCACACATCCTCCATCACACCGGCGAAGCCGGTCATCTTCAACTGCTTGGCGTCCTCCAGGCCGAGTGGCTGGTGGGTGGCGGCGAGCACGATGCCGCCGGTGGAGAGGTGGTGCTTGATCAGGGTGGTGAACACTTCTTCGGCACTGACATCAAGGGCCGCCGTCGGTTCGTCGAGGATCCAGACCGGGCGCCATGCGACGAGAAGCTTGGCGAAGGCCATGCGACGCTGCTGACCGGCGGAGAGATAGCCGAAGGGCAGGTGGGTGATCTCGCTGAGCCCCACATGCTCGGCCGCCTCGCCGATGGTCAGGCCCTCGCCGCCGCGGAAATTGCCGAGGAAATCCTGCCAGAAGGAGAGGTTTTCAAACACCGAAAGTTCGGCCTTCATGGCGTTGCGGTGGCCGAGATAATGGCATGCCTCGGCGGCACGCATGTCCGGATCGGCGCCGTCCGACGTCCAGGTGACGCGACCTTCCTCCGGCTGCAGCAATCCCGCCACGGTGCGCAGCAGCGTCGACTTTCCCGAACCGTTGCGGCCGGTCAGAACGAGGCTCTCGCCACCGTCCAGCACGAAGGAAATATCCTTGAAAATCAGGTCTTCACCGCGCCTGGCGCTCAAACCTTCGGCCGTCAGTCGCATCGTTTGGACCTTGTTTAAGTTTTCAATCATCTAGTCGCAAAAAATCTTTCGTGACCTGCGACAAAGTGTCTGGAAGGCTTCTTAGAAACTATCTATATAGATGGCAACCACGCCAGCGGCCGGCGTGACTTCCACCTAGCGCCGGACCTGAAGATGAAAATCTTCTCGTGCGGACAGCGGAAATGGTCGCACCCGCATCCTATCGTGCATTTCTGAATGCATAGGTGTCCGCACGCGCGTGTTGGCTCTTGATATCAGCGGGGTTCTAATCCGTGACCAAATCTATCGATAGCTTTCAATGTCGTTCCGTCCTTACCGTAGGCGGTAAGGACTATGTCTATTACAGCCTTCCGAAGGCCGAAGCGAACGGCCTTACGGGCGTTTCCAAGCTGCCTTTCTCGATGAAGGTTCTGCTCGAAAATCTGCTGCGTTTCGAAGACGGCCAGTCCGTCACCAAGGAGCAGATCCTGTCGGTGGCCGAATGGCTGAACAACAAGGGTCTGACCGAGGCGGAAATCGCCTATCGCCCGGCCCGTGTGCTGATGCAGGACTTTACCGGCGTTCCTGCCGTCGTCGACCTTGCCGCCATGCGTGACGGCATCAAGTCGCTCGGCGGCGATCCGGAAAAGATCAATCCGCTCGTTCCCGTCGACCTCGTCATCGACCACTCGGTCATCGTCGACGAATTCGGCACGCCCACTGCCTTTGCCCGCAACGTGGAGCTGGAGTACCAGCGTAATGGCGAGCGCTACCGCTTCCTCAAGTGGGGCCAGCAGGCATTCAAGAACTTTCGCGTGGTTCCGCCCGGTACGGGCATCTGCCACCAGGTGAATTTCGAATATCTCGGCCAGACGGTCTGGACCAACGAGGAAGACGGCGAAACCACCGCTTATCCGGATACCTGCGTCGGTACCGACAGCCATACGACGATGATCAACGGTCTCGGCGTCCTGGGCTGGGGTGTCGGCGGGATCGAAGCGGAAGCCTCGATGCTCGGCCAGCCCGTTTCCATGCTTCTGCCTGAGGTCATCGGCTTCAAGCTGACCGGCAAGCTGAAGGAAGGCGTCACTGCGACCGACCTCGTTCTCACCGTCGTGCAGATGCTGCGCAAGAAGGGCGTCGTGTCCAAGTTCGTCGAATTCTTCGGCCCGGGCATGGACAACATGCCGGTCGCAGACCGTGCGACGATCGGCAATATGGGCCCGGAATACGGCGCGACCTGCGGCTTCTTCCCGGTCGATGCCGAAACCGTCAACTATCTCAACATGTCCGGCCGCACCAAGGAGCGCATCGCGCTCGTGGAAGCCTATTCGAAGGCGCAGGGCATGTGGCGCGACAATGACGGTTCCGACCTCGTGTTCACCGATACGCTTGAACTGGATCTCAACGACGTCGTGCCGTCGATGGCCGGCCCGAAGCGTCCGGAAGGCCGTATCCCGCTGGAAAACATCGCATCCGGTTTTGCCACTTCGCTCGCCGGCGAATACAAGAAGCCCGACCAGCTTTCCAACCGCTATGCAGTCGAAGGCACCGACTTCGATCTCGGCCATGGCGACGTGGCGATTGCCGCCATCACGTCGTGCACCAACACGTCCAACCCGAGCGTGCTGATCGCTGCCGGCCTTCTGGCCCGCAACGCCGTCGCCAAGGGCCTGAAGACGGCTCCCTGGGTCAAGACTTCGCTTGCACCGGGAAGCCAGGTCGTTGCCGAATATCTCGACAAGTCGGGCCTGCAGAAGGATCTCGATGCACTGGGCTTCAACCTCGTCGGTTTCGGCTGCACGACCTGCATCGGAAATTCCGGTCCGCTGCCGGCGCCGATCTCGAAGACGATCAACGACAAGGGCCTGATCGTTTCGGGCGTTCTGTCCGGCAACCGCAACTTCGAAGGCCGTATCTCGCCGGACGTGCAGGCTAACTACCTGGCGTCGCCGCCGCTCGTGGTTGCCTATGCTCTGGCCGGCACGGTGCAGAAGGACCTGACCACCGAGCCGCTCGGCGAGGATCGCGACGGCAACCCCGTCTTCCTCAAGGACGTCTGGCCAACCTCTGCCGAAGTGCAGGAGTTCATCCAGAAATACGTCACCCGCGAACTGTTCGAAACCAAGTATGCAGACGTCTTCAAGGGCGATGCGAACTGGCAGGCCGTGCAGATCCCGGACGGTGAGACCTATGCATGGGACGACCAGTCGACCTATGTGCAGAACCCGCCCTATTTCGTCGGCATGGGTAAAAAGGGCTCCGGCATCAAGGACATCAAGGGTGCCCGCGTGCTTGGCCTGTTCGGCGACAAGATCACCACCGACCATATTTCTCCGGCCGGTTCGATCAAGGCAGCTTCTCCGGCCGGTGCCTATCTCACCGAGCATGGCGTTGCCGTTGCCGACTTCAACCAGTACGGCACGCGCCGCGGCAACCATGAAGTGATGATGCGCGGCACCTTCGCCAATATCCGCATCCGCAACCACATGCTCGGCCCGAACGGCAAGGAAGGTGGCTACACCATCCACTATCCGTCGAAGGAAGAGATGTCGATCTACGATGCGGCGATGAAGTACAAGGAAGAGGGCACGCCTCTCGTCATCTTCGCCGGTGTCGAATACGGCAACGGTTCGTCGCGTGACTGGGCTGCTAAGGGCACCAATCTCCTGGGCGTCAAAGCTGTGATCGCCCAGTCCTTCGAGCGAATCCATCGGTCGAACCTGGTCGGTATGGGCGTCGTTCCCTTCGTCTTCGAGGAAGGCACGACCTGGGCCTCGCTCGATCTCAAGGGCGACGAGACCGTCACCATCGAAGGCCTGGAAGGCGACATCAAGCCGCGCGAATGGAAGACTGCCAAGATCACCTATGGCGATGGCACGGTGAAGGAGATCAACATCCTCTGCCGCATCGATACGCTCGATGAAGTCATCTACATGAACAATGGCGGCATTCTGCAGACGGTTCTTCGCGATCTGGCTGCCTAACGATTTATGCCACCCGCCGGGAAATCCGGCGGGTGGTTTTTATCAGGTCTCCCTGAACAAAATTCCATTTGTAAAATTCCTGCAGGCATTCCTCCATTGTCCCCCATCATTTTCCTCGGAATGGCTGTCGCCGTTTTCCTGACGTCTCTTCTTTCAGGTATTTTCGGAATGGCAGGCGGGCTGATCCTGCTCTGGCTGCTGCTGTTTTTCTATCCGGTCGGGACTGCGATCGCGATCCAGGGGGTTATCCAGATCACGTCGAACGGGTCGCGTGCCTGGTTTTCGCGGGCCTATATCGACTGGCGGATCCTTGGCGTCCTGTGCATCGGTGTCGGCGTTTCGGCGGCCGTGCTTTTTGCCATCGACTATACGCCGAGCCTGATCGTGGTTTTGATCGGTATCGGGCTGATGCCGATCCTCGTCTGGCTGCCGGTCAAGCGGCTGCAGCTCGACGCATCGCGTCCCTCCCACGCGCTGATTGCCGGTCTGCTGTCTGGCTTTCTCAATATCAGCGTCGGTGTGGCCGGTCCTACGATCGATATCTTCTTCATCCGCACCCAGATGGACCGGCGCAAGGTTATCGCTACCAAGGCCTCGATCCAGACCCTGTCGCATCTCGCCAAGATTGCATTCTACTGGGATGCGGCGATGAAGCTGCCGACGACCGACCAGATCGCAGTGCTGGCCGCGGCACCGATCGCGATCCTCGGGGCGCTGGCGGGCAACGGCATCCTGCAGAAGATGACGGATGCCAATTTTCGCGCATGGACCCGCTGGGTTGTAACAGGCGTCGGCGCGGTCTATCTCGTCCAGGGCCTGATGCAGGTCCTGTAGACGGTTTGTTGAAAGTCCTTTCTTTCAACTAGAAAGCGATTATTGGTCACGTTTTCGTTTTCACCCCATCGTGACTTTCTCTTGAAATTGTGGATGGTTACTTTCCGCCAACCCGACAGCCCTTCTCGATTGCCGAGAGTAGTCGCATTTTCGCGGTTGCCCTGACAAATAGAGGTTCGATACATATGCCGTTCCATTTTCGCGCTCTGGTCGTCCTTGCGAGCCTGCTGTTTTGCGGTGCGGCGATGGCGGAGGAAGTGCGGGCGCCAAAGGGCGTGGTCGAACTCTTTACCTCTCAGGGCTGCGCATCCTGTCCGCCGGCCGACAACGCGCTGGGCGAGCTTGTTGCTCAGGGCGATCTGGTCGTTCTCTCCTACCATGTCGATTATTGGAACTATCTCGGCTGGCCCGATACTCTCAGCTCCAAGGAAAATACCGAGCGTCAATATGGCTATGCCAAGACGCTGGGCAGAACCGGCGTCTACACACCGCAGGCGATCATCAATGGCCGCGAGCATGTGAAGGGTACGGATCTCTCCGCGATCAACGGCAAGGTCGACGGGCTTGAAAAGGCTGGTCACGGCCTGACCGTGCCGGTGACGGCGGCAATGCGCGGCGACGAGATAGACATCAATATCGGCGAGGGCCAGGGACAGGCCGATGTCGTTGTCGCCTATTTCACCAAGCACCAGCAGGTTGACGTGACGAAGGGCGAAAACAGCGGCAAGAACATGGATTACTGGCACAGCGTCTATGACGTGCAGTCGGTCGGCATGTGGAACGGCAAGAAGATGACGCTCACCTTGCCGGGCAAGGCATTCGGGACGAACAAGAAGGATGGCTGTGCCGTTCTCTTGCAGACGTCCGGGCCCGGCGGCGAACCGGCAGCCATTATCGGAGCCACAGTGCTGATGGCCGGGCGCAAGAAGGACCAGGGCGCGCCGCAATCGCCCTGATGCGTCCTTACACTGAACTCCCTATTCATGAGCATGCCTGCTCCGAGGCGGTGACCGCTTTCGCCAAATAAGGCAGGATCGTCTGGACAATCACGGATGCCCAACGATCGCGCACAAGCTGACTGCTTGTGGCGGCGATGGTGCGCATTGCGCTGGCATTCTGGATTTTCGGGAAATCGTTGGTGGATGGCCCGGCCCGGAAACATTGGGGGGCTGGGGGTAAGGGTCAATGCACCGAACCGGGCCAATGGCGCTAAATCGCGCCAACCAACATCTGCACAATGGCTGCCGATTTGGGCGCTGTTTTGTCCGAATTTGGGCAGAGGAAAAAATCGCCATGGTCACAGCAGCGGAGAGCGCCGATGCCCAAGCGGGCTTGCATTTTTGTGCGGCTGGGGCACACTGTCATGGCAAAGATATATAACGATTGGAGCTTTGATGGCTGATCAGCCCGATTTGCCAGCAGGCGCTAAGCCGCAGGATCCCACCGTCGTCGTCAGCCTCAGCGAATATCGACAAAGCCGCGATCCCATCCCCGTGACCTTTCACCGACGAGAACTCGACGCCATCCTCTGGATCTATGGCCGCATGGTCGGCGAGGGAGAGTGGAAGGATTATGCGATCGATCACCTGAAGGATCGCGCGGTGTTTTCCATCTTCAAGCGATCCGGAGAAATGCCGCTTTTCCGCATCGAAAAGAACCCGAAGCTTGCCGCCAAGCAGGGCGCCTATGCCGTGATCAATACGAACGGGCTGATCCTCAAGCGTGGCCATGAGCTGCAGCAGGTACTTAAGGTGTTCGACAAGGCGTTGAAGCTGGTGGACTGAAGGGCCGACCTCATCTTGCCGTCAGGCGGGATGCGGGCCTTCATACCGGTGCCGCGCGCGGCGTGCGTCAGCCGACAAACAGGTTCCCCGGATAAGCCGCCAGATCCGGGTCCGTCTCCTTGCCCTCGCCAAGCGCGATCTGCATCAGCACGGTATCCAGCCATTTGCCGTGCTTGAAGCCGGTGCCCTTCAATGTGCCGGTCAGTTCGAAGCCGAGGCTCGCGTGGACGGCAACCGATGCCGGGCTTGCGCCGCCGATGACGGCGACCATCTGGCGAAAACCGAGCGCCTCGCAGCGGAAAAGCAGTTCCTTCAGGAGTGCCTTGCCGATCCCCTGTCCGCGGGCGGCGGGGGCAAGATAGATCGAATCCTCCACCAGCCAGCGATAGGCAGGGCGGGTGCGGAATGCCGATGCATAGGCATAGCCCAGCAGCGTGCCGTCCGCGCCCTCGGCTGTGATATAGGGATAACCCTTGTCGACAATACCCGCATGCCGGCCGGTCATCTCGTCGAGGTCCGGCGGGGTGATCTCGTAGCTTGCGGTGCCGTTCAGCACGCTGTCGCGATAGATCTCGGTGATTGCCGGAAGGTCGGCGCTTGTAGCGTTACGGATAGAAAATGTCATGTCGGCAACTGGTGCAATCGTGAACGTGCGTGATTTCGCCAGAGGCTACAGCATGGGCCCGCAAATCGCAATCGCTTTTCGGAAAGCCTGTGGCGCAAATTCACAGAGATGGAGCGCCTGCCTATGCGTCTATTGGAACGCAGAGCGTCACAAGCCGGTGCCGATGAGTGGGCAACAAAAAAGGCGGCCCGAGAGCCGCCTTTTCCGTAATGATCACACTTCGCTTTAGTTGTTGCGGTTGCCGAGGAACTGCAGCAGGAAGGTGAAGAGGTTGATGAAGTCGAGGTAGAGGGTCAGCGCACCCATGATGGCCATGCGGCCGGTCGCGGTGGAGTCGTTGCCTTCCCAGTACATTTCCTTGATCTTCTGGGTGTCGTAGGCGGTGAGGCCTGCGAAGATCAGCACGCCGATCACGGAGATGGCGAAGCCCATTGCAGAAGACTGCAGGAAGATGTTGACGATCGAGGCGATGATCAGGCCGAACAGGCCCATGATCAGGAACGATCCGAAGCCCGACAGGCTCTTCTTCGTCGTATAGCCGTAAAGCGACAGCGCGCCGAACGAAGCTGCGGTGACGAAGAACGTCTGTACGATGCTCTGGCCGGTGAAGACCAGGAAGATCGACGACAGCGACAGGCCCATCAAAGCGGCATAGACCCAGAAGGTCATCTGCGCTGCAGATACGCTCATCGAATTGATGCGGAAGCTCAGGAAGAAGACCAGCGCGACGGGGGCGAGCATGATCACCCACTTGAGCGGGCCGCCATAAAGCGCTTGTGCAACAGCCGGGTTGGAAACCGCGAAAGCATAGGTGCCGTAAGCTGCCAGACCGGTGATTGCCAGACCGAGCGCCATCAGGTTGTAGACCTTCAGCATATAGGCGCGAAGGCCCTGATCGATCATCGCACCCGACTGTGCGCGGGACTGCGCCATTCGGTTCTGGTAGTTGTTGAAGTCAGCCATTGTTTCCTCTTTAAGCTCCGGAATTACTCACGGTGTCGGGCCCCCTTTTCAGACCCGGGCGCCGCTGCGGAGCTTCAGCAAGCCTGCCAAAGAATATGATGCGAGATCGCCTTACATACAAGGGGTGAGTCGTATGAAAAACATCGTGAACGGGCGTCATCCGGCAACCTATGGGACTTTATGACGAGAATTTGATCGATAATACGACAATAATACAACCAATGATTTATCAGAGTTCCCGCAGGACTGGTGCCGCTTTCTGTCCCAGCACCCGCCAGGTGCCGATCAGGCCGATGCCGACGGTCAAAACGAGCGATAGAACAAGGGTGATCACGGCCACATCGGGCAGGAAAGCCGAGGGCATGTGCATGATGCGGGTGACGACGAACCAGGCGGAAATGCTGCCCGCCAGCAGGGCAAAGACGGCTGTCGCACCGCCGAGGATCAAATATTCGTAGCCGAAGGCCCGCATCAGCATGGTCCGCGTGCCGCCGAGCGTCTTCAGCACCACGGCGTCATGGGTCCTGGCACGGTTGCCGGCGGCAAGCGCACCGGCGAGAACCAGAACCGATGCGATGAGGGCCACGGCTGCGGCGGCGCGGATGGCGGTTGCCAGCTGGCCGAGCAACTGGTCGATCATATCGATCGCGTCCTTGACCCTGACGCTGGTGATCGTCGGATAGGCGTCGGTGACGGATTTCAGGATCGCGGCTTCCTGGGCGGCGGTCGCCGACGGTTCCGTCAGCGTCGCGAGCCACGCATGCGGGGCGCCGCGGAAGGTGTTGGGCGAAAAGACCATGACGAAGTTGATCGACAGATTGCGCCATTCGACATTGCGGAAATTGGCGATCTTTGCCGTGATGTTGCGGCCGAGCACGTTGACGGTAACGGTGTCGCCGAGTTTCAGGCCGAGTTCGCCGGCTTCCTGTGCGGAGAAGGATACGAGCGGCTCGCCGGAATAGTCGGCCGGCCACCATTGGCCCTCGGTGAGCGATGAATTCTTCGGCAGATTGTCGTCATAGGTTATGCCGCGATCGCCGCGAAGCACCCATCGACCGGCGGGCGGCACGGTCATCTGGCTGACGTCCTTGTCGTTGAAGCGGGTGATGCGGCCGCGCAGCATCGGCACCTCGGTGATGCTGCCATCGGGCACCTGTTTCTTCAACAGATCGACAAAGCCCTGCCGCTCGGAGCCCTGGATATCGACGAAGAAGAAGTTCGGGGCCTGTTCGGCAATGCGGCCGGTGAGTTGGCTGCGCATATTGCCGTCGATGAGCGCCAGCGTCACCAAAAGGGCGAGGCCGAGGCCGAGCGACAGGACGACGGAAGGTGTCAGCGCGCCGGGTCGATGGATATTGCCGATCGCAAGCCTGAGTGCGGGGGAGTTTACCCGCGGGCTTCTGCGGGCGAGCGCTGCAATGCCGGCTGCCACCACGCGCAACAGCAGGAATGCTCCGGCCACCGAAACGAGGAAGACCGAGGCGACGAAACGGTCTTCGGCCCAGACGATGGCCAGGGCTGCGAGGACTGCAAGTGCCACACCGGCCGCAAGCAGATAGGGCCAGGAGGGCAGGCGCCGGGCCTCGAAACCCTGTTCGCGGAAAAGGGCAGTTGCCGGCACTTCGCGCGCATGGCCAAGCGGCAATATGGCGAAGGCGAAGGTGACGACGATGCCGAAGGCGGCGGCAACGGCGAGTGCTGACGGATAGAGCGCGCCACCCGCGGGGACCGGAAGAACGCCCTGCAGATAGTGGAAGGCTATGAAGGGAGAGATCGCGCCGATAACAAGGCCGATGACGATGCCGATCGCCGCCAGCAGCATGATCTGGATGAGATAGATCAGAGTGACGACCGAGGCGGGGGCGCCCAGGCATTTAAATGTGGCAATGGTGGTGCGCTTGGCATCGAGGAAGGCGCGCACGGCATTGGCAATGCCGACGCCACCGACGATAAGCGCCGTCAGGCCGACAAGGGTGAGGAACTGCGAGAAGCGCTCGACATTTTCGGAAAGCGAGGGGGCAGCGCGGTCACTGGTGCGGACGGACCAGCCCGCATCGGGAAATTCCTTGTTGGCGCGTGCGGCAAGCGCTGTTCGGGTTGCCGGGTTCGAGAGCTTCACCTTGTAGGCATGTTCGACCAGACTACCGATGGTGACCAGGCCGGACGCCTGCAGGGCATCCCGGCTGACCATCAGCCGCGGGGCGAAGCCGAAGCCGTCCGACAATGCGTCCGGTTCGGTGTCAACCGTGCCGCGCAGGACAAGCCGGGTGTTGCCGAGCAGGATCTCGTCGCCGACGGCCAGCCCCAGCCGGTCGAGAAGCAATGGAGCCGCCAACGCGCCATAGGCATCGCCATCCTTCGCCAGTAGCTTTTCGAGCGGCTCGGACGGGGTGGTCGCAACGGTGCCATAGAGCGGATAGAGGTCGTCGACGCCCTTGACCTCGACAAGCGCCTGGCCGGAGCCGTCGGGCTTTCTCGCCATCGAGCGGAGGCCAGTCGAGACGCTGACCTTGCCCAGGCTATCGAGGAAGGCGCGCTCCTTGTC
The DNA here is from genome assembly GCF_003597675.1 of Neorhizobium sp. NCHU2750. Lineage (NCBI taxonomy): Bacteria > Pseudomonadati > Pseudomonadota > Alphaproteobacteria > Hyphomicrobiales > Rhizobiaceae > Neorhizobium > Neorhizobium sp. NCHU2750. The sequence goes on along the minus strand of NZ_CP030827.1, from coordinate 3,606,315 downwards.
GTTGGCCTCACGGTTTCTCAGTTCGAAGCGGATATCGCCGGCCAGCAGCGACTGGCCCTGATTGGCAATCGCACCGGTAATGGCGTTTGCCACCGATTTGACGGTCGCGATCGCGCCGGTGCCAAGCGCTATACAGGCGAGGAAGATGTAGAAGCCGGAAAGCCCGCCGCGCATTTCACGCAGGGCCAGGCGGAAGGCGATCGACAGGCGGGCCGCGGCGCCGTTCATGCGGATACTGCCTGGCCAGGGGTGCGGGCGGCACTGTCCTCGACGATCTGGCCGGAGCGGACACGGATTTGGCGCGAGCAGCGGGCAGCCAGTGAATTGTCGTGGGTGACGAGAAGCAGGGTCATGCCACGCTCGGCCTGCTTGGCGAAAAGCAGGTCGGCGATCTGGCGGCCGGTCTCGGTGTCGAGATTGCCGGTCGGTTCGTCGGCAATCAAAAGAGCGGGAGAGGGGGCGAGTGCGCGGGCGATTGCGACACGCTGCTGCTCGCCGCCGGAGAGCTGGCCCGGATAGTGATTGAGACGCTCGCCGAGGCCAACAGCCGTCAGTTCTCGCCGGGCGATGTCGAAGGCGTTTCTATTGCCTGCCAGTTCCAGCGGAACGGCGACGTTTTCGAGCGCCGTCATGTTGGCGATGAGGTGGAAGGACTGGAAGACGATGCCGATATTGCGGCCGCGGAATTCAGCCAGCACATCCTCGGAAAATGTGTGGAGCGGGGCGCCATCGATGACGATCTCGCCGCTGTCGAGCCTTTCGAGCCCGGCAAGCACCATCAGCAGCGTGGACTTGCCGGAGCCGGACGGACCGATGATACCTACGGCCTCTCCCTTGTTGATGGACAGGTCTATGCCCTTGAGCACATGGACGGAAGCGGCTGCGTTTCCGAGGGTCAGATCGGCATTTTTGAGCGTGATAATGGTTTCAGTCAAAACGAATAACCCTATATCCATGTTGCGCGCGGCCTTGCTGCAGCGCGGTCGTGCCCAGGAAATCTAGGAGACGCAGGGTGAGTTTTAAAGCAAGCCTCCTTCAATTCATCGTCATGCTCTCTCTTGCGGGCATTGCCATTCCGGCAAAAGCCCAGGAAAAGGCGCTCAATCTGGTTGGCTTCGGCGACAGCCTGATGGCCGGCTACCAGCTGGCGCCGACGGAATCCTACACCGCCCAGCTCGAGGCAGCCTTGAAGGCCAAGGGGGAGAATGTCGCGATTACCAATGCTGGCGTTTCCGGCGATACGACATCGGGTGGCCTGTCGCGCATCGACTGGTCGGTGCCGGACGGTACGGATGGGGTTATCCTCGAACTCGGCGCCAATGACGCGCTGCGCGGCATTGCGCCGGAACAGTCGGAGAAGAACCTCGATGCGATGCTCGCCCGGCTGAAGGCGCGCGGCATTCCTGTCCTGCTTGTCGGCATACTCGCGCCGCCCAACATGGGCGGAGACTATGCCGAGAAATTCAACCCCATCTACAAGAACCTCGCCGAGAAATACGGCGTGCCGCTCTATCCTTTCTTTCTGGATGGCGTGGTGACCGTGAAGGGCATGCAGCTAGAAGACGGCATGCATCCGAACGCCAAAGGGGTGGCCGTCATGGTGCAACATTCCCTCGCCGTGGTTGAGACATTTCTCGGGGAGATCCGTTCTGCTGCAAAATAACAACTTGCGCGGAACGGCAATGCGTGGTCCGCTGTTGATATTCGCAAGAGATTCGAGGAGGTTCGCTTATGCCGAGACTTTTCACCGCCCTCGAAGTTCCGCGCAATGTTGCCATGTCCCTGTCGCTCCTGAGGGGCGGAATACCGGGCGCGCGCTGGATCGACGTCGAGAATTACCACATCACGCTCCGCTTCATCGGTGACGTCGACAACCGCACGGCCGACGAGATCGTCGACCGGCTGGACCGGATCGACCGTCCGGAATTCCAGGCGCAGCTGACAGGCATCGGATCCTTCGGGTCGAAGAAGCCGCATTCGGTCTGGGCTGGCGTGTCGGTATCGCCCGAGCTTCTGGCGCTTCAGGGCGAGATCGAGCGGATATGCCAGCAGCGGATCGGCCTGCCGCCGGATCCGCGCAAGTTCATGCCGCATGTGACGCTGGCGCGGCTGAAGAATTGCCGCCTTGACGATGTGGTTCACTATCTTTCCGGGCGCGGCAATTTCCATACCGCACCTTTCACCGTGTCGCGCTTCGTGCTTATGTCGTCGAAGGAATCCGTCGGAGGCGGGCCGTATGTCACAGAAGAGATATTCTCTCTGAGGGAAGAAAGCGGCGGATACGAATACGGCGATCTGGAAACGGCAAGAACCTATTTCTGAAGAAGCCAGTCCAATGCCCTATGAGTTGTTCGACGCCGAGACGGCGGCCAAGGCCTTGGCTGACCTTGATGGCTGGGAGCTTTCGGCCGATGGCGCTGCCATCCGCAAATCTTTCAAATTTCCCTCCTTCGCCCGTGCTTTCGGCTTCATGACGGAATGCGCCATGGCGGCAGAGCGGCTCGATCATCATCCCGACTGGAGCAACAGCTATTCTCGCGTGGATGTGAAACTGACCACCCATGCCAAGAAGCAGCTGACCGATCGGGATTTCAAGCTTGCCGCGATCATGGACGAGGCGTGGCTGCGCCATCTTTGAAATGCCTTGCTTCGTCGCCATATTGGGCCGGTTAACACGACGGAGTGCCGAATGGACGATGTGAAGATCGGTGAGATCCTGTTGCCCGGCGACGAGGACACGCAGACGCGTCGCGAAAAGCAGGTGCGGGCCAGATTCTGGCCGACGCTGAAGAAAGCCGTCAAATACATACCGATGGGCCGCGATCTGATCGCCGCCTATTATTGCGCGGTCGATCCGATGACGCCAATGCGGGTGCGCGGCGTGTTGCTTGCCGCACTTGCCTATTTCGTCCTCCCCTTCGACGTCATCCCAGACATGTTTGCGGTGATCGGCTTTACCGACGATGTCGCCGTTCTCGCGGCGGCCCTGCGGATGATCCAGGGCCATATCGCGGACCGTCACTATGAGGCCGCCGACAGCGCACTTGCCGACGAGCCCGATCTTGGCGGTGCTGCCAAGCCCGCCTGATCATCGCTTGTCTTAGGATGTGCCCTAATTGGAGCCGTTGTCCTCGAGGCTGCGGCGCAGATGCTGAAAGGCAAGCCGGATGCGGGACTTGACGGTGCCGAGCGGCAGGCCAGTGGTTGCGGCGATCTCGGCGTGTGTCTGGCCGAGAAAAAAAGCGGCGCGGACCAGTTTCATCTGCTCGTCGGGGATCTGGCTGAGTGCCAGCCTTACCCGCGCGTCACGTTCCTCACCTTCGATCAGCGCGTCGCTGGTGTGCGCCTCCATCATCATCCATTCCAGTTCGCCGAAGGCTTCCTTGCCCCTGGCGCGCCGCTGAGCATCGACGCGGCGGTTTCGTGCGATGCGAAAAAGCCAGGTGGAAAGCGAGGATTTGTTCGGATCGTAGAGCGAGGCACGGTGCCACAGGACGGTCATCACCTCTTGGACCAGTTCCTCGGCCTCGTCGACAGGCATGCGCTGGCTGGTGAGCCAGGATTTCAGGCGGGGCGCAAAGTGATAGAACAGCACGCCAAAGGCAGCCTGATCGCGCTCTTCGGCTACGGCCCTTGTCAAGCGCGCAAAATAATCCCTGTCCTCAACCTGCATCCAAACTACGCAAATTTAAAAGCCTAGATTCGCATCTATGTGGCCATTCTAATGTCATTGCGGGAGTTTGGAAGAGGACAAACTGTTGCCCTAATCCTTGTGTCATTGGCTCCAATCCCACCGTGTTGTCGCCCGCACCGCAGCCGTCGCGATTTCCAGGAGGTCTCGATCACGGCACACTGATCCACAGGCGCGCATGCGGTCCGCGCCGTTGACGGATTGGTAACCAGAATTAAGTCAAAATGAACCAGATCATGGCCCGCTTCGGCAATCTCTACCGTTGAAGCGTCACGTATAACAAACCCGGCAGGAAACCATGTCCGTACGCACAGTCGCACTCGCCCTGGCTCTTACTTTCGTAAGCGCAGGCATCGCCTCGGCCCAGACGCCGACCCGTATCCAGCAATTCAAGGCGTGGGGCGCCTATTCCTACAAGTCCGGCAACAGTACGGTCTGCTACGTTCTTTCCGTTCCGACGACCAAGGAGCCCGCCAGCGTCGACCACGGCGACATCTTCTTCATCGTGTCGCAGCGTCCGGGCCAGAGCGTGTCCTACGAGCCGCAGGCCATGGTGGGATATCCGCTACAGGCCAATTCCAAGGTTATCGTGACGATCGACAACAAGAGCTTCACCATGTTCACCAAGGACAAGGCAGCCTGGGTCGAAAACGCTGCCGAAGAACCGGCTCTCGTGAACGCGATGAAGACCGGCCACAACATGAGCGTCGGCGCCGTGTCCGGTCGTGGCACCAAGACATCCTACACCTATTCGCTGCAGGGCATTTCGGCGGCACTGAAGCAGATCGAGACCTGCAAATAAGCGATGTCCGCATCGGAAATCTCAAGGAAGGCCGGTTCGCCCGGCCTTTTTGCATTTCAGGGGTTTCTTGAACGGTAGTGACGTCACGCCCATTTGATGCTAAAGGCCGCGGCAACACTGGTTCTGCGCCGGGCTTTCAAGCCGGATGGCGACGATCGAACCTACAGGAATTCACGGAAAGTCATGCCAGGCAATGCACCTTGACGGGTGCCATGGCATCTTATGGACAGGATGAAAGACATGTCGGTTTCCGCGACGCTCGATGCCGGCACCATTGCCAAGAAGCCACTGGTCGCCAATCCCGATCTTTTCAGCACCAAGCCGTCGCTGATCGGCCTGACGCGGCCTGAAATGGCAAAGGCGCTGCATGAGAAGGGCGTGCCGGAAAAGCAGTTGCGCATGCGCGTCAACCAGCTGTGGCACTGGCTCTATATCCGCGGCGTCTCCGATTTCGATCAGATGACCAATGTCGCCAAGGACATGCGCGAGATGCTGAAGGAGCATTTCACCATCGCCCGGCCGGAAGTCGTCGAGGAGCAGATTTCCAATGACGGTACCCGCAAATGGCTGCTGCGCTTTCCCTCGCGCGGTGCCGGCCGCCCGGTCGAGATCGAGACCGTCTATATTCCCGAGGAAGGCCGCGGGACGCTGTGCATATCGAGCCAAGTCGGCTGCACGCTGACCTGTTCCTTCTGTCACACCGGCACGCAGAAGCTGGTGCGCAATCTGACGGCGGAGGAAATTCTCTCGCAGCTGCTTCTGGCACGCGACCGGCTTGGTGATTTCCCCGGCGCGGACACGCCGCCCGGCGCCTTCGTGCCGACCGGCGAGCGCAAGGTCACGAATATCGTGATGATGGGCATGGGTGAGCCGCTCTATAATTTCGATAGCGTCAAGACCGCGCTCCTGATCGCGACCGATGGCGATGGCCTGTCTTTGTCGAAGCGTCGCGTGACGCTGTCGACATCCGGCGTGGTGCCGGAAATCTACCGCACAGGCGAGGAAATCGGCGTTATGCTGGCAATCTCGCTGCATGCTGTGCGCGACGAGCTGCGTGACATGCTGGTTCCGATCAACAAGAAATACCCGCTGAAGGAGCTGCTCGAAGCCTGCCGCAAATATCCGAGCCTGTCGAATGCCCGCCGCATCACCTTCGAATATGTGATGCTGAAGGATGTCAACGACAGCCTGGAGGATGCCAAGCTGATGGTGCAGCTGCTCAAGGGCATTCCGGCGAAGATCAACCTCATCCCGTTCAACCCGTGGCCGGGTACCAACTACCAGTGTTCGGACTGGGCGACGATCGAGAAATTCGCCGACTTCATCAACCAGGCCGGCTATGCATCGCCGATCCGCACGCCGCGCGGCCGCGATATCCTTGCCGCCTGCGGGCAGCTCAAGTCGGAATCGGAGCGCATGCGCAAGACCGAGCGGCTTGCTTTCGAAGCGATGATGATCGCCGGTCACGGCGAAGACGACGATTGATATGGGAAACCTCGTCCGCAACGAGAGGACGAAACTGACGGCGACCTATGTTAACGGGGTCGCCATTGCGATTTTCGTCGTCGGCGCCCTGGCGCCTTCGATAACAGTAACGAGCTCGCAGGCTCCATTATGGCCGGTTATTGCGCCCACCATCATGATTTGCGTTTTCATCTCTGTCGCATTACATTTCGTGGCGAGGCGTATTTTGAAAGGCCTTGAAGATGACAAATGAGTTGGCGCAGTTCCTGACATTCATGATCGCGCCCGTCGGTGCGCTGATCATTGCCGGCATCATGCTCTACGTCACGCGTCACGATCGCCGTGACGCCGAAAAGAAGCATTCCTCCCGCTAATCATCGCGCCTGGGTGAAGAAGATCTTCGCGGCAAAGACGGAGAAGACGCCGGCAAAGGTGTAATCGATGCCGCGCAGGATCCTTGGATTGGCCTGCAGCCAGACCGAGAGCCTGTCGGCGGCGAGCACGACGATGACGTTGAGCGGCATGCCGATGGCGATGAAATAGATTCCGAAGAAGATCAGCTTGCCGGTGACATGCGGATCCTGCGCCGAGACGAATTGCGGCAGGAAGGTCATGAAGAAGATAATGATCTTCGGGTTCAGGATATTGACCCAGAAACCGAGCGACATGCTGGCAAGCGCGCTTGTTGCCGGGCGTTCGACTTTCTCCACCGACAGGCTCGAGCCGAAACGGATCGCCTGGATCGCCAGCCAGAGCAGATAGGCGGCACCGCCGGTCTTCAGGATGAAGAAGGCGGTCGGTGACGCGGTAATCAGTGCCGAAATGCCGAAGGCGACCAGAAGCGTGTGGCAGACGACGCCGATATTGGTGCCGAAGACCACGAACAGCGCTGGCCTGCGCCCTTCGCTGATGGCCCGGTTGATCGACAGGGTCATGTCCGGCCCCGGCGTGATCGACAGAAGCAGGCCGGCTGCCGTGAAGGCAAGCAAGGCGGCGGGGCTCGGCAGAAATTCCATGGCGGACCTCGAAAAGCCGGATAATCTGGCTGCCTGTTTATCCGGCCTTCGGCCTCCAGCCAAATGAATCAATCAGCTGCCACTGATGAATTTCCTTGATGCATCGGCGAAGTCGGGATGCCAGCGCGACAGCGGCGGCCTGTTTTCGATGATATCGCCAATCGCCCAGGCCATGCGGCGTTCGTCGGTGGCGCGGTCGACGTCGTTGTCGGGGCAGAGGATGTAGAAATCGCCGCGCTCAAGGCTTTTCAGCATGAAATCGGCGGTTTGATCCGAGGTCCAGGCGCCAGCGGGCTTTTCCGTCCGGCCACCTGCGGCAAGAGGCGTGAAGACGAAGCCGGGGATCAGCAGATGCGCCGAGACCTTGCAGCCTTCGATATTGCGCAATTCGTGCTGCAATGCCTCGGTGAAGGCTTTTACGCCGGCCTTGGAGACATTGTAGGCGGGGTCTCCCGGAGGCGTGGTAATGCCTTGCTTGGAGCCGGTATTGATGATCAATGCAGGCTCGCCATGGGCGATCATGGCCGGGCCGAAGGTGCGGCTGCCATTGACGACGCCCATGAGGTTGACGGCCAGCACGCTCTCCCAATTTGCCTGAGGGCCGAAAATGCTGCTGCCCGGCTGAATGCCGGCATTGTTCATCAGCACGTGCACACGGCCGAAACGCTGGACGACGGCGCGCTCCAGTGCCGCAATCTCCTCTGGTTTCGACACATCCGTGCCGATCGCCACGACGTCGTGGTCGCCATCCTCGGCAAGTGCGGCGACCTCGCGTGCGGCCTCGACGAGGCGATCACCTTCAAGATCGGCCAGCACGACGCAAAGTCCTAGACGGGCAAACTGCCTGGCGGCGGCAAGGCCTATGCCGGAGGCAGCGCCGGTAACAACGGCGACATTGTGCTTTTTCAGGGCGGGGTGTCCGGTGATCATGGGGCGGATCTCCTCTTCAGAGGCTGCGGTTTAAGCGTGCAGCCGGATATGGTAGGTTTCGATATCCCGTCAACATGACGAGGAGTTTAACGGAGCGACGTGATGGGCGAGATCCTATCGATCAGCATGGACGAGGAAATGACGGCCTTCGTGAAAAGGCAGGTCGATGACGGGCGCTATGCTTCCGAAAGCGACGTGATCGAGGAGGCCTTGCGGCTGTTGATGGAGAGCGAGGAAGCCTCGATCGAGGCCATCCGGGCAGCCATCGACGAGGGCGAGGCGTCCGGTGAGCCACAGCCACTTGATCCAGAAGCGTTTCTTGCTGAATTGCATCGTAACCATGGCCGCTAAACCGGGCATTTACATTCTTTCTCCAAGAGCGAGACGCGATCTGGCCGATATCTGGCTCTATACCCGGGATAGGTGGTCGATCATCCAAGCGGACGACTACTATCGCGATCTGATATCGGGCATGGAAGCACTGGCCCGTGGCGGAAGACGTGGCAAGCCGATCGACGAAATCCGCCTCGGATATTTCAGCCTCACCTCCGGCTCCCATAAAATCATCTACCGCGAAACCATCCCGCACATCATCGTCGTCCGCATCCTGCATCAGCGGATGAATCTGCGGCGTCATCTCTGACGCCGATATTTTGGGTTTTCCTTGCGTGGCCCCAGAAACTCGCTAAAAGTGCCGCCATTCCCGACACGCCGGTCCCGACCAGGGATCGCTCACCACCGCAGACGGACATTTTCGACATGGCACTCCCGAAAGACGTAAAGAAGGTCGTTCTCGCCTATTCCGGCGGTCTCGATACCTCGATCATCCTGAAATGGCTGCAGACCGAGCTTAATGCAGAAGTCGTCACCTTCACGGCCGATCTCGGCCAGGGTGAAGAACTGGAGCCGGCACGCAAGAAGGCCGAGATGCTCGGCATCAAGGAGATTTATATCGAGGACGTCCGCGAAGAGTTCGTCCGCGATTTCGTCTTCCCGATGTTCCGTGCCAACGCTGTCTATGAAGGCGTTTACCTGCTCGGCACGTCGATCGCCCGCCCGCTGATCTCCAAGCACCTGATCGAGATTGCCAAGAAGACCGGTGCCGACGCGATCGCCCATGGCGCGACCGGCAAGGGCAACGACCAAGTCCGTTTCGAGCTTTCCGCCTATGCGCTGAACCCCGACATCAAGGTCATCGCTCCCTGGCGCGACTGGGCTTTCAAGAGCCGTACCGACCTTCTGAACTTTGCCGAGCAGAACCAGATCCCGGTTGCCAAGGACAAGAAGGGCGAAGCGCCGTTCTCGGTCGACGCCAACCTGTTGCACTCGTCTTCCGAGGGCAAGGTTCTGGAAGATCCGGCAGTCGAGGCTCCGGAATATGTGCATATGCGCACCATTTCTCCGGAAGCCGCGCCCGACCAGGCCACCACGATCAAGATCGGCTTTGCCAAGGGTGATGCCGTGTCGATCAACGGCGTCGCCATGTCGCCGGCGACCCTGCTTGCCCAGCTCAACAATTATGGTCGCGACAACGGCATCGGCCGTCTCGATCTCGTCGAGAACCGCTATGTCGGCATGAAGTCGCGCGGCGTCTACGAGACCCCCGGCGGCACGATCCTGCTCGCAGCCCACCGTGCGATCGAATCAATCACGCTCGACCGCGGCGCTGCTCACCTCAAGGATGAGCTGATGCCGAAATATGCGGAGCTGATCTATTACGGCTTCTGGTTCTCGCCGGAGCGCGAAATGCTGCAGGCCCTGATCGACAAGAGCCAGGAACATGTCGAAGGCGAAGTGACGCTGAAGCTCTATAAGGGCAATGTCATGGTCATCGGCCGCGAGTCGGCCAAGTCGCTCTATTCCGACAAGCTGGTCACCTTCGAGGACGACCAGGGCGCCTATGACCAGAAGGACGCTGCGGGCTTCATCAAGCTCAATGCGCTGCGCCTGCGCACGCTCGCCAAGCGTAACCAGGTGAAGTAACCGGCGTCTCCGTCGCCGTGTTTTTCGAGGCCTCGCCGTTCAGCGGCGGGGCCTTTTTCGTGGCATCTGCCGATTTATTGGCGCTTGCTGACGAAGCGATGGGCGAGATAGCTGGCGACGGCGATGAATTCCATGGCCGGGATGATCGTGCCAAAGGATTTGAGCGGGGTGGCGAAGGCCGCCGCGACAAGGCCGCCGGCAAAGCCGCCACCCATCTGGATGAAGCCCATCAGTGCCGAGGCGGAGCCCGCGACCTTCGGGAATGACGCCAGTCCGGCGGTCACGACATGCGGTGTCAGCAGGGCAATCCCGAAGGTGCAGATGCCGACGGGGCCCATGATCGAGACGAAATGCGGATCGATCAGATGGACCGACAGGAACATCAGGCCGCCGCCGACACCGCAGAAGCAGATCCCGAGCGTGACGGCCTGCGAGCCCGAGATGCGGCCGGACATCAGCCTGAGGGCTATCGAGCCTGCGAGGTAGGATCCCGTCTGTACCAGCATGCCCATGCCGAACTCGGTCGGTGTCAGGCCGACGACATCGATCATGACGAAGGGCAACATCGTGCCCTGCGCATAGAGCGCCCCGACGGAGCCCCCGAGAACCAGCGATGGCAGAAGGAAACGGAGATCCGTCAGCAAGGCCGCATAGGTGCGTAACAGGGTTTTCGGTTTCAGCCGCGAGCGATCCGCAACGGCGGTCTCCTTGAGAAAGAAAACGCAGCCTGCAAGAAGAATACCGCCAAAGGCGACCATCAGGAGAAAGATCGATTGCCAGCCGAATGCCGAAAGCGCCAGCCCGCCGATCGTCGGCCCAAGCGCTGGCCCGACGGCAAGGGTGATGCCGATCATGTTCATGATCCGCGCGGCCTGGGCGCCGGTAAACTGATCGCGGACGGCGGCGCGGGCGACGGTGACGCCCACCGACGCACCGATGCCCTGGACAAGGCGACCGGCAAGGATCCAGTCGACGTCGATTGCCAACGCGGCGATGAGCGATCCGAGAAGGTAGATGAGGAGAAAACCGATCGAGGCGGCGCGGCGGCCGAAGGCGTCGGAAACCGGGCCTGCCAGAAGCTGGGCGATGGCAAAGCCGCCGAAATAAAGCGACAGACTGAGCTTGATGGCGGCTTCCGTGGTGCCGAAAGCACGCACGAGATCGGGCATGGCCGGCGTATAGACCGCCATCGATACAGGGCCGATGGCCGTCAGCATGCCTCCGAGCACCGTCGTGCGCGTTTCGCTCATGACCGGTGGTCGTTCGGCAGTATCAGATGCGGTCATTGACAGCCGATTGGCTCGGAAGGCAGGCTTCCTGCAGGTTCCTGTTGACCATGGCGAGCGAGGTTTCGAGTATCCGCCGCTGCTCCCCGGTCATTCCCGAGGTTGCCTCATCGAGAAGACCGTGCAGTTCCTGCCTGACCCGGCGGACCATGTCGTCGGAAGCCGGCGTCAAGGCGATGCGCTTGGCCCGTCGGTCGGCGGAGCATTTGTGGCGCTCGATCAGCCCCTGTGCCTGCAGTTTATCGAGATAGGTGCAGAGCGTCATCGGTTCGACACCCATGCGCGAGGCGATGTCGAGCTGTCGGCTGCCGGCGTGGTCGGCGATGTGGAGCAGCGCTCTCGCCTCGCCGGGCGTCAATCCGAGGCCCATGCCGTTGATGCGATTTTCGAAGGCGGCACGCAGCAGGCGTGCGGTATCGACGATCAACAAGCCCAGGATGTCGCCCGGAAGATCGTTCTGCGTCGCATCGTCGGAAATCTTGGCGGCCACGGTCATAAGTCTGCCTTACTATCTTTCCGCATCCACGCAAACGGAAAAGCGGCCGGTGCGCCCGGCACGAGCGCCACGAGTGCGTGATGCAGGCCTTGCAGCGCCAAAGGATCACGATGATTGTCGATGAAGAACATCGGCGGGCTTGATCCGTTCCTCCGACAACCTATCCTGTAGAACAGACATCGTATTTCGAATTGCAGAAGGATTTCCCTGATGGCCCAAGCTCCTGTCAATCGCGCACTCGTGGAGTGGAGCGGACATCAAGGCCTGCCGCGCTTCGACCTCGTCAAGGACGAGGATTTCGCCCTCGCCTTCGATGCGGCACTTGCAGAACATGAAGCGGAGATAGAAGCGATCGCCGCCAATCCGGAAGCGCCGACATTCGAAAATACCGTGGTGGCGCTGGAGATTGCCGGCGACGCGCTGTCGCGGGTCTCGGCGCTGTTCTGGGGCAAGGCCGGCGCCCATACGAACGAGACGATCCAGGCTTTGGAGCGCGAGGTGGCGCCGAAAATGTCGCGGCACTATTCAAAGATCGGCACCAACCCGGATCTCTTTGCCCGCATCGACAGGCTGTGGGACAGGCGCGCCGAACTCGATCTCAGCCTTGAGCAGGAGCGGGTGCTGGAGCGGCATTGGAAGGGCTTCGTCAAGTCGGGTGCCAAGCTCGCAAAGCCAGAACAGGACCGGCTTTCGGCGATCGGCGAAAAGCTCGCCGGTCTTGGTGCCCAGTTTGGCCAGAACGTGCTCGGGGACGAGAAGGACTGGTCGCTGAAGATTTCCGATGAGGCCGATCTCGAAGGCCTGCCGACGTTCCTGCGGGATGCGATGGCGGCGGCCGCGAAGGACCGCGGCGAGGACGGCGGCTATGCGGTCACCCTGTCGCGCTCGATCATCGAGCCGTTCCTCACCTTCTCGGCGCGACGCGACCTGCGCGAACAGGCATTCAATGCCTGGGTCGCCCGCGGTGCCAATGGCGGGGCGCGTGACAATCTCGGCATTGTCGGCGAGACGCTGGCGCTGAGGGCCGAAAGGGCGAAACTTCTCGGCTATGAAAACTTTGCCGCGCTGAAGCTCGACAACACGATGGCCAAGACCGCCGAGCATGTGAACGAGCTGCTGCGCAAGGTCTGGGACAAGGCGCGTTCCAAGGTGCTGGAGGAAGAAGCAAGTCTTGGCAAGCTCATCGCCGAGGAGGGCAAGAACCATCCGGTCATGCCCTGGGACTGGCGTTATTATGCGGAGAAGCTGCGCGAGCGGATGTTCTCCTTCTCCGAATCCGAGCTCAAGCCATATCTGCAATTGGAAAAGATCATCGAGGCCTGCTTCGATGTTGCGCATCGGCTTTTCGGCGTGACGATCACCGAAGTGAAGGGCGTCGCCGCCTATCATCCGGATGTTCGCGTGTTCGAACTGCGTGACGAGACGGGTACACTGAAGGCGGTTTTCCTTGGCGATTATTTTGCCCGTTCATCCAAGCGCTCGGGCGCGTGGATGAGTTCCTTCCAGTCGCAGCACAAGCTGACGCTGAAGAATGGTGCCGAGGGCGAGCTGCCGATCATCTACAATGTCTGCAATTTTGCAAAGCCGGCTGCAGGCAAGCCGGCGCTCCTGTCGCTCGATGATGCGCGAACGCTGTTCCACGAGTTTGGCCACGCGCTGCATGGCATGCTGTCGGACGTGACCTATCCATCGGTCTCCGGCACGGGCGTCTCGCGCGATTTCGTCGAACTGCCGTCGCAGCTTTACGAACACTGGCTGACGGTCCCTGAAATTCTGGAAAAATACGCCGTCCACTATGAGACCGGCAAGCCGATGCCGAAGGAACTGCTCGACAAGGTTCTGGCGGCGCGTACCTTCAATGCCGGCTTTGCCACGGTCGAATTCACCTCCTCGGCGCTGGTCGACATGGCGTTTCATACGCGTGACAAGGTCGAGGATCCGATGGCGGTGCAGGCCGAAGTCCTGGCGGAGCTGAAAATGCCGGCGTCGATCGTGATGCGCCACGCGACCCCGCATTTCCAGCATGTGTTCTCCGGTGACGGCTATGCCGCCGGCTATTATTCATACATGTGGTCGGAAGTGCTGGATGCGGACGCGTTCGCAGCCTTCGAGGAAGTCGGCAACGCGTTCGATCCAGTCATGGCGCGCAAGCTCAAAAACAATATCTATTCGGTCGGCGGCGCGATCGATCCGGAAGTCACCTACAAGGCCTTCCGCGGCAAGCTGCCGGATCCCGAAGCAATGCTGAAGAAGAAGGGTCTTGCCATGGTGGTGGAGCTTGCCGGCAGCGACGCCTGACCATCGGGCAAACCCCTTGGTTGAAGAGCTGTCACATGGTTGTCGCAAAACTGTAACGCAGCTGTCATGAAGCCTCAATAAGGGAACCGGCATCACCTTCTCCCGACGCCGGTTCCCATGACAATTGCCACATCGCCACGAGACGCTGCCGTATCGACGGCCGGACTGGAGCTGCATTACGGTGCAACCCCGGTGCTGAAAGGTATCGATGTGGCGCTTGGCCAGGGGCAGACGTTGGCGCTGCTCGGCCCCTCCGGATGCGGCAAGACCACGCTGCTGCGGCTGGTCGCCGGCCTGCTGGCACCGAGCAAGGGTTCGGTTTCGATCGCGGGGCAGGTGGTTGCGGATGCCGCGACCTCGGTCTTTGCGCCGCCTGAGAAGCGCAATCTCGGCATGGTCTTTCAGGACTATGCGCTCTGGCCGCATATGACGGTCGGAGGCAATGTTTCTTTTCCACTCGAAATGCGCGGCGTCGGTCGCGCGGAACGCGAGCGCCGGACGCTTGCAGCGCTCGAAAAGGTCGGGCTTGCCGCCTATGCCGGCCGTCGTCCGAGTGACCTTTCCGGTGGCCAACAGCAGCGCGTGGCGATTGCCCGCGCCATCGTTGCCGAGCCGCAGCTTATCCTTTTCGATGAGCCGCTGTCCAATCTCGACCGCGAATTGCGCGAAAACATGGTGGGCGAGCTTGCCGAGCTGATCACCTCCCTCGGTCTCACCGCAATCTACGTTACCCATGATCACTCGGAAGCGCTGACGCTTGCCGATCAGGTGGCCGTCATGCGCGGCGGGTTGATCGAACAGCTTGCAAGCCCGGATGAATTGATCGCCCGCCCCGCAACGCCCGAAGTTGCCGACTTCCTGCGCCTCGGAGGGATTGCCGATCTTCAGCGCCGCGATGAGGCCTGGCTGTTCAAGGGTAGCGATGTTGCGCTGGTCGGCGCGCCGTCCGGTGCTTCCGATACGGCGCGCGTGTTGATCCCGGTTGCTGCGCTCACCGTAGGCGAGATCCGGCCCGGTCGTCTGGCGGCGACCGTGCTGCGCTCGCAATTCCGCGGCGACGGGCATCTGGCGACCGTTACGCCGGTCGGCGTGCGTGACGTCGAGCTGCAGGTTCTCAGCCGCAACAAGCTCAAGCCCGGTGATGCGGTCGGGCTTGCCATCGATACCGACCATATCCGCTGGTTCGAAAATCTGGATCATTCACCTCAATAAACATTCACCCAACAGGGAGCTTTGGGACATGTTCAAGTCGTTGAAGAGCATTACACTCGGTGCCGTTGCCGCCGTTCTCATGGCCGGTGTCGCGCATGCCGACATCACCGTTTACACCGCTGGCCCGCAGAGCCTGATCGACAAGATGTCGGAAGGGTTCACCAAGGAAACCGGCATCAAGGTCAACGTCTTCCAAGCCACGACCGGCAAGGTTATGGCGCGTATCGAGGCGGAAGCCTCGAACCCGGTCGTCGACGTGCTGATCTCGGCCTCCTGGGATACTGCGACCGACTTCGAAAAGCGCGGCTGGCTCGTCAAGTATTCGAGCCCGAATGCTGCCAAGGTTCCGGATTTCCTCAAGTCCGACTATGCCGTCGCACAGGGCATCTCGGCTCTCGGCATTGCCTGGAACACCAAGAGCGGCACGCCGAAGCCGTCCGAATGGGCTGACCTGACCAAGCCGGAATACAAGGACATGGTCAATATCCCGGACCCGGCCCAGTCCGGCTCGTCCTTCGAGCTGACGGCGGCGCTGGCCGGCCAGGATGACTTCAAGCTGTTCAAGGATCTGCAGGCCAATGGGGCGGTCATTGCCGGTGCCAATGCAGATGCGCTGAACCCGGTGCTGCAGGGCGCCAAGGCTGCCGTTTTCGGTGCCGTCGACTACATCACGCTTGCCGCCAAGAAGAAGGGTGAGACCATCGACGTGATCTTCCCGGCTTCCGGCACGGTGATCGCGCCTCGCCCGGCGATGATCCTCAACTGGTCGAAGCATCAGGACGAGGCCAAGAAGTTCGTCGACTACATGCTGTCCGACGAAGGCCAGAAGATGGTCGCCGCACAGATGCTGATGCCGGCCCGTACCGATATCCCGGCAGACCGCGCGCTGATCTCCGATCTGAAGCTGCTGAAATACGATACCGCTGCCGTCTACGGCAAGCGCAAGGAAACGCTGGCCGAGATCACCAAGATCTTCGGCGGCAAGTAAGCCTTGGCTCGGGGGATAGGTCGATGAAGGGACATTCCATCGGCGGGTCGGCTCCGGCCGCCTGGCTGGCGATCGCGGGACTGGTTCTCGTCGTCGCCGTTCCCTTCATTGCCGTCGTCCTGCAGGGCATCTTCCCCAATCTCGGACAGGGCTCGTTCTCGGGCCCTTTCTCCTCTTTCGCCGCAACGCTTTATGACAGCGCGCTGATCGGCATGGCCGGCAATACGATCCTGCTCGGATTCTGCGTCGTGCTGGTGTCGGCGGTTGTGGCCGTGCCGCTCGGCGTGTTCCGGGCGCTCTATCGCGTGCCGGGGGCGGCACTGTTCGATGTCTTGCTGCTCGTGCCGTTCATGATCCCGCCCTATATCGCCACGCTGGGCTGGATCATGACGTTGCAGCCGCGCGGTTATCTGCAGCAATTGCTCGGCTTCAATCTGGCGCCCTTCCTGTTCTCGCTTGCCGGCATGACGCTGGTGATGGCGTTCAACACGTTTCCGGTCGTCTACTTCGCCGTGTCGCGCACTGTGGAAGCGGTGGGCGCACGCTATGCGGATGTCGGCCGGGTGTTCGGCGCGACGCCTGCCAGCGCCTTCTGGCGGATCACACTGCCGCTTTCCGCACCGGGGCTTGCCGCCAGCCTGATGCTGGTCTTTGCCGCGGCAATCGAGGAATATGGCACGCCTGCAGCACTCGGGCGCCGGGCCGGCTTCCAGGTTCTCGTCACCGGCATCGATCTCAGGATTACCGACTGGCCGATCGATCTTCCGGGCGCCTCGATCATGTCGCTGTTGCTGGTCGGTCTGTCGCTGGTCGCCTTTCTCGGCCAGCGCTGGATATTGTCGCGACGCTCCTACCAAACGGTGAGCGGCAAGCCGATGGCCAAGGACAAGCGGCCGCTTGGCGCCATGAAGTGGCCGGTATTGATGGCCTTCATCATCGTCTCGTTCCTTGCGACCGGCGTGCCGCTCCTGTCTATCCTGGCGACGGCCATGTCGCGGACGATTTCCGGTGGTCTGGCGCTCGGCAATATGAGTTTCGACAATTTCATCTCGGTGTGCGGCAACAGCGCCGGCGCGCTCGGTGCGCTTGCCAACAGCTTTTCGCTCGGTATCGGTACGGCTCTCATCACCGGCCTGATCGGAGTAACCGCCGCCTATACGGTGGTGAAGACGAAAATCCGGGGAAGACTGGCGATCGATGTGTTGACGATCATCCCGAATGCGCTGCCGGGTATCGTTGTCGCCGTCGGCCTGATCCTCGCCTGGAACATGCCCTTTCTGCCCGTGACGCCCTATAATACCGGCTTCATCCTGCTGCTTGCCTATTGCTGCATCCTGCTGCCGCAGACGATGCGCTATTCGACGGCGGCCTTCCAGCAGATCGGCGACAATCTCGAAGCGGCGGCCCGCGTCTTCGGTGCTTCCAGCGTCACCGCCTTCCGCCGCATCCTGCTGCCGCTCGTCTTTCCGAGCCTTGCCTCCGCAATGCTGCTCGTCTTCGCGCTCGCCTCGCGTGAGCTGGTCGCTTCCGTCGTCATCGCGCCGGTCGGCATGCAGACGATCGCCACCTTCATCTGGCGACAATTCGAACAGGGGGCGATCGGGCTCGGCATGGCGATGGCCTTCATCGCCATCCTGATCACCACATTGCTTCCGCTTGTGCTTCTCGCGTTGCTGAGGAGGAGCGGTCTCGTCGCCGAATAGGCCATGGATTCAACCGTTGCGCTTGGCCCCCCTTTCGCATTTGCAAAAAACGGGGTATGAGCGCGCCAACGAAATTGGCGTGGCCCCGTGATTGTTGCGCCCCAACTTCAGAGAACCCCGAATATGGCACTTCGCAACATCGCGATCATCGCGCACGTTGACCATGGCAAAACGACGCTCGTTGACGAACTCCTGAAACAGTCGGGCTCGTTCCGCGAGAACCAGCGCGTTGCAGAACGCGTGATGGACTCGAACGACCTCGAAAAGGAACGCGGCATCACCATTCTCGCCAAGGCGACGTCGGTCGAGTGGAAGGGTGTTCGCGTCAACATCGTCGACACCCCCGGCCACGCCGACTTCGGCGGCGAAGTCGAGCGCATTCTCTCGATGGTGGACGGCGCGATCGTTCTGGTCGACTCGTCGGAAGGCCCGATGCCGCAGACGAAGTTCGTCGTCGGCAAGGCTCTCAAGGTTGGTCTTCGCCCGATCGTTGCGATCAACAAGATCGACCGTCCGGACGGCCGCCACGAAGAAGTCATCAACGAAGTCTTCGACCTGTTCGCAAACCTCGACGCTACCGACGAACAGCTCGACTTCCCGATCCTTTACGGTTCCGGTCGCGATGGCTGGATGAACTTCAACCCGGAAGGCCCGAAGGACGAAGGTCTGGCACCGCTGCTCGATCTCGTGCTGAAGCACGTTCCGGAGCCGAAGGTCGAAGAAGGTCCGTTCCGCATGATCGGTACGCTTCTCGAAGCCAACCCGTTCCTCGGCCGCATCATCACCGGTCGCGTTGCTTCCGGCTCGATCAAGCCGAACCAGGCCGTCAAGGTTCTGAGCCAAGATGGCAAGACGGTCGAAACCGGCCGTATCTCCAAGATCCTCGCATTCCGTGGTATCGAGCGTCAGCCGATCGAAGAAGCCGTTGCCGGTGACATCGTCGCCATCGCCGGTCTCTCCAAGGGCACCGTTGCCGACACGTTCTGCGATCCTTCGGTCACCGAAGCCATGCAGGCCCAGCCGATCGACCCGCCGACCGTCACCATGTCCTTCATCGTCAACGATAGCCCGCTGGCCGGCACCGAAGGCGACAAGGTTACCAGCCGCGTCATCCGTGACCGCCTGTTCAAGGAAGCCGAAGGCAACGTCGCGCTGAAGATCGAAGAAGCCGAAGGCAAGGATTCGTTCTACGTTTCGGGCCGTGGCGAACTTCAGCTCGCCGTTCTGATCGAAACCATGCGCCGCGAAGGCTTCGAGCTTGCCGTTTCGCGTCCGCGCGTCGTCATGCACAAGGACGAGAACGGCGTCACCATGGAGCCGATCGAAGAAGTCGTCATCGACGTCGATGAAGAGCATTCCGGCGTCGTCGTGCAGAAAATGTCCGAGCGCAAGGCAGAGATGACCGAACTGCGTCCTTCGGGCGGCAGCCGCGTTCGCCTCAAGTTCCTGGCTCCGACCCGCGGCCTGATCGGCTACCAGTCGGAACTTCTGACCGATACGCGCGGTACGGCGATCATGAACCGCCTGTTCCACGACTACCAGCCTTACAAGGGTGAGATCTCGGGTCGTACCAACGGCGTTCTGCTCTCCAACCAGGCCGGTGAAGCGGTTGCTTACGCCATGTTCAACCTGGAAGACCGCGGCCCGATGATCATCGAGCCGGGCGACAAGGTTTACATGGGCATGATCATCGGCATCCACACCCGTGACAACGACCTCGAAGTCAACGTTCTCAAGGGCAAGCAGCTGACGAACATCCGTTCGGCCGGCAAGGACGAAGCCGTTCGCCTGACCCCGCCGATCCGCATGACGCTCGACCGCGCGCTGTCCTGGATCCAGGACGACGAACTGATGGAAGTGACGCCGAAGTCGATCCGTCTGCGCAAGATCTATCTCGACGCCAACGACCGCAAGCGCTTCGACAAGTCGAAGGCTGCTCTCTAAGCGAGATCCGCATTTCTTCTTAAAAAGCCCCGCCTAACCAGCGGGGCTTTTTTCTGCGTCCTTTTTCTGTGTCTGCGCAAATCACACGACTTGTAGCAGCGGTTAAAAAAGCGTTAACTCGGTCCGTGTTGTCCCCTTGAGAAGTCTGTGGGCAATCCGTCTGGTTAATGAAAGACCGATGGCGGAGCCCGCACAGCAGGACCTAAAGTCACGTTATGAAGACGTTGTCGATCGATGTTCGGCGGGCTGATCCGCAAGATGCACGGGCTATCTCGGAAGCACACCGGGAGAGCTGGTCGCAGGCCTATGCGGGGCTGATCCCGCACAAGCCGCTGATCCAGATGCTTGAGCGTCGCGGTGAAAAATGGTGGCGCAAGGCCACCAACGGGCCGGCAACGCTTCTGGTCATCGACGTTGCCGGCGAGATCGCGGGCTATGCGACGATCGGGCTGAACCGGGCGCGTTCGCTGCCTTATGACGGTGAAATCTACGAAATCTACCTGCGTCCGGAATTCCAGGGCATCGGGCTCGGCCGGCGCCTGTTCGGGGAGAGCCGCAAGCTCCTGAAATCACTCGGCTGCACCGGTCTCGTCGTCTGGTGCCTGGAAGACAGCGAGCATGCGGCCCGGTTTTTCCGCCGCCATGGCGGTGTCGATGCCGTCGAGGGCATGGAAGATTTCGCCGGAACCCAGCTCAGAAAAGTCGGCTTCGTCTGGCCGAAGTGAACATGTCCTTCGCGCCGGTCGTCTGACTGGCCGTGTCCTGCCGATGCAGGCTCCATCATATCAATGGCTTGTTGCCTTGGCGGCGGATTCCCGCTATCGACGCTTAACTGAATTGAACCTAATTGAGGATCAAAAATGCGTATCGATGCAATCTCCATCGGCAAGAATCCACCGGATGACGTCAATGTCATCGTTGAAGTTCCGGTCGGCGGACAGCCCATCAAGTATGAGATGGACAAGGAAGCCGGCGCTCTCGTCGTCGACCGTTTCCTCTATACGCCGATGACCTATCCGGGCAATTACGGCTTCATTCCGCACACGCTTTCCGAAGACGGCGATCCGTGCGACGTGCTGATCTGCAATACCCGTCCGCTGGTTCCGGGCTGTGTCATCAATGTCCGTCCGATCGGCGTGATGATCATGGAAGACGATGGCGGCAAGGACGAGAAGATCCTCGCCGTGCCGGTTCCGAAGCTGACCCAGCGTTACGACAAGATCAAGAACTACACCGATCTGCCGGAAATCACCCTCAAGCAGATCGAGCACTTCTTCGAGCACTACAAGGATCTGGAACCCGGCAAGTGGGTCAAGATCGGCGGCTGGCAGGATGTTGATGTTGCCAAGAAGCTGATCGTCGAGGCAATCGAGCGCTACAAGGCCCAGAAGTAACGGGCCCGGACGTCATCAGCCCAAGAGGCTGTCCAGCTTCGCTTTCAAATCCTCCGGGTCGCCATCGATCCGGAGGATTTTTTTACGCGCGGTTTCACCGGATATGAAGGTGATGGCGCTTTTCGCCACCCGCAGTTTCTTCGACAGAAACGCCACCAGTGCCTTGTTGGCCTTGCCATCCTCGGGAACGGCGGCAACGCGGGCTTTCAGGAAGGCGCTTCCCTCGGCATCCGTCTCGATACCATCGATTGCGTCGCGGCCGCCATTCGGCGTCAGGCGGATGCTCAGCCGAATGTGGTCGTCATGGCCGCTGAACGGCTTCAAGCGACGAGCGGGTAGAGCGAGTTCCACAGGAAGGAGCGCAGGAAGAAGATGATCAATAGGACGATGATCGGAGAGATATCGATACCGCCGAGATTGGGAAGCACTCGGCGCAGCGGTGCCAGAACCGGTTCGGTGACGTTGTAGAGAAAACGGCCGATGGAATCGACGAACTGGTTACGCGAATTGATGACGTTGAACGCATAAAGCCAAGAGAAGATAGCGCTGGCGATCAGCACCCAGGTATAGAGGTTCAAGGCCAGATCAATGGTCTGAAACAGCGCGAGCATTCACATCTCCAAGTTCGTTGCCGGGCCGATCTCGGCTGCCAGCAGGCATCCGGCATGAAATTTCCGTGTTGACAGACATGTAGACATTGGCGAACTAACGGGCAAGTGGCGTCTGTGCCACGTGCCCGGCATGCTTAATGGTAACCGGGTATTCCTTCCGATGCCGGCGTGCCGAAAGTTTGTTGAGATGTCCATTCCCGCCTCCGGCGATCGTTTTGCGGCCTTCCGGCATAGTTCCTACGCCCGCTTCTTCTTCTCGCGCTTCTTTTCCGCCTTCGCGATCCAGATCATCAGTGTCTCGGTCGGTTGGCAGATGTATGACGAGACGCGCAATCCGCTCTATCTCGGCCTGATCGGCCTCTTCCAGTTCCTGCCGTCGCTGCTGCTCATTCTTGTCACCGGTACGGTTGCAGATCGCTACAATCGCCGCATGATCGTCGCCATATGCCTCGTGGTCGGTGCGGGCTGCGCGGCGTCCCTCCTGGCGCTGACAGTGTCCGGCGCGTTCACTGTCTGGCTGGTATTTGCCATACTCTTCGTCTTCGGTATCGAGCGTGCGTTCATGGGGCCGGCCGTACAGTCGCTGGCCCCCAATCTGGTGCCGACGCAGGATCTCGCCAATGCGGTCGCCTGGAACTCGTCCTCGTGGCAGACCGCATCCATTCTCGGCCCGGTGGCGGGCGGCCTGCTTTACGGGGCAAGCGCGGCTGTGGCCTATGGCGTGGCCTTCGTTCTGATGGCGATTTCCGCGCTGCTGGTTTTCCTGATCCCCAAGCCCGCGCAGCGCAGTTCGTCGGCCAAGGTGGATCTCGCCCATATCCTTGCCGGGTTCCGCTTCATCTTCAGCGAGAAGGTGGTGCTCGGGGCGATCTCGCTCGACCTGTTTGCCGTGCTGCTCGGCGGCGCCGTGGCGCTTATGCCGGTATTTGCCCGTGACGTTTTGGAACTCGGGCCGTGGGGTCTTGGCCTGTTGCGCGCGGGGCCGGGCATCGGGGCAATCTTCGTGGCGATCTGGCTCGCCTTCCACCCGATCCGCCATCATGCCGGGATCGCGATGTTTGTTGGTGTCGGCTTCTTCGGGCTCGGCACACTGATCTTCGGCCTGTCGGCGACGCCATGGCTGTCCATCGTGGCCCTGATGATCATGGGGGCTGCCGACATGATCTCGGTCTATGTGCGCGAAACACTGATTGCGCTGTGGACGCCGGACGAAGTGCGTGGCCGCGTCAATGCGGTCAACATGGTGTTCGTCGGGGCATCCAACGAGCTTGGCGAATTCCGCGCCGGCACGATGGCGCATGTGTTCGGCGCGGTCCCGGCGGTTGTCATCGGCGGTATCGGCACGCTCGCCGTCACCGTCATCTGGGCTGCCGGCTTCTCCAAGCTGAGGCGGATCGATACGCTGGAAGCGCCGGAGCGCTGAGCGGCACCGACGGGCGCCGCGTTATTCATCCAAGTTTGAGCTTATTCGGGCTGACTTCGCAGGTGGCCTTTCAGATGCGTGTCTCGGGCCCGGCGACGGCCAGACCCTGTGCAGCGCCTGCGCTCGCAGCCGCCGACTTTTCCTGGCGCAGGAACACGATGTCGAGAAAATCCGACAGCCACGCCTTCAGCGGCGCATCGAACATCATCCGCCCTTCAAGGTGCTGGTTACCCTGCTGGGCGTTCGGCATGGTGAAGCGCGAGGCGCCGTGCACGACCCAGCGCTGCATCATGGCGCGTGTCAGTTCGGCATGGAACTGGACACCCCAGGCATTATCACCATAACGGATTGCCTGATTGGGATAGGCATCTCCCTCCGCCAGCAGCTCGACGCCGCGGGGAATATCGAAACCTTCGCGGTGGAAGTGGTAGACCATTTTCGGCCATTTCATCAGCAGGCGGCCATGCTCTGTCGGGCGCAGCGGATACCAGCCGATTTCCGTCATCTCGCCCTTTTCTGCACCCACCTTGCCGCCGAGATGACGGACCATCATCTGGGCGCCGAGACAGATGCCGAGATAGGGCTTGTTCTCTTTCAGCGGCACGTCGATCCAGTCGATCTCCTGCCTGACGAAGGGATCGGGATCATTGGCGCTCATCGGACCACCGAAGATGACAGCGCCGGAATGGCCGGACAGGGTATCCGGCAATACATCGCCGAGCACCGGACGGCGGATATCGAGCGGGAAACCCTTGTCGATCAGCATCTGCCCGACACGGCCGGGTGAAGAGCGTTCCTGGTGGAGGACAATCAGTATCGGAAGGCGATCGGTTTTCATGCGAGGCAGTACGAGCATCCCTTGGTCCTAACTCTCCTTCCCATCTCCTCCGGTGGCGTCTGCGCCGGCAAGCCGTGCGGCGGCCTGCTGGCGCTGCAGCACGCGATCTCTCGCTGAGACACCGAGTAGGTCCGCGATCCTCCAAATCACGTGATCCTCGATCTCGTTTCTCTGCCCATCGGCATAAACGATGTCCCAGAGGATGCCGAGAAGCTCGACACGATCCTCTTCATTGACGAGATGACGTCTTAGATCGGAAGTGAAGCGGTAATAATCAACCGCCTCATTGCCGGCTTCATGGCCGGCCTCGATCAGCGCCTTCAGCCGCGGCTGGCTGAGGTCGAAACGCTGGCGCACGAGCTCGCGAAACTTCTTCTGTTCCTTGTCAGAGACATTGCCGTCCGCCTCCATGACCTGGAAACAGAGCGCGACAAAAGCCACGCGCGGATCGTCAGGGGCGAATTCGTCGCTGGAATGCGGGGAGGTGAGCGTTTGAAGAAAGGCCTGAATTCGGTCCAGCATCGATATAGGCCTTGCTCCATTCGTTAGAACAGCCGCAACCTTGTCTTGGTCGGGTCGGCGTTCTGATCCTTCACGCCCGGATCATCCGGTGGACGCCCGTAAAATGGAACCGCTTCCGGTTCGCTTTCCTGCGTTTTGTCAGGTTCCGGTGCCGTTTTCTCGGGTGCTGTTGTCTTTGCTGCAACAGCGATCTCGGGTGCCGGTTTCGCTTCCTGCGGCTTGGGAACGATTTTCGGCTCAAGGGGCTCGCTGCGTCTTGTCGGTTCCATCGGCGCCGGTTTGGCGGCGGCGATTGGGGGCAGGGCGGCGATCGTCTCGTCGGCGGCAAGTCTTCCTTCGACGACCGGTCCTTCCAGCTGGCTGAACGGAACCTTCCATTCGAAGGCATCGAGCTTGCCGGTCACGGGCGAGAGCGGCAGCCAGTTCTCCGACACGAAGCCATCTGCCACCCAGGCGGCATCGCGCGGGGCGCGCAGCGCCTGGGACATCCAGTAACGGATGCGGCCCTGGTCGCCCGTTTCAGCTTCCTCGATGTCGGCGAGCAGCAGATAGACCCGCTCGCTTTCCTCCATACGGGCGGCGGCCTCGGCCCTTGCCCGCGCTTTCGCGAGGTCCTGTGCCGCGAGGGCTGCCTGCGCCACGGCGAACAGCGATTCGACATTATTGGGCCGCAGAGCTTCCAGCTTCTCGGCGCGTTTCAGCCGGTCGAGGGTGCTGTCGCCGCTGCGGGCGCGGATATAGGTAGCCGCAATCTCGGGATGCGGGGAAAGCTTCCAGACACTCTCCAGAACCGATGCGGCCTTGCGGGTGTTTTCCTGGCGCAGCAGCGCCTTGGCGGCAATCACGGCGGCCGGGACCAGATCCTTGGCGAGCTTCAGCGCATCGGTTGCATCCTCGCGGGCACCGGCCGGGTCGCTTTCCAGCCGGGCGCCGGCGCGGGCCGTGAGAATGACGGCCTTCAGGCGGTCCGCTTCAGAGCGGGAAGCGATATGGGCGGCACGCTGCTGAGCAAGCGTTTCCAGCGCATCGTCCCAACGGGCCGAGCGGCTCTGCGATTCCAGCGTCGCCTGCGAGGCCCAGGGCAGATAGGGCGCATGCTCGGCGGCCTTCTCGGCATATTGCCGGGCCGCCTCGTTGGCGCCGAGCCGTCGGGCTTCCATGTAAAGGCCGCGCAGGCCAAGTTCACGGGTTTCCGGATCATTCGACATGCTCTCGAACTTGGCGCGGGCATCGTCATACTTGCCCTCGATCAGGGCCGCCTGTGCATCGAGAAGCAGGATCAGCGGTTCCTGATCGGCACGCAACAGGCTGCGGCTCCTGACGCTCATTTTGCGGGCGAGAAGCGCGTTGCCGGCGCCGGCGGCGATCAGGCCGGTCGACAGTGCCTGGTAGCCCCGGTCACGCTTGCGGGCGCGAAAATAACGGCGCACCGAATGGGGCGAAGTCCAGACGATGCCGATGATCCACCAGATCAGCATGACGATGCCGATCAGCGCCACGACCATGGTGGCCGCGACCATGAGGCTCGTTTCGATCAGGTGATCCTGCCAGGTGATCGACAAGAGGCCGGGGCGATCTGCGAGCCAGGAAAAACCCCAGCCGAGACCCAGGACGACGAGAAGGAAAATGAAAAGCCTGACCATTCCGTTTCTTCGTCCTCAGCCTTGAGTGCCGGTAATCGCGCGGGTGAGCGTGCCGCTGACGAGACTTTCGACCTTGATGCGAGCATCGAGCTCCTGCTTGAAGCCTTGCGAGGCTGCCTTGGCGGGCTTGGGCAATGCCGCCCATTCGCTTGCTGCCGCCTGTAGGTCACCGGAGCGCAGCCGGTCCTCGAAGCGGGCGATGATGTCTTCCGGCGTATTGCCGGTGACATCGCCGACCTTGCGGACCTTGATCACCGACAGGGCAGAGGCCATCAGCCGGTCGGCAATGCCGAGATTGGGGTCGGGCTGCGACACGGCGTCGATCATCGCATTGGCAACGCTCGATGCCTGCGCCTGCAGCTCGACACGGGACATCACGCCCTTTGCCGCGAGCGGCTGAAGTTCGGCGATCGACGGATCGTCGGCGGCAAGCGTCTTGTAGGTTTCAAGCTCGGGCGAGAAGGAGCCGCCGCGATCGATGGCGCTTTTCAGTGCTGCGGCGGCAACGGCGCGTGCTGCCATCTGCTCGGGACCCTTGTCGGCGATCTGGGCCTCGGCCTGCTGCAGGCGGCCGGCATTGGTCTCGGTGACCGACTTGATGCTCGACAACTCGCTCTCGAGTGCCGCAATGCGCTGGGCAACGGCTTCGTCCGATCCCCCGCCGGAACTTCCGTTTTCAAGCGCCGCAATGCGGTTGACGAGATCGGCGGATGGCTCGGCCGGGCGGCTGGCGAGGGCTGCAACCTGCTGGCGCAGAGAGGCGATGTCGGCCGTGAGGTTGGCTTCATTCGAGGCGGAAGAGGCCGCACTTGGAAGGACGCCGGCATATTGCATGCTGCCGGCCAGCAGCAGTGCCACGATGCCGCCGAAAATGCCGGCGGCGACAAGCGTCGATGTGGCGGGGGCGGGACGTTGCAACGGCTTTTTAGCCGGATCCTGGGCCGGGCGCGGCTCATAGGGTGGCACGGAGGTTTTAGTGGCCTCCGGCTTGGTTGCCGTCTCGGCGGTGTTCGCCGGCCCGGTCGATGCATCCGGGTCGGAGCGGAATTCGGGTGCCGGGTCGTCGAAAGGTGGTGTTTCAAGCTTTGCCGCGTCGGCAGTTGACTTCACGGGTTCGGCATCCGTCAATGCTGCGGGGGCAGAGGTCGCCGGCGAAGTTGCCGCATCCGTGACTGGATGTTCTGCCGCCACCGGGCTTTCAGCGGCCTCGTCTTCGGCTACCGGCACGACCGGCTCATCGGTATCGTTGGCGCGCACGGGTTCTGCGACGGCTGCGGTTTCCTCCGCCGTCAGGTCGATCGTGACCGGCTCCTTGTTCGTTTTGGACCGGCGCGGTGGTTTTTCGGATACCATCTCGACCTCTCTTCTCGCATGCTTTCCATAAAACCTAGTCGGTGCCCCCGGTTAAGGAAAGGGGCGTTCAGGGAATTTGGACCGGCAAGGGGTTAAAGAAGCGCCAACAGGGCGGTTTCATTCGGGCTTTCGGCAATTTCAGCCAGTGGGCGAAATGCCGCGGGCACGGCGTCAGCCGTGCGTTCGCTGATGCAGAGGATGCGTGTGCCGGCCAGTGCCGCTAGGTCGGCTGGCACGATCTTGAAGAAGCGGATGGCGGTCTCGTGCGAATAAAGCAGAAGTGCTTGCGCGTGAGCATTGTTGAGCCTTGATGCAAGATCATCCGGCTCGTATTCCACGGCGACCATTTCGTAGATCTCCGCCAAACGAAATGGGATGCCGAATTCTGCCAGCCGGCTCTCCAGGGTTTTCGCGCGGGGATTTCCCGCAAGATAGAGGATCGGCGCCGTCGTTGTGCCGGACCGGGCGGCAATCAGCCCTGCCAGGTCGGCACCATCCCCCGCGCTCGCATGCACTTCGCTAAAGCCCATGGACGTTGCGGCGCCGGCAGTTGCCTCGCCGACGGCAAACAGCGGTTTGGCAAGATCGATCAGCGGCCGGAGCGTTTCGGCGGCCAGCACCCTGAGGGCCTCGGCACTGGTGACCGCGAGCGCCGCATGCTCCTGCCGCAATGCGTCTGCTGCGGTCGGCAGATCATGCACTGCCTTTGCGAGCGGCAGATGGACGGGCTCGTGGCCCATGGCCTTCAGCCGCCCGGCGGTGCGGGCGGCTGCGATTTCAGGGCGGGTGACCAGGACCCGCAAGGCTCAGCCCCAGCTGTCGAAGAAGCCGGTGCCGGCCGCGGCGCGGATGGCCTCGCCGGCGCGCAGCCCGAGGGCCTCGGCATCCTTGCGCTTGCCCTCGACCTCGATTGCATGTTCACGCCGACCGTCGGGTGTGAGGATCAGCCCGGAGAATTTCAGTGCATCTCCGTGGCAGATCGCAAAACCGCCGATCGGCGTCCGACAGGAGCCGTCGAGCGTGGCGAGAAATGCCCGCTCGCAGGTGACTGCGTCATAGGTGGGGTGATCGTTGATCGGATCGAGAAGGGCTGCGATGCGCTGGTCGCCGATGCGGCTTTCGACGCAGATCGCGCCTTGTGCAGGCGCCGGCGGGAAATCGGCCGGATCGAGAAGTTCGGTTGCGACCTTCTCCATTTCCAGCCGCTTCAGGCCGGCATAGGCGAGCAGGGTGGCGTCAACCTGGCCCTCATCGAGCTTGCGCAGCCGGGTTCCGACCGAGCCGCGGAAGATCACGATTTCGATATCGGGTCGCAGGCGGCGGATGAGTGCCTGACGGCGCAGGGAGGCGGTGCCGACGATTGCGCCATCGGGCAGGGCGGCAAGGGTCGGGGCGCTGCGTCCGATAAACGCATCGCGGAAATCCTCGCGCGGCAGATAGGCTGCAATATGCAGGCCATCCGGCAGCTTGGTCGGCATGTCCTTCGACGAATGCACGGCAATGTCGAGCTCGCCCGAGAGAAGCTGTTCCTCCAGTTCCTGGGTGAACAGGCCCTTGCCCCCTATTTCCGACAGAGCCCGGTCGGTGACGCGGTCGCCGGTGGTCGATAGGACGACGACCTCGAACATTTCCTCCGGCAGGCCATGAGCGGCCATCAGCCGCGCCCGTGTCTCATAGGCCTGGGCGAGTGCCAGAGGACTGCCTCGCGTGCCGATCCGGAAAGGTTTTGTTTGCATCCGCTTCATTCCGTTGTTACCGGAAGCTCTCGTAAACCGGATCATCCGGTATCGCAATCAACGAGAGGTCTATGGGCCCATTTCTCCGTATCCTCGGCATTGAAACCAGCTGCGACGAGACCGCCGCTGCGGTCGTTGCGCGACATGAGGACGGGCGCGGCGAGATCATGTCCGATGTGGTCCTGTCGCAGCTCGACGAACACTCGGCCTATGGCGGCGTGGTGCCGGAAATTGCGGCGCGTGCGCATGTCGAGGCGCTGGACGAATTGATCGAGGAGGCGCTTCGCCGTGCCGATGTCACGCTCGACGACGTCGATGCGATTGCGGCGACCTCCGGCCCCGGACTGATCGGCGGGCTTCTGGTCGGGCTGATGACGGCGAAGGCGATCGCCCGCGTTTCGGGAAAGCCGCTTCTGGCGATCAACCACCTGGAAGGCCACGCGCTGACGGCGCGGATGACTGACGGGCTATCGTTTCCCTATCTGATGCTGCTCGTCTCCGGCGGCCATACGCAGCTCATCCTCGTGCGTGGCGTGGGCGAATACGAGCGCTGGGGCACGACGATCGACGACGCGCTGGGCGAGGCCTTCGACAAGACCGCGAAGCTGCTCGGCCTCCCTTATCCCGGCGGCCCGGCCGTCGAGAAGGCTGCCAGGACCGGTGATCCCGATCGATTTGCGCTGCCGCGCCCGCTGGTTGGCGAGGCCCGGCTCGATTTTTCCTTTTCCGGCCTGAAGACGGCCGTCCGGCAGGCGGCGACCGAAATCGCGCCGCTGACGGAACAGGATATCGCCGATATCTGCGCCTCGTTCCAGAAGGCGGTGTCACGCACGCTGCGCGACCGCATCGGCCGCGGGCTTCTCAGGTTCCGCGAGGAGTTCGCCGGGCTTGAGAGCGAACCGGCGCTGGTCGTGGCGGGCGGTGTCGCTGCCAATCAGGAGCTTCGCCGTACGCTGCAGGCGCTTTGCCTCGAACACGGGTTCCGCTTCATCGCGCCGCCGCTTCGGCTCTGCACCGACAATGCGGCGATGATTGCCTGGGCGGGGCTGGAACGGATGGCAGAAGAATTTCCGCCCGATGATCTTTCCGTCGCGCCGCGCTCGCGCTGGCCGCTGGACAAGGACGCCAAGACATTGCTCGGATCGGGCAAGAGGGGGGCCAAGGCATGAGCCAGGAGCGTATCGCGGTTATCGGGGCAGGTGCGTTCGGCACGGCGCTCGCGACGGTATTCGCACTGGAGGGCCGGCATCCGGTGACCCTCGTCGGGCGGCAGCCCAACCTGATGGCCGACCTGCGCGGCGACCGCGTGCATGATGCGGCTCTTCCGGGCGTTCCGCTGCCCGACAGCCTGCAATTTTCCGCGGAGCCCGATGCAGTGGCGGAGGCGAATGTCGTGCTGTTCGTCATGCCGTCGCGGGCACAGTTCGATGCGGCGCGCCATTACGGGCCGTATCTTTCCAAGGGTGCGTCGGTGGTGATCTGCGCCAAGGGCTTGCATCCTTCCGAACGGCTTCTGACCGAGGTTCTTTCGGCCGAATTGCCGAATACGCAGCTTGCGGTTCTCTCCGGGCCGGGTTTTGCCGCCGATATCGCGCGCGGCCTGCCGACCGCGATGGCGCTCGGCGCACAGGATCTTCCTCTGGCGGAGAACCTTGCCCGTATCCTTTCCGGCCGCAGCTTCCGGCTTTACGCCTCGCCGGACGTGATCGGCGTGCAGCTTGGCGGCGCGTTGAAGAACGTGCTGGCGATCGCCTGCGGCATCATCGAGGGCGCGGGGCTGGGTGAATCCGCCCGTGCGGCGCTGATTTCCCGCGGGCTCGCCGAGATGTCGAGGCTGGTCGATGCAATGGGCGGCAAGGCGGATACGGTGCGCGGCCTGTCCGGCCTTGGCGACTTGGTGCTGACCGGCACGAGCCACCAGTCGCGCAATCTCCGCTTCGGTATTTCGATCGGCAAAGGTGAGCCGGCGCAGACGACCGGCGGACCGCTGGTCGAGGGTGCCTTTGCCGCTTCCGTGGCCGCCCGTCTCGGGCGCAAGCATTCCGTCGACCTGCCGGTCACCGAGGCCGTGGCCGCCATCATCGACGGCAGGCTCGACGTGATGGCGGCAATGGAACAGTTGATGACCCGGCCGATCAAGGCCGAGTGAGAACATATCATCCCGCGGTTCCGGTCGTCTCCGGAAGCGCCAACATATTGAGGAGAGACCGATGTATTTTGCTTTTCTTTGCACCGACAAGCCCGGCCACCTGCAGGTCCGTATGGACACCCGCCCGACCCATCTGGAGCACCTGAACAAGCTCAATGCCGAGGGTGTGCTGAAGTTTGCCGGTCCGTTCCTCGGCGATGACGGCAAGCCGACCGGCAGCCTCGTCGTGGTCGAAGCTACCGACATCGCTTCCGCGCGCACGATTGCCGAGGCCGATCCCTATTATCTCGCCGGGCTGTTCGAAAAGGTCGAGGTGAAAGCCTGGAACTGGGTGTTCAACGACCCTTCCAAGAAGCCGGAGTAATATCACCGGATGGCTTACTGGCTTTACAAATCCGAGCCGAATGTCTGGTCCTGGGAGCAGCAGAAGGCCAAGGGTGATGCCGGCGAGGAATGGACCGGCGTGCGCAACTATCTGGCGCGCAACAATATGCGGGCCATGAAGATCGGCGACAAGGGTTTCTTCTACCACTCGAACGAGGGGCTGGAGATCGTCGGGATCGTCGAGGTCTGCGCGCTGTCGCATCCGGACAGTTCGGCCAAGGGCGATCCGAAATGGGATTGCGTCGATATCCGCGCCGTCATCGATATCCCGAAGCCGATCACGCTGAAGGAGATCAAGGCCAATCCGAAATTTCAGACGATGTCGCTGGTGACGTCAATGCGACTTTCGGTACAGCCTGTCACCGAGGAAGAGTATTTGGAGATCTGCCGGCTCGGCGGTCTCGACAATCCTCCGAAATCGCCTGCCTGAGTTCCTGATGTGAAGACCGAGCCGAAGGCCTTCATCCTCGCCAATACCGACCTCATGCGGCCGCCGCATGTGCCGGAAATCGTGCTGCATCTGGCAACGGAGGCACATGATCTCTGGCTGAAGACGGAGGAGGATCTGGAGGCGATCGGCCTGCCGCCGCCGTTCTGGGCGTTTGCCTGGGCCGGCGGGCAGGGGCTTGCCCGCTATATTCTCGATCATCCCGAAGCAATCGTCGGTAAGAGGGTGCTGGATTTCGCCAGCGGCTCAGGTCTGGTGGCCATCGCTGCGAAGATGGCCGGCGCGGCGCATGTGCTGGCGGCGGATATCGACCCGTGGACGCAGACGGCGGTGATGCTGAATGCGGCTGAAAACGACGTCGACATCGGCTTTACCGGCGAGAACCAGATCGGCCGTGCGGTCGAGGCCGATGTCGTGCTGGCTGGAGACGTGTTTTACGACCGTGATTTTGCCGCGGCGCTGGTGCCGTGGTTTGCCGGGCTTGCCGATGCGGGCAAGCTGGTTCTGGTCGGCGATCCGGGGCGAAGCTATCTGCCAAAGGAGCGGCTCGACAGGCTTGCCGTCTACGAGGTTCCGGTGACACGGGCGCTGGAGGACAGTGAAGTGAAGAAGACGACGGTCTGGCGGTTCCTCTGAATTGGAGGGAACGGGCTGCCACGGCCTTCGTTTCCCTCGCGAATGGAGGAAGCCTCTGATGACTGCAGGTCTCTCGGATCTTTATCGCGGCTATATCGATTGCCTGAACCGGCAGGACTGGCAGCAACTCGGTGATTTCGTCGATGGTGGGGTGATCTACAACGGCCGGCGGATCGGGCTCGATGGCTATCGCGAAATGCTGGTCGGCGACTTTCGTGCCATTCCCGATCTGCGTTTCATCGTCGATTTCCTCGTGGTCGACGCGCCGAAGGTTGCGAGCAGGTTGGTTTTCGACTGCACGCCGGTCGCCGATCTCTTCGGTCTTCCGGTGAATGGCAGGCGCGTCCAGTTTTCCGAGAACGTCTTCTACGCGTTTTCGGGTAGGAGAATTGCCCAGGTCTGGTCCGTCATCGACAAGGCGGCGATAGAGGCGCAGCTCTCTTGAGACGGTAACGCCTACTTGTCGCCGCGGATGACGCAGACGCCCATTTCGTAGGAGCAGCCGTCAACGGGCTTGAAGCTGCCTTGCGCCAGTTCCTCGGTGACGTCGATGATCTTCGCCTTCGGGGCGAGGTAGGGTTTTTCGGTCGCGGGCGGCGCCATGCCGTCGCCGGAATAGATGATCCGGCCGCCATCGACATAGAACATGGTGGAACCGGAGACCACGCCGGACGATCCGGTGGTGACGATCGAGCCCTGGTTGCGTTGCAGGTCCGGCCCTGCCGCAACGGCGCGAGCCGGGTTGCCGAGCACGCGGGCATTGAGGATCTTCAGATCGCCCCGGCGGCCGTGATGGCCATACCCATAATGATGTCCGCCGTGATAACCGGGTCTCGATCCGCCACCTTCGGGCCAGCGATCGCGGGCTTCCACGGCTGAGGCAAAAGCGGCCGCGAGTGCAGCAGCGAAGAGGACAGGCTTCATGTGATTCGCTATCATGGCGAACTCCGGGCAATATGGTTAATCAAAGGTTAACACAATTTATGCCGGAAGGCAGGGGGCAGGGCCAAATCTTTGGATTTCTTGGTTAACAGGGCGCGGCGATATGTCCGACACCTTCCCCCTTGCAATTCACAATCGATTAAATTGGCCCTCACTTGGAATTGTTCTTGTCGTCCGTGATTTCGGCGATTAAACCACGCCGATGATGCAATGCACATTTTCTCGGCATAGTGCATTGCCGGGCGCCCGCCCGCTAGACGACGCCGCGAGGTAATGATGGCGAATGTAACGAATAACCGGCCTCTGTCGCCGCATCTGCAGATCTACAAACCAATCCCAACCATGGTCATGTCGATCGTCCACCGTATTACCGGTGGCGCGTTGGCAGCTGGTACCATCCTGCTCGCCTGGTGGCTGATCGCCGCCGCGTCCGGCAAGCCCTATTTCGATTGGGTCAGCTGGCTGTTCGGCACCTGGATCGGTCTCATCGTGCTGTTCGGCTATACATGGGCGCTGATCCACCACATGCTCGGCGGCATCCGCCACTTCGTGTGGGACATGGGGCATGCGTTCGACAAGCACCTGCAGACCAAGGTCGCGATCTTCATGCCGATCGTATCGATCTGTCTGACCGTGCTGGTCTGGGTCATCGGCCTAGCCGTCTGAGGAGAAACATCATGGATATGCGTACACCTCTCGGCAAGGTTCGTGGCCTCGGATCGGCAAAGGACGGTACCGAACATTTCTGGATGCAGCGGATGTCGGCCGTGGCCATGGTGCCGCTCGCCCTCTTCTTCATCATTTTCCTGATCCGCTATGCTGGCGCCCCTTACGAGGAAGTCGTCGGCGCGCTGTCGAACCCGATTATCGCCGTCCTGTTCGGCCTGATGGTGATTGCCGGTCTCGTGCATATGCGCATCGGCATCCAGGAAATCATTGTCGACTACGTGCATCACGAAGGGCTGAAGTTCCTGGCGGTGATGCTCAATACATTCTTTGCAATGCTGATCGGTGGCCTCTGTCTCTTCGCCGTTCTGAAAATTGCGTTCGTAGGATAATCCATCATGGCATCCGTCACACCTATCGCCCAGAACGGCAAAGCCTATAATTATGTCGACCATTCCTATGACGTGATCGTCGTCGGTGCCGGCGGTGCCGGTCTTCGCGCCACGCTCGGCATGGCCGAACAGGGTTTCAAGACCGCCTGCATCACCAAGGTCTTCCCGACCCGCTCGCATACCGTGGCAGCGCAGGGCGGCATTGCCGCCTCGCTGCAGAACATGACACCGGACAGCTGGCAGTGGCACCTCTATGACACCGTCAAGGGTTCCGACTGGCTCGGCGATGTCGACGCCATGCAGTACATGGTCATGGAAGCGCCGAAGGCCGTCTACGAACTCGAGCACTACGGCGTGCCTTTCTCCCGAAATGAAGAAGGCAAGATCTATCAGCGCCCGTTCGGCGGCCACATGCAGAACTTTGGTGCCGGCCCGCCGGTGCAGCGCACCTGCGCCGCCGCCGACCGTACCGGCCACGCCATCCTGCACACGCTCTATGGCCAGTCGCTCAGGAACAACGCGGAATTCTTCATTGAGTATTTCGCACTCGACCTGATCATGTCGGACGATGGCAGCCGCTGCGAAGGCGTGGTGGCCTGGAACCTCGATGACGGCACGATCCACCGCTTTGCCGCCAAGATGGTGGTTCTGGCGACGGGCGGCTATGGCCGCGCCTATTTCTCGGCAACATCCGCCCATACCTGCACCGGCGACGGTGGCGGCATGGTGGCGCGCGCCGGCCTGCCGATGCAGGATCTGGAATTCGTGCAGTTCCACCCGACCGGCATCTACGGCTCCGGCTGTCTGATCACCGAAGGCGCGCGCGGCGAAGGCGGCTACCTCGTCAATTCCGAAGGCGAGCGCTTCATGGAGCGCTACGCACCTTCGGCCAAGGATCTTGCCTCGCGTGACGTCGTCTCGCGCTGCATGACGATGGAAATCCGCGAAGGCCGCGGCGTCGGCAAGAACAAGGATCACATCTTCCTGCATCTCGACCATCTCGATCCGGCCGTGCTGCATGAACGTCTTCCGGGCATTTCGGAATCGGCGAAGATCTTCGCCGGCGTCGACGTTACCCGCGAGCCGATCCCGGTCCTGCCGACCGTCCACTACAACATGGGCGGCATTCCGACCAACTATTGGGGCGAAGTGCTGAACGCCGACGCCAACAATCCGGAACGCATCCTGCCCGGCCTGATGGCTGTCGGCGAAGCCGGTTGCGCCTCGGTTCATGGCGCAAACCGTCTCGGCTCCAACTCGCTGATCGACCTCGTGGTCTTCGGCCGTGCCGCTGCCATCCGCGCCGGCCAGGTCATCGACCGTGCGGCGCCGATCCCGGCATTGAACGTTGCTGCCTGCGACAAGATCATGGATCGCTTCGACGGCCTGCGCTACGCCAAGGGCGGCACGCCGACGGCGGTTCTGCGTGACCGCATGCAGCGCACCATGCAGGAAGACGCTGCAGTGTTCCGTACCCAGGAATCGCTGGAAAGCGGCTGCAAGCGCATGTCGCAGATCTGGAGCGAGATGAAGGACGTCAAGGTCACCGATCATTCGATGATCTGGAATTCCGATCTCGTCGAGACGCTGGAACTGCACAACCTGATGGCCAACGCCATCCTGACCGTCTATGGCGCCGAAGCGCGCAAGGAAAGCCGTGGGAGCCACGCCCGCGAGGACTTTACCGACGGTCCGTTTGCCGGCCGCGACGACGTGAACTGGCGCAAGCACACGCTTGCCTGGGTCACAGAGGCAGGTGACGTGAAGCTCGACTACCGGCCGGTCCATACCGACCTGATCGCCGAAGGCATCGATCCTTACAAGATCGAGCCCAAGGCTCGCGTGTATTGATCCGGAGGGAACTGGACCATGGTTGAACTCGCTCTCCCCAAGAATTCGCAGATGACCGAAGGCAAGGTCTGGCCGAAGCCGGAAGGTGCCAAGAACCTGCGCGAATACCGCGTCTACCGGTGGAGCCCGGATGACGGCAAGAACCCGTCGATCGATACCTATTATATCGATCTCGACGATTGCGGCCCGATGGTGCTGGACGGTCTGCTCTACATCAAGAACAAGATCGACCCGACGCTGACGCTGCGCCGTTCCTGTCGCGAAGGCATTTGCGGTTCCTGCGCGATGAATATCGACGGCACGAACACGCTGGCCTGCACCAAGGGCATGGACGACATCAACGGCACGGTGAAGATCTATCCGCTGCCGCATATGCCTGTGGTGAAGGACCTCGTTCCGGACCTCAACAATTTCTATGCCCAGCACCGCTCGATCGAGCCTTGGCTGAAGACGGTATCGCCGACGCCGGCCAAGGAATGGAAGCAGAGCCATGAGGACCGCCTCAAGCTCGACGGTCTCTATGAGTGCATTCTCTGCGCCTGCTGCTCGACCTCCTGTCCGAGCTATTGGTGGAACGG
Organism: Neorhizobium sp. NCHU2750; assembly: GCF_003597675.1. Lineage (NCBI taxonomy): Bacteria > Pseudomonadati > Pseudomonadota > Alphaproteobacteria > Hyphomicrobiales > Rhizobiaceae > Neorhizobium > Neorhizobium sp. NCHU2750. Next base: position 3,568,936 of record NZ_CP030827.1, on the reverse strand, counting down.
CGATCGGTATCTCGGCCCGGCAGTTCTGCTACAGGCCTATCGCTGGCTGATCGATAGCCGCGATGAAGCCAAGGGCGAGCGCCTCGACAATCTCGAGGATCCGTTCCGGCTCTATCGCTGCCACACGATCATGAACTGCGCCCAGGCATGCCCCAAGGGTCTCAACCCGGCCAAGGCGATTGCCGAAATCAAGAAGATGATGGTCGAGCGTCGCGTCTGACGGTATTACATGATCAAGGCCGCGCGGTTTTCCTCGCGGCCTTTTTCGCAAATTGTGCCTCGCGCACGCCATTTTGAACACGACAACCGTCGTGTTGTTGTCGGAATGGCTGGCTACTCTTGATTAACCAAGGGTGTTTACGATATCCCCGGCAAAACTGTCGTGCCCGCTTCGGGTGCAAAGTGACATGATCCGGACAGGAGTTTTCGATGCAGTTCAAGTATGTGGCAACGGGTCTCGTTCTGACCTTGGCTCTGGCCGGTTGCCAGCGCACATCCTACAGCCCGTATAACGATCTGCCTTCGCAGCCCGCTCCGCTTCAGGCGCAGCCGGTGCCGAGCGTGCAGGGTGGCCAGCTTCCGCCGCCCGGTGATGCTTCGCAGTATCCGACTGCTCCGCAGGCAGGCCAGAACATGGCCATGGGCAATCCGGCTGCCGCAGCGCCGCCGGCAAATGCTCTCGACGTGACCAAGGAGCAGATGGTCGGCAACTGGCGCGTTTCGAACGGCGGTGCGTCCTGCGACATGTTCCTGACGCTGACCAATCTCGGCGGCGGTTCGCGCGGCGGCACGCGTGGCTGTGCCGGCGACCTGACGACGATGGGGTCCTGGGAAGTTTCCGGCAAGATGGTTCAGTTCAAGAGCCGTGCGGGTGACGTGATCGGCCGCGTCTACAAGAGCGCCGACAACCGCTTCGACGGCACGATGAATTCCGGCCAGCCGGTCAGCCTCAGCCGCTAATCCGTCAATTACGATAGAGGGGCCCGCGTGGAGCCCATTCCCGAATATACGTCGAGTGTCGGCGAGGAACTGAAGGCCCTTGCCGCTTCCGGCGTGCTGACGCCGGATCAGGCGCAGCTGCAGGTAGCGGCGAAGCTCGACCATGTGCTGACCTCGCTGCGCGGTGCAAAGCCCGCCAAGAAGACCAGCGCACTCGGCTGGCTGTTTGCCAAGGGCGGGGGAAAGCCGGGCAAGATCCGCGGCCTCTACGTCTATGGCAGCGTCGGCCGCGGCAAGACGATGCTGATGGACATGTTCTTCAAGAAGGCGCCGACGAGAAAGAAGCGACGGGCGCATTTTCATGAGTTCATGGCCGATGTGCATAACCGCATCCACGAACAGCGGCAGAAGCTGAAGCGTGGCGAAACCAAGCAGGCCGATCCGGTGCCGCCGGTTGCCGCCGCACTCTTTGCCGAGGCGGAACTGCTCTGCTTCGATGAATTTTCCGTGACTGACATCACCGATGCGATGATCCTGGCGCGGCTCTTTACCGAGCTGTTCGATCTCGGCTGCGTGCTGATCGCAACATCCAACGTGGCGCCCGACAATCTCTACAAGGACGGGCTCAATCGCGGCCTGTTCGTCCCGTTCATCGGACTGCTGAGCGCCAATGTCGATGTGGTGACGCTGGATAGCCCCACCGATTACCGGATGCAGAAGAATGCCAACCTGCCGGTCTATCTGACGCCGCTCGACGGCCGGACGGATGCTGCGATCGAGGCGGCATGGCATCAGGTGACGGATGGGGAGCGGGCGGAGCCTGTCGATCTGCCGATGAAGGGGCGCAGTATTCATGTGCCGCAGGCGGCCGGCCGGGCTGCGCGTTTCACCTTCAGGGATCTCTGTGAGAAGCCGCTCGGCGCGTCGGATTACCTGGCGATCGCCGACCGGTTCGACACGGTTTTCGTCGAGCATGTTCCGCAACTTGGGGCGGAAAAGCGCAATGAGGCGAAACGCTTCATTAATCTCGTCGATGCACTTTACGATCATTCCGTGCGTCTGTTCATCTCGGCCGCAACTGCGCCCGATCAAATTCTCTCTGAAAGAAGAGGCACGGAAGGGTTTGAATTCGACCGCACCGTGTCGCGCCTGTTCGAGATGCGCAGCGCGGAATATCTTGCGCTGCATAACGAGAAGCGGCAGACAGTCTGACATAATTGTGACGCTTTTTCTTACGTTTACGTAAGTCAAATCATATCTAACCGATTGAAATATATAGTGCCAAAATAATCATTTGCCATTCTTGGCAGATGGCGTTATCGGTGCTGCCGCAAGGAGAACCTGCGATGACTTGTCGCAGGTACGGACCTGAGAGGAAGCATTTCGATGTCGCGTAAGAAGATCGCACTTATTGGTTCTGGCATGATCGGTGGCACGCTGGCGCATCTCGCCAGCGTGAAGGAGCTGGGCGACGTCGTCCTGTTCGATATCGCCGACGGCATTCCGCAGGGCAAGGGCCTCGATATCGCCCAGTCCGGCCCTGTCGAGGGCTTCAACGCCAAGCTTACGGGCGCCAGCGACTATGCGGCGATCGAAGGCGCAGATGTCTGCATCGTCACCGCCGGTGTCGCCCGCAAGCCGGGCATGAGTCGTGACGACCTGCTCGGCATCAACCTGAAGGTCATGGAACAGGTTGGCGCCGGCATCAAGAAATATGCCCCGAACGCCTTCGTCATCTGCATCACCAACCCGCTCGACGCGATGGTATGGGCCCTGCAGAAGTTCTCCGGCCTGCCGAAGAACATGGTCGTCGGCATGGCCGGCGTGCTCGACAGCGCCCGTTTCCGCCTGTTCCTTTCGGAAGAATTCAACGTATCCGTCCAGGACGTCACCGCCTTCGTTCTCGGCGGCCATGGCGACACCATGGTGCCGCTTGCACGCTACTCGACCGTTGGCGGCATTCCGCTGACCGATCTCGTCAAGATGGGCTGGGTCACCGCCGAGCGCCTCGAAGAGATCATCCAGCGCACCCGTGACGGCGGCGCGGAAATCGTCGGTCTTCTGAAGACCGGTTCTGCCTATTATGCTCCGGCCGCCTCGGCGATCGAAATGGCCGAATCCTTCCTCAAGGACAAGAAACGCGTGCTTCCGGCTGCAGCCTATCTGTCCGGCCAGTACGGCGTGAAGGACATGTATGTCGGCGTTCCGACGATCATCGGTGCCGGCGGTATCGAACGCATCATCGAAGTCGAGTTCAACAAGGACGAAGAAGCCGCCTTCCAGAAGTCGGTCGGCGCCGTCGCCAGCCTGTGCGAAGCCTGCATCGGCATCGCGCCGTCGCTCAAGTAATCCGACCCCGAAAAGTTCGGCGCTGGCCTCGGTCAGCGCTCACGTCATTCAAATAGGGATCAAGCCCCATGAATATTCACGAATACCAGGCCAAGGCTCTCCTGAAGGGCTATGGTGCACCGGTCGCAGAAGGTGTCGCCATCCTCAAGGTCGAAGAAGCAGAAGCCGCTGCCAAGCAGCTTCCCGGCCCGCTCTACGTGGTCAAGAGCCAGATCCATGCCGGCGGCCGCGGCAAGGGCAAGTTCAAGGAACTCGGCCCTGATGCCAAGGGCGGCGTTCGCCTGGCCAAGTCGATCGACGAAGTCGTCGCTCACGCCAAGGAAATGCTCGGCAATACGCTGGTCACGGCGCAGACGGGCGAAGCCGGCAAGCAGGTCAACCGCCTCTATATCGAAGACGGCGCCGATATCGACCGCGAACTCTATTGCTCGCTGCTCGTCGACCGCTCGGTCGGCCAGGTTGCCTTCGTCGTCTCGACCGAAGGCGGCATGGACATCGAAGCCGTCGCGCATGACACGCCGGAAAAGATCCACACGATCGCGATCGACCCGACCAAGGGTGTGACCGCTGACGACGTTGCCAAGATCTCCAAGGCTCTCGAGCTGACCGGCGCTGCCGCCGAAGACGCCAAGTCGCTGTTCCCGGCGCTCTACAAGGCGTTCGGCGAAAAGGACATGGCGCTCCTCGAAGTCAACCCGCTGATCGTCATGAAGAACGGCCACCTGCGCGTTCTCGACGCCAAGATGTCCTTCGACGGCAACGCGCTGTTCCGTCACGACGACGTCAAGGAACTGCGTGACGTCACGGAAGAAGATTCCAAGGAAATCGAAGCCTCCAAGTGGGACCTCGCCTATGTTGCCCTCGACGGCAATATCGGCTGCATGGTCAACGGTGCCGGTCTCGCCATGGCGACGATGGACATCATCAAGCTTTACGGCAAGGAGCCGGCTAACTTCTGCGACGTCGGCGGTGGCGCGGGCAAGGAGAAGGTCGCGGCTGCCTTCAAGATCATCACGGCTGACCCGAAGGTCGAGGGCATCCTCGTCAACATCTTCGGTGGCATCATGAAGTGCGACGTCATCGCGGAAGGCGTTATCGCCGCCGTGAAGGAAGTCGGCCTCAAGGTTCCGCTCGTCGTGCGCCTGGAAGGCACGAATGTCGACCTCGGCAAGAAGATCCTCAACGAGTCGGGTCTCGCGATCACGGCTGCAGACGACTTGGACGATGCGGCCAAGAAGATCGTCGCTGCGATCAACGCCTAATCTGAAGGACCTCATCTCATGTCGATTCTCGTCAACAAGAATACCAAGGTCCTCGTTCAGGGCCTGACCGGCAAGACCGGTACGTTCCACACCGAACAGGCGCTCGCCTATTACGGCACGCAGATGGTCGGCGGTATCCACCCGAAGAAGGGTGGCGAAACCTGGACCGGTTCGAAGGGCGAAAGCCTGCCGATCTTCGCTTCGGTTGCCGAAGCCAAGGAAAAGACCGGTGCAGACGCTTCCGTGATCTACGTTCCGCCGGCAGGTGCCGCCGACGCGATCATCGAAGCGATCGACGCCGAAATCCCGTTCATCACCTGCATCACCGAGGGTATCCCGGTCATGGACATGGTGAAGGTCAAGGCCAAGCTCGACAAGTCCAAGTCGCGCCTGCTCGGCCCGAACTGCCCGGGTATCCTGACGCCGGAAGAATGCAAGATCGGCATCATGCCGGGCTCGATCTTCCGCAAGGGTTCGGTCGGTATCGTTTCGCGCTCCGGCACGCTGACCTATGAAGCCGTATTCCAGACGTCCAACGAAGGTCTGGGTCAGACGACGGCTGTCGGCATCGGCGGCGACCCGGTCAAGGGCACCGAATTCATCGACGTGCTCGAGATGTTCCTGGCCGACGAAGCCACGACCTCGATCATCATGATCGGCGAAATCGGCGGTTCGGCTGAAGAAGATGCAGCCCAGTTCCTGATCGACGAAGCCAAGAAGGGTCGCAAGAAGCCGATGGCTGGCTTCATCGCCGGCCGTACCGCTCCGAAGGGCCGCACCATGGGTCATGCCGGTGCTGTCGTTTCCGGCGGCAAGGGCGACGCGGAATCCAAGATCGCAGCCATGGAAGCAGCCGGCATCAAGGTATCGCCTTCGCCGGCACGCCTCGGCAAGACGCTAGTTGAAGTCCTGAAGGGCTGACGCCACATAAAGGTCGATCGCCGGCTCTTAAGCCGGCGATCGATAGCGAATTGCTCCTTACCCGGCCCTTTGCCAAAACCTCGATTGCGAGGCTTCGGAAAAGGGAGTTGCAGAAGCAACTGTCCGGGGTGATGGAACGGCACTATACGCCTCCTTTTCCGCAGACGGGGAAGGGTGCCGGGGCAATGAAAAAAGGCGGGATAAGACACCCAAGAGAATGCGGAACCGTGGAGGTCTTCGGTTCCGATCACGCGAGGAGGCGGGCGCGGCGCCCGCAATAGGCCATGTCACGGCAAGAAGCTAACGAGCAGTTTCTCATCACTTCGTTCCTGGACGGCGCGAACGCCGTCTATATCGAACAACTCTACGCCAATTACGAAGCCGATCCGAATTCGGTCTCGGAAGAATGGCAGGCCTTCTTCAAGGCATTGGCCGACAGTCCCGAAGATGTGAAGAAGGCTGCCCAGGGCGCCTCCTGGAAGAAGTCGAACTGGCCGCTGCCGGCGTCCGGCGAACTCGTCTCCGCGCTCGACGGCAACTGGCCTGTGGTCGAGAAGGCAATCGAAACCAAAGTGAAGGCGAAGGCGGAGGCTGCCGCCGCTGCCAAGGGTGCCGTCGTCAACCCGGCCGACGTTCATCAGGCGAGCCGCGACAGCGTGCGCGCCATCATGATGATCCGCGCCTACCGCATGCGCGGCCACCTGCATGCCAAGCTCGACCCACTCGGCATTGCAAGCCCGGTGGAGGACTATAACGAGCTGTCGCCGAAGTCCTACGGCTTCGAGGAAAGCGATTACGACCGCAAGATCTTCATCGACAACGTTCTCGGCCTCGAATACGCAACCGTGCGCGAGATGATCGAGATCCTCGAACGGACCTATTGCTCGACCATTGGCGTCGAGTTCATGCATATGTCGAGCCCGGAGGAAAAGGCCTGGATCCAGGAACGGATCGAAGGTCCGAACAAGGGCATCGACTTTACGCCGGAAGGCAAGAAGGCCATCCTGTCGAAGCTGATCGAAGGCGAAGGCTACGAGCAGTTCCTCGACGTCAAGTTCAAAGGCACCAAGCGCTTCGGCCTTGATGGCGGTGAAGCGCTGATTCCGGCGCTCGAACAGATCATCAAGCGCGGCGGCCAGCTCGGCCTCGAAGAAGTCATCGTCGGTATGGCACACCGCGGCCGCCTGAACGTTCTGACCAACGTCATGGGCAAGCCGCACCGCGCCGTGTTCCACGAGTTCAAGGGCGGTTCCTACAAGCCCGACGAAGTCGAAGGCTCGGGCGACGTGAAGTACCATCTCGGTGCCTCTTCCGACCGCGAATTCGACGGCAACAAGGTTCACCTGTCTTTGACGGCCAACCCGTCGCACCTTGAGATCGTCAACCCGGTCGTCATGGGCAAAGCCCGCGCCAAGCAGGACCTGCTGACCAAGGTTTGGGAAAAGGACAACATCATCCCGCTCTCCGAGCGCTCCAAGGTGCTGCCGCTGCTGCTGCACGGCGATGCCGCATTCGCGGGCCAGGGTGTTGTTGCCGAAATCCTCGGCCTGTCGGGCCTGCGCGGTCATCGCGTTGCCGGTACGATGCACGTCATCATCAACAACCAGATCGGTTTCACCACCAATCCGGGCTTTTCGCGCTCGTCTCCATACCCGTCCGACGTGGCAAAAATGATCGAAGCGCCGATCTTCCACGTCAATGGCGACGATCCGGAAGCGGTCACCTATGCCGCCAAGGTTGCCACCGAATACCGGATGAAGTTCCACAAGCCGGTCGTGGTCGACATGTTCTGCTACCGCCGCTTCGGCCATAACGAAGGCGACGAGCCGGCATTCACCCAGCCGAAGATGTACAAGGTCATCCGCGCTCACAAGGCCGTGGCCGAGCTCTATGCTGACCGTCTGATCGCCGAAGGCGTGCTGACCGAAGCCGAATTCGACAAGATGAAGGCCGACTGGCGTTCGCATCTCGACGCCGAATTCGAAGCCGGTCAGAGCTACAAGCCGAACAAGGCCGACTGGCTGGACGGTCAGTGGTCGGGTCTTCGTTCGGCTGACGATGCCGACGAACAGCGCCGCGGCAAGACCTCGATGCCGATGAAGAGCCTCAAGGAAATCGGTCGCAAGCTTTCGGTCATTCCGGAAGGCTTCAACGCGCACCGCACGATCAAGCGTTTCATGGAAAACCGCGCGCAGATGATCGAGACCGGCGAAGGTCTCGACTGGGCGATGGCGGAGGCACTTGCGTTCGGCTCGCTCGCCGTCGAAGGCACGAAGATCCGCCTGTCGGGCCAGGATTGCGAACGCGGCACGTTCTCGCAGCGCCATTCGGTTCTCTACGATCAGGACACCGAAGAACGCTACATCCCGCTGTCCAACCTGCAGCCGGGCCAGGGCAAGTATGAAGTGATCAACTCCATGCTGTCGGAAGAAGCCGTTCTCGGTTTCGAATATGGCTATTCGCTCGCCCGTCCGAATGCGCTGACGCTGTGGGAAGCCCAGTTCGGCGATTTCGCCAACGGTGCGCAGGTGGTGTTCGACCAGTTCATCTCGTCTGGCGAACGCAAGTGGCTGCGCATGTCCGGTCTCGTCTGCCTTCTGCCGCATGGTTATGAAGGCCAGGGTCCGGAACACTCCTCGGCACGCCTGGAGCGCTTCCTGCAGCTTTGCGCCGAAGACAACATGCAGGTCGCCAACTGCACGACGCCGGCCAACTACTTCCACATCCTACGCCGTCAGGTGAAGCGCGACTTCCGCAAGCCGCTGATCCTGATGACGCCGAAGTCGCTGCTGCGCCACAAGCGCGCCACGTCTTCGCTGGCGGAACTGGCGGGCGAAAGCTCGTTCCATCGCCTGCTGTGGGACGATGCGGAAGTCATCAAGGACGGCCCGATCAAGCTGCAGAAGGATGCCAAGATCCGTCGCGTCGTGATGTGCACCGGCAAGGTCTACTACGACCTTCTGGAAGAGCGCGAGAAGCGCGGCATCGACGACATCTACCTGTTGCGTATCGAACAGCTTTATCCGTTCCCGGCAAAGGCCCTGATCAACGAGCTTTCGCGCTTCAAGAACGCGGAAATGGTCTGGTGCCAGGAAGAGCCGAAGAACATGGGTGCATGGGCGTTCATCGACCCGTACCTGGAATGGGTTCTGGCGCATATCGATGCCAAGTATCAGCGCGTCCGCTACACGGGCCGCGCGGCTGCGGCATCGCCTGCGACCGGTCTGATGTCGAAGCATCTGGCGCAGCTCGAGGCTTTCCTCGAAGACGCACTCGGCGGCTGATTTTTCAGCCGTCTCCCCTATTTCATACGAAACGAAATCTGGAAAAAAAACGGAAACAAGTCATGGCCACCGAAATCCGCGTCCCAACTCTCGGCGAGTCCGTCAGCGAGGCAACAGTCGGCACCTGGTTCAAGAAGGTCGGCGACACGGTCAAGGCCGATGAGCCTCTGGTCGAACTGGAAACCGACAAGGTTACCGTCGAAGTGCCGGCCCCGGCTTCCGGCGTGCTGACCGAAATCGTTGCGCAGAACGGCGAGACCGTCGGCCTCGACGCGCTGCTCGGCCAGATCGCCGAAGGCGGTGCAGGTGCCGCGACTGCCGCTCCTGCTGCTGCACCGGCACCCGCTGCCGCTCCCGTCGCCGCCGCGCCGGCTGCTGCTGCTCCTGCGGCCGCATCGTCCATGCCGGCTGCACCGGCTGCCGCCAAGGTGGCTGCCGACAACAATATCTCGACCGCCGATATCGACGGTTCGGGCAAGCGCGGCCAGGTTCTGAAGGGCGACGTTCTTGCTGCCATCGCCAAGGGCTCGTCGGCTCCGGCACCGGCTGCCGTTCCGGCGGCTCCGCGCCCGGTATCGTCTGCTGACGACGCATCGCGCGAAGAGCGCGTGAAGATGACCCGTCTGCGCCAGACGATCGCCAAGCGCCTCAAGGATGCACAGAACACCGCAGCCATGCTGACCACCTATAACGAGGTGGACATGAAGGCCGTTATGGACCTGCGCAACCGCTACAAGGACGTGTTCGAGAAGAAGCACGGCACGAAGCTCGGCTTCATGGGCTTCTTCACAAAGGCTGTGACCCACGCGCTGAAGGAACTGCCGGCTGTCAACGCCGAGATCGACGGCACCGACCTCATCTACAAGAACTACTGCCATGTCGGCATGGCGGTCGGTACCGACAAGGGCCTCGTCGTGCCGGTCATCCGTGATGCCGACCAGCGTTCGATCGCCGGCGTCGAGAAGGAACTTGCCCGTCTTGCCAAGGCAGCCCGCGACGGTTCGCTGTCGATGGCCGACATGCAGGGCGGCACGTTCACCATCACCAATGGTGGTGTCTACGGTTCGCTGATGTCCTCGCCGATCCTCAACGCTCCGCAGTCCGGTATTCTCGGCATGCACAAGATCCAAGAGCGTCCGGTCGTCGTCGGCGGCCAGATCGTCATCCGTCCGATGATGTATCTCGCGCTCTCCTACGACCACCGTATCGTCGACGGCAAGGAAGCGGTTACCTTCCTCGTTCGCGTCAAGGAAAGCCTGGAAGATCCGGAACGTCTGGTTCTCGATCTCTGATCAATCCTGAAGCGATGCTGATCCGTGGGATTGGTGTCGCTTCGGTTTCTTTCTGCCGCATGTCTTTGTCGCTAACGCGTCTAAGTTTGCGCGACATGTTCTGAATTAAGGGAGAGCAGCATGGAACCCGCTTCGGCAAATGCGACCCATCTCGTGGTAGTGCTTTGCCTGAGCGTCGTCCTGCTGCTCTTTCATATTCTGCTGCAGGGTTTTCTTGCGACGCGCGAGCTGGGTTCCAAGTGGAATGCAGGACCGCGTGACGAGGGCGTTGCGCCGAAGAGCGCGGTGGCGGGCCGGGCGGCTCGCGCCTCGAAAAACTATCAGGAAACCTATCCGGCCTTTATCGGCCTGCTTCTCGGGCTTGCCTTCATCGGTGATCCAAGCGGGCTCGGCATCGGCGGTGCCTGGGTCTGGCTGATCGCCCGGATTGCCTATGTGCCGCTTTATCTTGCCGGCATTGCCTATATCCGTTCGCTCGTCTGGCTGTTGAGCCTGGCCGGGCTGGTGATCATGATGGCTGCCTTGCTTTTCTGAGGGATCTTATCCAATGCATGCCTATCTCATCGAATTGATCTCGCTGATGGCCATCTTCTCCTTCGCGATCGTCTCGCCGGGTGCGGATCTGGCCATGGTCATGCGCCAGGCGATCATGCAGGGGCGGCGACAGGCGATCATTACCAGCTTCGGCATCGGCACGTCTTTGATGTTCCATGTCACCTATACCATTCTCGGCCTCGGCCTGATCATCTCGCAGTCGGTCTATCTGTTTAATATCGTCAAATGGCTGGGTGTCGCCTATCTGATCTATATCGGCATCAAGGCGCTGAGGGCAGGCAAGACCGAAATCACCGTTGCGCCGGAAGCTTCTGACAACCAACCCCGGAAGCAATCGGCGCTGAAGGCATTCACGCTCGGCTTTGCCGCCAATGCGCTCAATCCGAAACCGGTCTTTTTCTTTTTGTCGATTTTCTCGACAGTCGTCAGCGCGCATACGCCGATGGCGATCAAGTTCGGCTACGGGTTGGTGATGGCGACCTGCCTGATCGTCTGGTTCGTCGGCGTCAGCACGTTCATGACGACGCCGCGCATGCGGGCGGCCTTCTCGCGTGCCAGCAAGTGGATCGACCGGACCAGTGGCGTGGTGTTCATCGCGCTCGGACTTAAACTTGCGACTGAAAAAGCGGCCTGAAGGCCATTGTCGAAATCTCCGCGGGAACGACCCCGCCAAAACCAGGAACCAGGAATTAGAACATGGCTTATGATGTCGTCGTTATCGGAAGTGGCCCCGGCGGTTATGTCTGCGCAATCAAGGCAGCCCAGCTCGGCCTGAAGGTCGCGGTCGTCGAAAAGCGCGCCACCTATGGCGGCACCTGCCTCAATGTCGGCTGCATTCCGTCCAAGGCGCTGCTGCATGCATCGGAAATGTTCCACCAGGTCGCCCATGGCGTCGATGCGCTTGGCGTTGAAGTGGCTGCTCCGACGCTCAACCTGTCGAAGATGATGGCCCATAAGGATGCGACCATCAAGTCGAACGTCGACGGCGTCGCCTTCCTGTTCAAGAAGAACAAGATCGACGGGTTTATCGGCACCGGCAAGATCGTTGCCGCGGGCAAGGTTTCCGTCACCGGCGAAGACGGCAAGGTGCAGGAACTGGAGACGAAGAACATCGTCATCGCTACCGGTTCGGATGTCGCCGGCATTCCGGGCGTCAATGTCGAAATCGACGAGAAGGTGATCGTGTCGTCCACCGGTGCGATCTCGCTCGACAAGGTTCCGCAGAACCTGATCGTGGTCGGCGGCGGCGTCATCGGGCTGGAACTCGGCTCGGTCTGGATGCGTCTCGGCGCCAAGGTCACCGTCATCGAATATCTCGACAAGCTGCTCGGCGCGATGGATGCCGACGTGTCGAAGCAGTTCCAGCGGATGATCGCAAAGCAGGGCATGGATATCCGCACCGAAGCCAAGGTCACGGCCGTCGAAAAGACCGCGACCGGCGCCAAGGTGACCTATGAACCCGTCAAGGGCGGCGAGGCGCAAACCGTAGAGGCAGATGTCGTGCTGATCTCCACCGGCCGCAAGCCCTATACCGAAGGTCTTGGCCTCGAGGGTGCCGGCGTCGCGCTCGACAATCGCGGCCGCGTCGAGATCGACCATGGCTTCAAGACCAATGTCGCGGGCATCTATGCGATCGGCGACGTGGTGAAGGGCCCGATGCTGGCGCACAAGGCGGAAGATGAGGGTGTCGCGCTCGCCGAAATCCTCGCCGGCCAGCATGGCCATGTGAACTATGACGTCATTCCGGGCGTCGTCTATACCCAGCCGGAAGTCGCCTCCGTCGGCAAGACCGAAGAGGAACTCAAGGCCGCAGGCATCGCCTATAAGGTCGGCAAGTTCCCGTTCACGGCAAATGGCCGCGCCCGCGCCATGCTGGCAACGGACGGCTTCGTCAAGATCCTCGCCGACAAGGATACCGACCGGGTCCTCGGCGGCCATATCGTCGGCTTCGGCGCCGGCGAGATGATCCACGAGATCACCGTGCTGATGGAGTTCGGCGGTGCATCGGAAGATCTCGGCCGCACCTGCCACGCGCATCCGACCATGTCGGAGGCCGTCAAGGAGGCTGCCCTCGCCACCTTCGCCAAGCCGATCCATATGTAATCGGCCAGGACCTTTCCTGACGAGATCGAGAGCCGTGCCTTCGGGGTGCGGCTCTTTTTCGTTTCAACATCGATATCGAATCATCCCGCCGAGCCACGGGTTGTATGTTCGTGGCCCGATTGAGTGACGATTCGCAGTTAAAGCCACAGTAGCGCAAAGGTTAACAAACCATTGATTCGAATGGTGTCAACCCTGATTTCTTTCGACTGATAGCGTGCTTTTGCGAGGGGCGGAAAATCCCGGTAAAAGAATGGTTAACGCCCGGTGTATTTAAGGGCGGCCTCCGCGGCTCAGCCTCAACGGAGATGCGTAAAACTCATCCCGTTTCATGCATGAGGCATTACCGTCAAGACGACGGCATGGGCATGACGTCCCTTCCCAACGGTTCACTTGTTTCGACGTGGCAAGAGGTCCCCAGGAGGCCAAATTGACCAGCATAGGCTCCATTTCCAGTTCAACGACAAGCAGTTACGTATCGCGTTATGATACGAACGGTGACGGCGTCGTCTCTGCCGACGAGCTTGCCGCCGCGACCGCATCGACGTCCAGTTCGACGTCGTTGCTGTCGACAACATCCGAAGACGATGGCAGCACCGGTAATGCGGCCGCCAGCCAGCTTTCGTCGATGATGATGTCCATCATCCTGCAGGCAGGCAGCGGCGAGGCGCAGAGTGGTCAGTCTGACGGAGAGTCTCCGGCAGAGATGATGCTCTCCAAACTTGATACCGACGGCGACGGTGCGATCAGCGCAGCGGAATTCGCGGCCGGAGCGCCTAAAGGCGTCAGCGAGGATATGTCGGCCAAGCTGTTCTCGTCGCTGGACACCGATGGTGATGGCAGCATCACCGAAAGCGAGCTGGCGGCTGACCGTGATGGCTCGCTGCTGGCCGATTCGTCGACCGATACGGACGCAACCGCTTCGACTGACGACACGTCCTCAACCGACGACACATCGTCGACCGACGATCAGACCTCGATGGAAGCCCTGTTGGCCAAGCTTGAAGAGATTGCACAGCAATATCTGTCGTCTTCCTCCGATGACGTCGACACGACATCGGCTCTGCTGACGACTGTCTGAGCCGTCGCAACTCGCATCCTTGAAACATGCTGAACGGCTTGCTGCAGACCGCAGCGAGCCGTTTAGTTCATTGCAGTGACAGTGAAGCCCTGCTTGCGGAACAGCTCGACCAGGCCCTCGTCGCCGGGCAGGTGGAGGGCGCCGACGGCGATGAAGACATTGCCGCTGGCGAGGATCGGTGCGGCACGCTCGGCCATATTGTGGTTTCGCTTGGTCACGATGAGTTGTTCGAACTCGGCATAGCCGGCATCGTCGTTTTCGCCCTCGGGTGCCACCTGTTTGAGGAAGGGCATCGTGAGGCCGATATTTCCCGACAGGTAGAGTTCGGTCATGGTCTCGAAGACATCATCCATCTTCGGGCCGAGCTTGATCGTCTCGATCAGCGACTTCATGTGCATGTCGGTCGGGATCGCCGCCATGGCGGAAAGCTGCTCGGCGAAGGTTTCAAGGCCCTTCACCGTCTTGCCCTCGGCTGCCGCATCCACTGCGATCTGCTTGTCGAGAAAGGCGGTCTTGTCGCCCTTGTTGGCCATTTCGCAGGCGGGCAGCGAAACGAAGGACATCAGCATCCACGGTTTCATGCGCGAGACGGCCGAAAGCGGGATGCCGCGTTTCTTCAGCGTCGTCTCCAGCAGGGCCAGGTCGTCCTTGTCCAGCAGGCTATCGATCGTGGTGCCATCGGTGAACATCGTCAGATCCGGACGGGCGAGAATGCCGGCCATCGCCTTCTTGTCGTCCAGAACCTCGTCGGATTCGACGACGATGGTTTTGGCGGATGCCAGTGCGGCAGGCGCACCTTCGGGCATTTTCAGCACGCGGGGATCGGTGACATGCATGGTGCCCATCAGATAGGAGGCGGGCACGCCGGGTTTTTCGATCTTCCAGAAGATGCTCTTGCCGTTTTTCACCTTGTCGCCATCGGCAACGATCTTTTGGTAAGCGACAGGGTTTTCCGCCTTCATCTCGTCGAGAAGATTGCTGCCGTGGCAGGCCGTGTCCTGCGCATTCGCGTTCGACAGCATGCCCAGCACCAGAACCAGCGAAGCCAGAACCGCGACATGGATGGCCGCCAGCAGCCAGAGGCCGATATCCTGAATTCGCCTAATGCCGGTTTCCGAAAGGAATGATTGGTGCATGTCATCGATCCGCATTTGTCGCGCCGAGATTACCAAGGGCTGCTCGACGGGTGCTTAACGGGGCTGGTTAACGATTGGTTCAGTTGCGCTTGTCCACAGAGGCAATGCCGGGCGCGGGTTCACGCCCAGATTTACGCACGGGGATGGGCGCGATCGTAGACTTCAAGAAGGCGCGAGGTATCGACCCCGGTATAGACCTGGGTGGTCGAAAGGCTGGCATGGCCGAGCAGTTCCTGGATGGTGCGCAGGTCACCGCCACCGGCAAGAAGATGGGTGGCGAAGGAATGGCGCAGCGCATGTGGCGTGGCCGTGTCGGGCAGGCCAAAGGCGCTTCTCAATTTCTGCATCTGCCGCTGGATGATGGCAGGCTGAAGCGGGCCGCCACGGGCGCCACGGAAGAGGGGCTTTTCGTCGGTCAGGTGGAAGGGGCAGATATCGCGGTAGCGGGTGACGGCCTCGGCCACGACCGGCAGTACCGGCACGATGCGGGTCTTGCCGCCCTTGCCCTTGATGCGCAGCGTCGTGGTGCCGGGCTCGATCTCGCCGGGAAGAAGGCCGAGCGCTTCGGAAATGCGCAGGCCGCAGCCATAGAGAAGGGCCAGAACGGCGGCGTCGCGGGCGGCAATCCAGGGCTCGTCCTGCATCTGTGTCTCGGTGATCGTCAGACTGGTGGCCTGCCGGTCGGAGAGCGGCTTGGGCAGGGATTTCGGCTGTTTCGGTGCCCGGACGGCACCGGCCGCGGCCGCATTGATGAGGCCCTGGCGCTCCAGGTAACCTAGGAATGAACGCAGGCCGGCGAGATGACGGCCAAGCGATCGCGGCCCCGATCCATCGCGGCGGCGGGCGGCGAGAAAGGAGCGCAAATCGGCCGGGCGAAGCGTGTGGATGTCGGAGATTTTCGGCGGTCCGGCGAGGTGGCCAGTGAGAAATGTCAGGAACTGGCGGGTATCGCGCTCATAGGCATCGAGCGTGTTTTGCGACAGCCGACGCTCGTTCCTGAGGCTTTCCAGCCAGTCGTGGCGCTTTGCAAGAAGATCAGGCGCGGCAATGATCAGCAGCTCGTTCAATCGGCTCAACCGTTGATTTTGGTGGACAGGAGTACCAGATTGCTACCGACAGCGTTACGGAAATACTAAGTCGTTGCTGTCTGCCAAAGTTTTATCATACAGGGCTGCCACAAGGCTGCCCTGCCCAAGGAGTTTGTATGGCCCGCCGTGACAATTCGACGACATTCAGTCAATTCGCGGAGACCATTACACTCAATTCCCGAGGCCGGCCCGGCCATATCGTCGATACGCTGATCGGCGAGCGCGGCCGGCGGATCGTCGGTAGCCCGTTCTGGCCGCTGATGCGCCCTTTCCTCTACACGCTGTTGAGATACGGCAAGGCGATCGAGTTCGCCGACGACGTGGCGCCGAAAAGCGGCTTCCAGTGCTTCGAATATATGAGCGATCTGCTGAAGCTGCATATCGAAGCCCGCAATGTCGAGCGCATACCGCAAAAGGGCGGCTTCATCCTCGTCAGCAACCATCCGACCGGCATTGCCGATGGCGTGGCGGTGTTCGATCTGTTGAAGGCGACGCGACCGGACCTGATGGTGTTTGCCAATCGTGATGCGGTGAGGGTCAATCCGCGCTTTGCAGAGATGATCATTCCGGTCGAATGGCGGGAAGAATACAAGAGCAAGTTGAAGACGCGCGAGACGCTGGTGCTGACCAACAAGGCGGTGGAGGAGGGCAAGGTGCTGGTGCTCTTCCCATCCGGCCGCATCGCCTATTGGGCGGACGGCAAGCTCAACGAGCGACCATGGAAGACATCCGCCGTCAGTCTGGCGCGCAAATACAATCTGCCGATCCTGCCGATCCACATCACGGCGCGCAATTCCGGCCTGTTCTACTGGTTTGCCAAATGGTCGACGGAACTGCGCGACATGACGGTGTTCTACGAGCTCCTCAACAAGAAGGGCAACCGGTTCGATTTTACCGTCGGCCAGATGATCCGGCCGGAGGAACTGGAAGGCGATCCGGCCGAGGTGACGAAGGCGCTGGAGCATCACACGGTTTTCGATCTCGCCGAGGACGGCGATGCGCGGTTCGAGTTCCAGGGTGTCGCCCGGCTTGCGGCAACGGCCTGATTTTCTTCGCCGCCCTGTTCACTTTTGTTCCGTCTTTCGGCATGGTCGCCGCGCATGGGCAAGGATTCTTCTGACATGATGGGTACGCTGTTCGGCGACGCGCTGGCGCCGTCGGCAAAACCCGTGCGCGTCGTTCCCGTGCTGGTGCCGCTGCCGGTGCCGGGCGCCTATAGCTATGCCGTGCCGGAAGGCATGCATGTCGAGGCGGGCTCCGTCGTGCAGGTGCCGGTCGGGCCTCGGCAGTTGATCGGCGTCGTCTGGGACGGCGAGAATGACGAGCGGCTCGATCCGAAGAAGCTTCGTCCGATCACGCTCGTCTTCGACTGCCCGCCGCTATCGAAGGATATGCGGGATTTCGTCGACTGGGTGTCGGCCTATACGCTTTCGCCGCCGGGGCTTGTGGCCCGCATGGCAATCCGGGCGCCGGCAGCACTCGATCCCGAGCCGATGGTGGAGGGCCTGCGCTATCTCGGCGGCGAGCCGGACCGGCTGACACCGGCAAGAATCCGCGTCCTCGACATGGCGCGCGAACAGGAGGCGCCGTGGACGCGCAGCGGGCTGGCGCATGCCGCCGGCGTGTCGCTGAGCGTGATCGACGGATTGATCAAGCAGGGCATGTTCGACACGATCTTTCTGCCCCCGCCGCCGGTCGTGGCAAGGCCAGAGCCGGATTATATCGCGCCGCGTATCGAGGGACCGCAGAAGCAAGCGGCCGAAGAGATCGTCGGTTCGATCCGACAGGGCGGGTTTGCCGCATCGCTGATCGATGGCGTCACGGGTTCGGGCAAGACGGAAGTCTATTTCGAGGCGGTGGCCGAAACTCTGCGGCGTGGAAAGCAGGTGATGATCCTGTTGCCGGAAATCGCGTTGACGCCGGCCTTCCTCGAACGGTTCGAGCAGCGGTTCGGGGCGAAACCCGCCGAGTGGCATTCGGATCTTTCACCGCGGATGCGCGAAAAGGTGTGGCGCGGCGTGGTTACTGGTGAGGTGAGGGTGGTGGCCGGCGCACGATCGGCGCTGTTCCTGCCCTTCGAAGAGCTGGGCCTGATCATCGTCGATGAAGAACACGATCCTGCCTACAAGCAGGAAGACCGCGTTTTCTACAACGCACGCGACATGGCCGTTGTCAGGGGCAGGATCGGCGATTTCCCGGTCGTGCTGGTGTCTGCGACGCCCTCGGTGGAAAGCCAGGTCAACGGGCTTTCGGGCCGCTACAATCTCGTGCAGTTGCCGACCCGTTTCGGCGATGCGGCGCTGCCTGACCTGCACCTGATCGACATGCGACGGCATCCGCCCGAGCGTGGCGGGTTCCTGTCGCCGGTACTGCTTCGGGCGATGGCGCGCACGATTGAGCGCAAGGAGCAGTCGCTGTTGTTCCTCAACCGGCGCGGCTATGCTCCGCTGACGCTCTGCCGCGTCTGCGGACATCGCTTCCAGTGCCCGCAATGTTCGAGCTGGCTGGTGGAGCATCGCTTCCGTAACCAGATCCAGTGCCATCAATGCGGCTATTCCGAGCGAACGCCGGAAGCCTGCCCGGAATGCGGCACGCTCGATCATCTGGTTGCCTGCGGTCCCGGCGTCGAGCGGATCGCAGAAGAGGTCGAGAAGCATTTTCCAGAGGCCCGGACCATCGTGATGTCGTCGGACATTCTCGGCAGTGTCAAGCGGATGCGGCTGGAGCTGGAAGCGATCACAAGGGGTGATGTCGATATCGTGATCGGCACGCAGCTCGTCGCCAAGGGCCACAATTTCCCGCTGATGACGCTGGTCGGCATCGTCGATGCGGATCTCGGCCTATCGAATGGAGATCCGCGCGCGGCCGAGCGGACATTCCAGCTCTTGAGCCAGGTGACCGGGCGCGCGGGGCGCACGGGCCTGAAGAGCCACGGGCTGATCCAGACGTTCCAGCCGCAGCATCCGGTCATGCAGGCGATCGTGTCCGGCGATTCCACCGCCTTCTACGAGCGGGAGATTTCCGAGCGGGAAAAGGCGCTTTTGCCGCCATTCGGCCGGCTTGCCTCGCTGATCGTCTCGGCCGATGCGCGGGCGGATGCGGAAAACCACGCGCGAGGCTTGAGGGCTGCGGCACCGGATGTTTCCGGCATATCGGTGCTTGGGCCGGCCGAGGCGCCGATTGCGCTTGTTCGCGGTCGCTATCGCTTCCGTCTACTGGTTCACGGGAGACGCAATTCCGATATGCAGGCGTTTCTGAGGACCATGATCGCGCAGGGGCCAAAGGTGCGCGGCACGGTGCAGATCCAGCTGGATGTCGATCCGCAAAGCTTCCTGTAAGCATATTCAGCCCGGCGGCAGCCCGCCGAGATAGGTGATGCTGCGAGATTTCAGCCGAGCGAGCAGGGCTTGCAGGGCCGGATCCGGAAACCGGTGTTCGAATGGCGCAGCCCAGCCGATATTTCCTGCCTGAAGCGGAATTGGTTCCTGGGCTATGCCCGCCTTGGCGGCGAAATCCTCAGGCTGTTCAATGCCGGAGATGGCCTTTTTGGCGAGCCGGGGCAGGGCGGCATCCCGTTCCGCGTAGAGATCCATGCCGTTTGCTGCGGCCAGCTCGGCGATGGCGACCAGCGGTGCTGCCGCAAAGAGATGATAGTGAAGCGCGCGGGCGCGGCGGGCCAATTCCAGAGGCAGCGTGCCGTCCGGCTGGATCTGATCGATGCCGATGCGAAAGCTTGCAATGCCCCAGTCGAAAAAGTCGTGGCGGTCGGCGGCTATGCCCGCTGCCATGACGGCAAACCCCGCCCAATAGCGATGGTTGTTGCGGCGATCCATTTTGGCATCCCGGCCGGCATAGTAGGTCATGTTTTGAGATGCCAGATCGGAGAGCCAGGCAGGCACCGTCCTGCGGGCGGATGCCGGCAAGGCCTCTGCGGCGCGGATCTTCAGCCATGTCATCGAGAGGCCACCCAGCATCCAGCCCTGCACATAGACCGATTGATTGCCGGCCATCTCGCCGCCAAGCACTCCCGCCTGCGCGAAGGCTGCAAGCCAGGACGCAGCACAGGCTGCGGCCCTTTCGTCGCCGGTCGTCCGGTACTGGTCGGCCATCGCCTCCACCTTGCGGACGGCGGTCTGAAACTTCTCCGTCGCCACCCTGTAGGCCTGCTGACGGGCAGGATCGATATGGGAATGGGCGGCGTCGTCGTAATAGCTGCTGGTCGACAGATCTCTGGGCAAATCCGGCGGCAATGGGCAGGCATGTTCTGGTCGTATCGGGGAGGCCCGTTCAGGTGGCTTGTCAAACGGGGACTGCAGCGGCTCCGCCGCGATTGCAGGCGCCGTCGTCAGGGAAACGATTGCCAGCACGAGGAACGTAGTCAGACGCCGGAGAATCTCTCGGCTCATGCGCTCTCTCCGGGGCTTGAGATGTTTGCGGCAGAAGAGCGCCGGATTGGGGCGGCTTTTCGACCGGGATCGGTTGAGGGGGCTTTCGTCATGATCCCACCGCCAAAGCCGGCCATAGGCCTTCTGTCGTTCGGCCTTCCGGAACAGCGCCGCGGGCCGCGAAGGTGCACGGCACCCATGCAGGTGCCGCTCGATGTCGATCCGAGAGGTTTTCTCTCACCCCTTCTTTGCGACTTTTTTACCCTATCGGCTAGAATCGGGCATGATTCGAAAGGGTGCGACAGCATGGAATTTTACTTTCCGACCGAGATGAACGAACAAGTAGCCTTCATCGGATGCGCCGCGACGGCTGTCATCGGTCTCCTGATCTTTCTCTTCCCCGGCACCGTCTTGAGGCTTTCCGCCTTTCAGGTGGGTGAGGTGAGGCCGGAAGGTTATGGGTCTGTTCGGGCCGTTGGCGGGCGCTATATCGGTCTCGGCATATTGCCGATCCTGCTGGCGCAGGACTGGTTCTATATGGCGACCGGTGTGGTGCTTGCGCTCGGCGCAGCCGGACGTCTGGTTTCATTTTTCATCGACCGCGGCGTAACGCCACGGAATATTGTGTTTTTTCTACTTGAGGTTGCTTTATCGGCCGCGCCGCTCGCCTACGTGTTCGGCTACATCTAATGTCGCATATCACCGCGGGCGGTTGCCGAGTGCCCGGAATTACGGGGAAAATCGGCGAATAAATAAGCATCACCTTGTGGGGCAGGCTTTTTCGGCGTCGAGTCGTGTTGCGAGTCCCTACATCCTATGCTAGACGAACCGCGAACGTCGGAAACGCTGGGCGGAGGCACTGCGAGTTTCGATGGAAATTCAATACATTTCAAAGTCTTGCTCGATCATCGTTTTCGAGCGTGATGATTGAAGTCAATTCAGGGAAACTGTGCCTGTGGCTGAGACGTCCCCGCTTATTTCCGGTGTCGCAGAGCGTTATGCTCTGTCGCTCTTTGAACTTGCGTCGGAAGCCGGTTCCATTGATGCCGTGGGTGCCGATCTCGATCGGTTCCAGGCGCTGATGGACGAAAGTGAAGACCTGCGACGCCTTGTCGCAAGTCCGGTATTTTCCGCTCATGAGCAGCAGCAGGCGGTTGCCGCCGTTGCCGTCAAGGCGGGCTTTTCCGTAACGGTCCTGAATTTCCTCAAGGTTGTGGCCGGCAATCGCCGCCTGTTTGCTCTGCCGGGCATGATCCGCGCCTATCGCGAGATCGCCGCCGAGCATCGCGGCGAAATCACCGCCGAAGTCACTTCGGCTCATGCGTTGACCGCAACGCAGGAAAAAGAACTCAAATCGGCGCTGAAGGGCGTGACCGGCAAGGATGTGACCATCGCCGTCACGGTCGACCCGTCGATCCTCGGCGGTCTGATCGTGAAGATCGGTTCGCGTCAGATCGATACGTCCCTTCGCACCAAACTTTCCACCCTTAAGCTTGCATTGAAAGAGGTCGGCTGATGGATATCCGTGCAGCGGAAATTTCCGCAATTCTCAAGGACCAGATCAAGAATTTCGGCCAGGATGCTGAAGTTTCCGAAGTCGGCCAGGTCCTGTCCGTTGGTGACGGCATTGCCCGCGTCTACGGTCTCGACAACGTGCAGGCTGGTGAAATGGTCGAGTTTCCCGGTGGTATCCGGGGCATGGCTCTGAACCTTGAATCCGACAATGTCGGCGTGGTCATCTTCGGTTCCGACCGTACGATCAAGGAAGGCGATATCGTCAAGCGCACCGGCGCGATCGTCGACGTTCCGGTCGGTCCGGAACTGCTCGGCCGCGTCGTCGATGCGCTCGGCAATCCGATCGACGGCAAGGGCCCGATCAACGCGACGCAGCGTTCGCGCGTCGACGTCAAGGCTCCGGGCATCATTCCGCGCAAGTCGGTTCATGAGCCGATGTCGACCGGCATCAAGGCCATCGACGCTCTCATCCCGGTTGGCCGCGGCCAGCGCGAACTCGTCATCGGCGATCGCCAGACCGGCAAGACCGCGATCATTCTCGACGCGTTCCTGAACCAGAAGCCGATCCACGACAACGGCCCGGAAAACGACAAGCTGTTCTGCGTGTACGTTGCCATCGGCCAGAAGCGTTCGACCGTTGCCCAGTTCGTCAAGGTTCTCGAAGAGCGCGGCGCTCTGCCTTACTCGATCATCATCGCGGCTACGGCTTCCGATCCGGCGCCGATGCAGTATCTCGCACCGTTTGCCGGTGCTGCCATGGGCGAGTGGTTCCGCGACAACGGCAAGCATGCTCTAATCGCCTATGACGACCTGTCGAAGCAGGCCGTTGCCTATCGCCAGATGTCGCTTCTGCTGCGCCGCCCGCCGGGCCGCGAAGCCTATCCGGGCGACGTCTTCTATCTCCACTCGCGTCTCCTCGAGCGCGCTGCAAAGCTCTCCGACGAGCGCGGCGCCGGTTCGCTGACGGCTCTGCCGGTCATCGAAACCCAGGGCAACGACGTGTCGGCCTTCATCCCGACCAACGTGATCTCGATCACCGACGGCCAGATCTTCCTCGAAACCGACCTGTTCTACCAGGGCATCCGTCCGGCCGTTAACGTCGGTCTGTCGGTTTCCCGCGTCGGATCTGCCGCGCAGGTCAAGGCGATGAAGCAGGTTGCCGGCTCGATCAAGGGCGAGCTTGCCCAGTATCGCGAAATGGCTGCCTTTGCGCAGTTCGGTTCCGACCTCGATGCCTCGACGCAGCGCCTGCTGAACCGCGGTGCGCGCCTGACCGAACTCCTGAAGCAGCCGCAGTTCTCGCCGCTGAAGACGGAAGAACAGGTTGCGGTGATCTTCTCGGGCGTCAACGGCTATCTCGACAAGATCGCTGTTTCGGATGTCGGCAAGTTCGAGCAGGGCCTGCTCTCCTACCTCCGTTCGGAAGGCAAGGACGTCCTCGACACGATCCGCACTGAAAAGCAGATCTCCGACGACACCAAGGCGAAGCTCAAGTCGGCCATCGACACCTACGCCAAGTCTTTCGCTTAACATACGGATCTAGCTTAAGGACCGATAACGGATGCCTTCACTTAAGGATCTGAAAAACCGGATCGCCTCAGTCAAGGCGACGCAGAAGATCACCAAGGCGATGAAAATGGTCGCCGCGGCGAAGCTGCGTCGTGCGCAGGAAGCGGCCGAAGCAGCCCGTCCTTACGCAGAACGGATGAACAAGGTATTGGCGAGCCTTTCGGCCGCCAATGCCAGCAATGCAGGCGCGCCGCTTCTCCTGTCGGGCACCGGCAAGGATCAGGTTCATCTTCTGATCGTTGCCACCGGCGAGCGCGGTCTGGCTGGCGGCTTCAATTCCTCGATCATCCGTCTTGCACGCGATCACGCCCTCAAGCTGATCTCGCAGGGCAAGACGGTGAAGATCCTGACGGTCGGCCGCAAGGGCAACGATGTCCTGCGCCGTACGTTCAAGGACAATATCGTTCACTACATCACCTTCCGCGAGGTCAAGCAGCTCGGGTTCGCCCAGGCCGACGAAGTGGCCGGCAAGGTGCTGGAAATGTTCAACGCCGGCGAATTCGACATCGCGACGCTGTTCTTTGCGCGCTTCCACTCGGTGATCTCGCAGGTGCCCACCGCGAAGCAGATCATCCCGGCGACCTTCGACGCCGCACCGGTCTCCGAAGAACAGACGCATTACGAATACGAGCCCAGCGAAGAGGAAATCCTCGAAGAGCTGCTGCCGAAGAACATCGCCGTGCAGATCTTCCGGGCTCTGCTGGAAAACAACGCTTCCTTCTATGGTGCGCAGATGTCCGCGATGGACAACGCCACGCGCAACGCAGGTGATATGATCAACAAGCTGACCTTGTCCTACAACCGTCAGCGTCAGGCGCAGATCACCAAGGAACTCATTGAAATTATTTCGGGCGCGGAAGCGCTCTGACGGACAAGAAGAGGGTAAGAATCATGGCTACCGCAACGGGCAAGTCCCTCGGCAAAGTGACTCAGATCATCGGCGCTGTCGTTGACGTCGCGTTCGACGGCGAACTGCCGGCGATCCTCAACGCGCTTGAAACCGAGAACAATGGCAACCGCCTGGTTCTCGAAGTTGCCCAGCACCTTGGTGAAAACCAGGTTCGCACGATCGCAATGGACTCGACCGAAGGTCTGGTTCGCGGCCAGAAGGTCACCGACACCGGCGCGCCGATCTCGGTTCCGGTCGGTGAACATACGCTCGGCCGTATCATGAACGTCATCGGCGAGCCGATCGATGAGGCCGGCCCGCTGGACCGCAGCCATCTGCGCGCCATCCACCAGGACGCCCCGGCCTATGTCGACCAGTCGACGGAAGGCCAGATCCTCGTCACCGGCATCAAGGTCGTCGACCTTCTTGCGCCTTACGCAAAGGGCGGCAAGATCGGCCTGTTCGGCGGCGCCGGCGTCGGCAAGACCGTTCTGATCATGGAACTGATCAACAACATCGCCAAGGCACACGGCGGTTACTCGGTATTCGCCGGCGTTGGCGAGCGTACCCGCGAAGGCAACGATCTCTATCACGAAATGATCGAGTCGGGCGTCAACAAGCATGGCGGCGGCGAAGGCTCCAAGGCTGCGCTGGTTTACGGCCAGATGAACGAACCGCCGGGAGCGCGCGCTCGTATCGCTCTGACGGGCCTGACGATCGCCGAAGACTTCCGCGACAAGGGCCAGGACGTTCTGTTCTTCGTCGACAACATCTTCCGCTTCACCCAGGCAGGCTCTGAAGTGTCGGCTCTGCTCGGCCGTATTCCTTCGGCCGTCGGTTACCAGCCGACGCTCGCAACCGACATGGGTCAGATGCAGGAGCGCATCACCACGACGACCACCGGTTCTATCACCTCGGTTCAGGCCATCTACGTTCCCGCCGACGACTTGACCGACCCGGCACCGGCGACCTCGTTCGCCCACCTGGACGCAACGACGGTTCTGTCGCGTTCGATCGCCGAAAAGGGCATCTACCCGGCCGTCGACCCGCTCGACTCGACGTCGCGCATGCTCGACCCGCAGGTTATCGGTGAAGAGCATTACGAAGTGGCCCGTAAGGTTCAGACGACGCTGCAGCGCTACAAGTCGCTGCAGGACATCATCGCCATCCTCGGCATGGACGAACTGTCCGAAGAGGACAAGATGACCGTTGCCCGCGCCCGCAAGATCGAGCGCTTCCTGTCGCAGCCGTTCTTCGTTGCTGAAGTCTTCACCGGTTCGCCGGGCAAGCTGGTTGCTCTCGAAGACACGATCAAGGGCTTCAAGGGCCTCGTCAACGGCGATTACGACCATCTGCCGGAAGCCGCCTTCTACATGGTCGGCTCGATCGAAGAAGCGATGGAAAAGGCCAAGAAGCTGGCTGAAGCCGCCTAATTCAAGATGGGACGGCGCGCCGGAAAGTCCGGCGCGTCATTCCTCAATAAGACACGCGATTTCGCGCAGGACATGCAAATTGCCTGCGAATTATGGGGAAGTGGACCTTCATGGCCGACGCTTTCAATTTTGAACTGGTTTCGCCCGAGCGTCTGCTCGTTTCGGAAAAGGTGTCCGAAGTGGTGATCCCGGCGACGCTTGGCGAAATGACGGTGCTTGCCAAACACGCACCGACGATGACGACGATCAAGCCTGGCGTCGTTTCGGTGAAGCTCGCTTCCGGCCAGGTCAACAAGTATGTCGTGTTCGGCGGTTTCGCCGATATCCTGCCGGATAGCTGCACGCTGCTCGCCGACGCCGCCATCCCGGCCGGTGAATTGACGGTCGACACGCTGCACAAGCGCATCGAGACGGCAAAGATCGAGCTCGGCAATACCAATACCGACGAAGGCAAGACCCGCCTGGAACAGTTCCTCTCGGATCTGACCGAGCTCAACGGCATCGTCGTCGCAGCCTGATCTTCAGGTCGGCATCGGAATTTTGCAAGGCGGTCCAGCGGGCCGCCTTTTGCATTTTGGGGATGTGTTTTTAGGACAGGCTGGACAGCAGATGCTGGTGGAGGCGTGCAGCACCGGGCGACAGTGACCGGTAACGCGGCATGCCGAGATAATAGCCGTAACCGGTCTCCAGCTTCGCCCGGCCCAGTTCCACCAGTGTGCCGGCGGCTAGCTGTTCGGCGATCAGCCCGCGACTGCCGAGCGTCGCGCCCTCGCCGCGCAGGGCGGCATCGACGGCAAGCGAATAGGTGGAAAAGGATAGACGTGGGCTGATGCGTGTCTTCGGAGGAGAGGGCAGGCGGGCGAACCATTGGCGAAACGAGATCCAGTGTGCGTTGAAGCGCTCGTAATCGATCAGGTCGAGGCGGGCGATCTCGTCCGCGCCGAGTTCGGCCGGCGACAGGCGGCGCCTTGCAATATAATCAGGCGAGGCGACGGGCACGAGGATTTCGGGGATCATCAGTGTCAGGTTCCAGCGGGGATGTTCCCCGGTGGAATAAAGGATGACAAGGTCGTTGGCTTCGGAGGCGAGTTCGGAGGGCGCGTCGGTGGTCAGGAGGCGGACGGAGACCGAGGGGCTTTCATTGTCGAAATCCTTCAGCCGTGTGGCGAGAAAGAGATGCGAGACGGAACCGCTGGCGGCTATCGAGATCGTCTCGCGGCCGCCACCCCGGAAGGGCTCAAGGCTTTCCTCCAGATATTCGAGTGTTGCGCGTACCCTTTGGGTGAGGCGCTCGCCCTCCGGTGTGAGGGCCAGATTGCGGCCGCGACGCGTGAAGAGTTTCGCTCCGAGATGTTCTTCAAGGTTCTGGATACGGCGGCTGACGGCCGCCTGGGTGATATGCAGCTCGCGTCCGGCACGGGAAAAGTTCATGAAGCGGGAGGCGGCATCGAAGACGCGGAAGGCTTCAAGGGGAATGCGTTCCAGCATCGGCTTCTCCATGATTTGAGGTTATCAATAAAGCCGATATTTCGATGGATTTGAAGAGTTGAGATTGTGATGCAGAGTGCGCTGATTATTCACTTTGCCGGGCATGCCAGATGCGGTTCTCGACTTCCTTCATTCCCGACATTCGTTTCGGACAGGGCGTATTCGGCGGTCTTGCCGGCGCAGTCAAAAGCTTCGACGGGGTGCGTCGGGTCCTGATCGTGATGGATGCCTTTCTGGCATCCGGCGGACTGGCGAAAAGCCTGGCGGGCAGTCTGGCTGATGCCGGTATCGAGCCGCGGCTTTACAGTGAATTTTCCGGCGAGCCGAAGCTCAAGCATCTGCAGGCGGCGAGCGAACTGGCAAAGGGTACCGACCTGGTGATCGGCATTGGCGGTGGCTCGGCGCTCGATATAGCCAAGATCGCCGCCTGCTGCGCAGCATCCGGGCAAGACCCGATGTTCTATGCGCTGGCGGCCAATCCGTTGCCGAAGATGCCGCTTAAAAAGATCATGGTGCCGACGACGGCGGGCACCGGTTCCGAGACCTCGGCCACCAATATCTTTGCCGGTCCCGAGGGCAAGAAACTCTGGATCTGGGGTCCCGAAACCAAGGCGGATCTGGTTCTGCTCGATCCGGAACTGACGATCACGCTGCCGGCGAACCTGACCGCATGGTGCGGCATGGATGCCTTCATTCACGCCTTCGAGGCCGCGACCAACCGCAACGCTCCCTCCGGGTCACATGCGGGGGCCAAGCTCTACGCATATGAAGCGATGCGGCTGGTCGCAGGCTCGCTGGAAGCGGCGGTCAAGGCGCCCGGCAATCTCGATGCGCGCGGCAAGGTGCTGGTCGGTTCCTGCTATGCAGGCATTGCGATCGACAATTGCGGCACGGCGATCGCCCATAATATCAGCCATGCGCTGGCGGGGCTCGGGCCCATCCATCACGGGCTTGCCACCGCGCTCAGCTTCGAGGTGACGCTTTCCTGGCTCGCCGATAGCGATACGCCGGGCCTCAACGGCGCGGCGAAGGCAATCGGGCTTGCCGATGCGAGCCAGTTGCCGGCTTTTGTTTCGGACCTGATGGATCGCTGTGGCATCGTGCGTGCGCTGCCGAAAGCGTTCGAGGCCTTCACCGCGGCGGATCTTGCCCGTGAGATGCGCGCGCCGGAGAACCAGCCGATGCGGCGTTCGACGATCCGCGAGGTGACGGAGGCGGATATCGACGCTTTTGCCGAAAAAATGATGGCCCTGCCGAAGACGCTTTGAGGAGATGGCGAGATGACCAAGACCTACAGCCGAGCCTATTGGGAAAGCGCGCTTTCCGCCCTCACGCTTGAAGGCCGCCATTTTATCGACGGGGATCATCGGGCAGCCGTTTCCGGTGAAACCTTCACCCGTATCCGGCCGATGGATGGCAGGCCGGGGGCGGTGCTGGCCCGCGGCGTGGCAGCCGATATCGATCTTGCGGTCGCATCGGCACGGGCCGCCTTCGTGTGCGGCGTCTGGCGCGGCAAGGAGCCGCTCGAGAAGAAAAAGATCATGCTGAAATGGGCGGAGCTGATCCGCGCCCATGGCGAAGAGTTGGCGATCTTGGAAACGCTCGATGTCGGCAAGCCGGTGCTTGCCTCGCTTAATGTCGATGTCCGGCTCTGCGCCGACGGCATCCAGTTCTATGGCGAGATGATCGACAAGCTGTATGACGAGATCGCGCCTACCGGGCCCCAAGCTCGCGCACTTGTCCGCAAGGTGCCGCTCGGCGTCATCGGGGCGATCACGCCGTGGAATTATCCGATGATCATCGATGCCTGGAAGCTCGGTCCGGCGATCGCGGCCGGCAATTCCGTTGTGCTGAAGCCGGCCGAACAGTCGTCGCTGTCGGCGATCCGCCTGGCGTCGCTCGCCGTCGAGGCGGGGCTTCCGCCCGGCGTCTTCAATGTCGTCACCGGCTATGGCGAGGAGGCGGGAAAGCCCCTGGCGCTGCATATGGATGTCGACATGATCGCCTTCACCGGCTCGACCGAAGTCGGCAAGCTGATCATGGGCTATGCGGCGCAATCGAACGTCAAACGGGTGGCACTGGAGCTTGGCGGCAAGTCGCCGCTCGTCGTCTTCGAGGATGCCGATCTCGATGCCGCAGCCTCTGCCGTTGCCTGGGGCTGTTTCTACAATTCCGGCGAAACCTGCCACGCCTCGACCAGGCTCCTGGTGCAGCGCTCGGTGCAGGACAGGCTGATCGAGAAGATCGAGGCGGTGACCAAGAGCGATATCGCGCTGGCGCATCCTTTCGAACCTTCAGCCCAGATCGGCGCGCTGATCGAGGAACAGCACATGGTGAAGGTGCTCGGCATGATCGCGGATGGCGAGAAGGAGGGAGCGAAAAGGGCCTTCGGCGCCGAGCAGGTGATGTCGGAGAGCGGCGGCTATTACATCTCGCCGGGCGTCTTCGTCGACATGACCAACGAGATGAGCCTCGCCCGTCAGGAAATCTTCGGGCCGGTTCTGGCAGCTATCCCGTTCGATACGGAGGAGGAGGCGCTGAGGCTCGCCAACGATACGATCTATGGGCTTGCAGGGGCGGTGTTCACCAAGGACATCGACCGGGCGCATCGGTTTTCCGAAGCGGTCCATGCGGGGACGGTGTGGATCAATACCTATGACATGTCGAATTTTGCGACGCCTTTCGGCGGCTTCAAGCAGTCAGGCTTCGGGCGTGACCGTTCGGTGCATGCGATCGACAAATATTGCGACTACAAGACGATCTGGCAGCAGTTCGGGTAACGCCTCGGACAAATACCCTCTCTGGCCTGCCGGCCATCTCCCCCACAAGGGGGGAGAAGACTCGTTGCTCTCGATCGTCCCATATTGGACCTCGGTGGAGCGCCCGGGTTAAGCCCTCCCCCTTGTGGGGAGGGTTGGGAGGGGTCTTTCTTGACGGATGAGGAAGCGCCTTCGGGTAAAATGAGGAAGGATATATTGATGAGCCGCATCACATCCATCGAGATCACTCACCATCGTCTTCCTCTCGATCCGCCGTTCAAGGCGAGCTGGGACGGGCGGGCGCGGCTCAATTTCGATGCGACGGTCGTCAGGGTGCGGGATGACGAGGGGCGAGAGGGGATCGGCTCGGGCGACCTGATGAAGGGGTTCGAGGGGCACGAGGACCTGTTCATCGGTGAGGACCCGCGCCATCTGGAGCGGCATTACGAGGTCCTTTCGCATATCAACTTCCACTATGGCCGCTGCTGGCCGATGGATCTGGCGCTCTGGGATCTTGCCGGAAAGATCACCGGTGAACCGGTGTGGCGGATGCTTGGCGGGCGATCGGACAGGGTGAGGCTCTATGCCTCCTCCGGCGTTTTGCGTGATCCGGGTGCGATGGCCGAACAGGCAGAGCGCTATATCGGGGAGGGCTTTCCGGCGATGAAGGTGCGCTTCTCCTCATCTGCCGGCGGTCGCTCGGGATGGCGCGACGACGTGAAGGCGCTGGAGGCGATCCGGGCGCGTGTCGGCGACCGGATGGAGCTGATGGTCGACTGTAACCAGGGTTGGCGCATGCCCTGGGATACGACTTTGCCATGGACCTTCAAGGATGCGCTGGCCGTGGCGAAAGAGCTGGAGCCGCTCGGCATCTACTGGATGGAGGAGCCGCTGTTCCGGTCCGATCGCAAGGGCATGAAGGCCTTGAAGGAGGCGACGTCGGTGCGGATCGCCGGTGGCGAGATGACCCGCGAGCTTTACGAGTTCCGTGACATCATCGAGGAGCGCGCCTTCGACGTGATCCAGCCGGACGTGGCGCTGGTCGGCGGCATTACCGGCTGTCGCCGCCTTGTCTATCAGGCGCGCGAGGCGGGGGTGATGTTTACCCCGCATAGCTGGACGAACGGGATCGGGGTGCTCGCTAACGCGCATCTGACGGCTGGCGTGGGGGATGCGCCCTTCCTCGAATATCCATACGACAATCCCGAATGGAGCGAGGCGCGGCGCGACTATCCGATGGCCGCGCCGCTCAAGCACCACAACGGCTGGCTTGAGCTCGGTGAAGCACCGGGCCTCGGCGTGGTGCTCGATGAGGAGCGTCTTAAGGCCACACGCATCGACTGATTCCGGCATGGCAGGATCATGCCAAGCTGCTATGCTCCGTGCGATTTTACGGAGCTATTGCAATGAAGATAGGTATTGTCGGCGCAGGCATGGTGGGCAGTTCGGCGGGTTTCGCCTTGGCGATTGCCGGATATGCCAACGAGATCGTGTTCGTGGACAAGAACGAGGCGCTGGCCGTCGCCCAGGCGGAAGACATTTCGCATGCGGTGCCGTTCATGTCGGCAACCAGGGTGAGGGCAGGCGGTTATGCCGATCTTGCCGGGGCCGGCATCGTGGTTCTTTCGGCCGGCGTCAGCCAGCGGCCGGGAGAGGGCAGGCTCGAGCTTCTTGAACGCAATGCCGTCGTCATCCGCAGCATCGTCACCGAAATTCTGGCGGTGGTCCCCGATCCGATCCTGCTCGTCGCGGCCAATCCGGTCGACATCATCACCCATATCGCGGCGAAAATTTCCGGCCTGCCGCGCAACCGGGTGATCGGTTCGGGGACGATCCTCGATACGGCCCGGTTCCGCAGCCTGCTTGCCCGCCATATCGAAATCTCGCCGCAGTCCATCCCCGCCTTCGTGATCGGCGAGCATGGCGACAGCGAAGTGCTTGCCTGGTCGGGGGCCGTTGCCGGCTCCGCCGACCTGATCTCGTTTGCCGCCCAGCTTGGCAAGCCGATCACCGAGGACGTGCGTAAGGCCATCGATCATGACGTGCGTAATGCCGCCTACAAGATCATCGAGGGCAAGGGTGCCACCTATTACGGCATCGGTGCCGGCATTGCCCGGATCGTCAGGGCGATCACGCGGGACGAAGGCTCGGTGCTTTCGGTCTCGATCCATACGGATTATGTCGCCGGCGTCGACAATGTGACCCTGTCCCTGCCGCGCGTCGTCGGCGCCCGCGGTGTGACCGCCGATCTTCTCCCCGATCTCGCGCCTTCCGAACAGCAGGCACTGACACGCAGTGCCCAGATGCTGAAGGAGCTTTCCGATTCGCTCAGGATCTGAAACGGGTCGGCGACGGGCCATCGCCATGTGCTGTCGGATTTGACTATTGGCAGGGCCGGTCGGAAGCGGCTAGAACGTGTCCTTGACGATGTCGAGGGCAAGATGCTCGCAGGCCTACCCATGTATGACTGGCCGGAAATTTCAGCGGCCACGGATGAATTCTGGACAGTACTCAGGGACTGCCTGCTGCGAAGGGGGATAGAGGCGCCCGCTACGCTGACGCGGCAGGTCGATCTTGCGGCTTTATGGCATTCGAAAGAGCTCATGGTGGGGCAGACCTGCGGCCTTCCCTTTGCTACCGGTCTCAACCGGCATGTGCGGTTGATCGGGACGCCAAGCTACGACATCGGCTGCGCGCCCGGCTGTTATTACAGCGTGTTGATCGCTCCGAAAGGCAGCGGGACGGCGCTCGACGGGTTTTCTGGAAGCCTGGCCATCAACTCATACGGTTCCCAATCCGGTTTCGCGGCGCTGGTGACAGCTCTGGTCGCGGCCGGCGTCGATATGGGGGGAGTGGAGATCCAGGTGTCCGGCGCTCATCGGGCTTCGATAGAAGCTGTGGCCAGCGGCAAGGCTGAACTGGCGGCGATCGATGCCGTATCCTTCCGGCTGGCAGAGCGCCACGTGCCCGAGATTGACGGGGTCGAGGTGATCTGCTGCACTTGCCCGACGCCGGGCCTGCCGTTGATCACCGCCTTGCCGAGCGGGGCCGTGGATGCCCTTGCCGCCGCGACCGAAGAGGCGATCAGGCTGCTTGAGCCTTCCCTTCGGCGGCAACTGCTGCTGACCGGTTTCCGGCGCAGCAAGGCTGAGGACTATGCCGGGATCGAACGCGACTGGCGTTTGATCGAGGCCGTCATGCCACAGGACGGGACATCAATTCTCAAGGCTTCCGGGGTGCCGCGATGATCGACAAGCTGGAATTTTTCATCGTCCTGGCGCGGGAAGAGCATTTTGGGCGGGCGGCGGAAGAGTGTGGCGTTGCCCAGCCGTCGTTGTCGGCCGCCATCCGCCAGCTGGAGGAACAGCTTGGCGTGCAGTTGGTGGTGCGCGGGTCGCGTTATCGCGGGCTGACGCCCGAGGGGCAAAGGGTGCTGGAATGGGCAAAGCGCATCGTCGGCGATGTCCGGACGATGCGCGAGGAAATGCGGGCGGCGCGCAAGGGCCTGACCGGGCATATTCGCCTGGCGGTGATCCCCACCGCACTCTCCATGGTCACCGGACTGACCGAGCCGTTTCAGGAAAAACATCCCGATGTGAGCTTTTCGGTGGTGTCGCGCACATCGCTGCAGGTTCTGTCGCAACTCGACAATTTCGAGATCGATGCGGGCATTACCTATCTCGACAACGAGCCATTGGGGCGGGTCACCAGCGTGCCGCTCTATTCGGAGGAATATACGCTGGTTGTCGCCGAAGGGACGAAGCATGCCAAGCGCGACAGCATTCGCTGGGCGGAGATGTCCGATGTCAGGCTCTGCCTCCTGACCCCGGACATGCAGAACCGGCGGATCATCAACCAGCATCTTGCCGAGGCGGGTGTAACGGTGAAGCCGACGCTGGAATCGAACTCCATGGCGGTGCTTCTGTCACATGTCGCGGCGGGCGGGCTTGCCAGCATCATGCCGCGGCATGCGGTGAGCTCGTTCGGCTTTGCCGAGGGGATGCGGATGATCCCGATCGTCGAGCCGGAAGTGCGGCATGTGGTGGGGCTGGTGGCGCCGCACCGGGAACCGTTCACGCCGCTGGTTTCGGCACTGCTCCACGAGGCGAGAGGGCTTGGTGCGCGGCTGGGCTGAGTGACGGCCCGGCCGAGCATTGCCCGTGCCTGCGGCTTTTTCGATCTGTGCGGCATGCCGACGAATGTATAGACTGGGCTGACCAATGCATCAGGCTGCCCGGCTTTGTGACAGCCGCCCATGTAACCCGGATGCAGAATGTGAGAGGACCCGATGACGGGCTTCAGAACGACAACGACCGCAGAAGAAATCATTCGCCGCGAGGGGATCGTCCGTGCCGGCAGCCGCATGGTGCCGGAGGAGGTGCCGATCGCGTTTTCCTATGGCGGTTCGACCCATGCGGTGATGATGGGTACACCGGCCGATCTCGATGATTTCGCCGTAGGCTTCAGCCTGACGGAAGGGATCATCACTTCCATGGCAGAGATCGAGGAGATCACGGTGCTCGACGAGGGGCAGGGCCTCGACGTGCAGGTGACGCTTGCCGAGGACAAGGAGGATGCGCTTCGCGTCCGCCGACGGCATATGGCCGGTCCGGTCGGCTGCGGACTTTGCGGCATCGAATCGATCGAGCAGGCCATGCGTGTCGTTCCGGATGTGTCCGACGTGGCGATGGCTTTGACTGCGGAGGATATCACGGGTGCGATCGCTGCACTCAATGGCGCCCAGCCGCTGCATGCCCAGACGCATGCCGTCCATGGTGCCGGGTTCTACGTGCCCGGCGAAGGGCTGATCGCGGTGCGCGAGGATGTCGGGCGCCACAATGCGCTCGACAAGCTCGCCGGTGCCGTAATCCGCGCGGGACGCCACGGGCGCGAAGGGATCGTTGCGGTGACCAGCCGCATTTCGGTCGAAATGGTGCAGAAGGCCGCAATTCTGGGTAGTTCGACCCTGGTTGCCATTTCGGCGCCGACGGCTCTCGCGATCCGGACCGCCGAGGAAGCAGGAATGACGCTGGTGGCATTGACACGCGGCGAAGATTTCGAGATTTTCTCCGGATACCAACGCATTTCGCTCGCGCCTGCCACCGACGTGGCTTGAGTGACGACGCCTGAAATTATGCTGCCTTAATATTTCAGTAAACGGAGGAGCCTCCGTTTACTTGCCAAATACATATTCATGCGCTATGAATGGTTGTGCCTTTCGCCGGACAGGGCTTTCCGGCGGCCGGGGCCTTCGGTTCCATCCGATCTCATTTCACATCATATATCTCCAGAATGGAGCGGTTCATGCGATATAATCAATTGGGCAATACGGGCCTGTTCGTGTCCGAAATCTGCCTCGGCACAATGACGTTCGGCGAAGCCGGCGGCACGGCGCAATGGGGCAAGATCGCCGGCCTCGACCAGGATGCCGCTGACCAGATTCTCGACCGGTCGATCAAGGCGGGGGTGAATTTCGTCGATACGGCTGACGTCTATTCGTTCGGCACCTCCGAACGCATCCTCGGCCAGGCGATCCGCAATATCGGCATTGCCCGCAAGGACATCATCATCGCCACCAAGTTTCTTGGCCAGATGGGCGACAAGCCCAATGATAGGGGTGGTTCGCGCGGGCATATCATGGATTCGGTCGAGAAAAGCCTCGAGCGCCTGCAGGTCGATCATATCGATCTCTACCAGATCCATGGAACGGATCCGGTGACGCCGATCGACGAGACGCTGCGGGCGCTCGACGATCTCGTGTCACGCGGGCTCGTCCGCTATATCGGCCTGTCGAACTGGGCGGCGTGGCGCATTTCCAAGGCGCTCGGTATTTCCGAACGGCGCGGTTTTGCCCGCTTCGAAACGGTGCAGGCCTATTATTCGATCGCCGGGCGTGATCTGGAGCGTGACATCGTTCCGATGATGCAGGAAGAGAAGCTCGGACTGATGGTCTGGTCGCCGTTGGCCGGCGGGCTTCTGTCGGGCAAATACGGTCCCGGCGCTCCCGGCAATGGCGAAGGGCGGCGACAGGATTTCGATTTCCCGCCGGTCGATACCTATCGTGCCTGGGCCTGCGTTGCGGCGATGCGCGAGATTGCCGCAAAGCACGATGCGAGCGTGGCGGCGGTGGCGCTTGCCTATATTCTTGCCAAGCCCTTCGTTACCAGCGTCATCATCGGTGCCAAGCGCATCGAGCAGCTGGAGGAGAACCTCAAGGCGGTCGCGGTGCACCTCGACGCCGGGGACATGGCGCGGCTCGACGAGGTGAGTGCGCTGGCGCCGGAATATCCCGGCTGGATGGTCGAACGGCAGACCGCCGGCCGCCGTCCGGCTCCTTTTGAAGTGAAGGTCTGAAACAGTCGTGGGGAAGGCCATTTCGGCCTTCCCCACGTCCTCCTCGGTATGTTCTTTCGATCAGAAGTCTTCCCAGCCGGATGCCTGCTTGAGATTGGCATGGGCCCTTCTGAGCGGGGCGGTGCCGACCTGAACCGGTTTTACCGCCGACCGATGGAGTGCGGCACCCGAGGCCCCGATATCGAACTGCATCAGCAGTCCGCGGAGGCTTTCGGCTTCGCTCGCCAGTGAATGGCTGGCTGCCGTGGTTTCCTCGACCATGGCCGCATTCTGTTGGGTGGCCTGGTCCATATGGTTGACCGCCTGGCTGATCTCGCGCAGGCTGGAGGCCTGCTCGCGGGACGCTTCCACGATCGCCGAAACATTTTCGTGGATGCTGGCGACCTGGATCACGATATCGCGCAGAGAGGCGCCCGTCCTGCCAACCAGTTCGACGCCACCGGATACCTGGTGGCTCGACGTGTTGATCAGCGTCTTGATTTCCTTCGCCGCCTTGGCTGAACGCTGGGCAAGCTCGCGCACTTCCTGGGCGACGACGGCAAAACCCTTGCCGGCTTCGCCTGCGCGGGCAGCTTCCACGCCGGCATTGAGCGCCAGAAGATTGGTCTGGAAGGCAATGTCATCGATCACGCCGATAATGCTGGTGATTTCATTGGAGGACCCGGCGATCGCGTCCATGGCAGATATGGCCTGCTCCACCACGTTCCCCGACTGCTCGGCATTCTGGCGGGTGGTGGTGACGAGGCGCCCGGCCTCCTCCGCCCGCTGGCTGGAATCGCTGACGGTGCGGGTTATCTGTTCAAGCGCCGCCGCTGCCTCTTCCAGCGAAGCCGCCTGCTGCTCGGTGCGCTTGGCGAGTTCCTGCGACGCGTCGCGGATCTCGCTGGAGGCAGAGGCGATGCCCGAGGCGTTCTGGGCGACGACAGCCATCGCATCCTTAAGCTTGGCTGCGACCGCATTGAAGTCCCGGCGGGTGGTTTCCATGCTGGGAACAAAATGTGTGTCGATCGACTGGTCGAGCTTGCCTTCGGCGAGGTCGCGAAGGCCGTTTCCGAGAAGGCCGATGGCACTCATGCGCGGCGTCACGTCGGTGGCGAACTTGACCACTTTCGTGACCTTGCCCTTGAGGTCGACGATCGGATTATAGGCCGCCTGGATCCAGATTTCGCGGCCACCCTTGCCGTAGCGGACGAATTCATCGGCTATGAACTCGCCGCGCGCCAGCCGTGGCCAGAATTCGGCATATTCGGTGGAAGCCGCATAGCCCGGCTCGCAGAACATGCGGTGATGCTTGCCCTTGATCTCCGACAGATCATAACCGAGCCCGGCGCAGAAATTGTCGTTGGCGTCGAGGATCGTGCCGTCGGGCAGGAATTCGATGACGGCCTGCGAACGGCTGATGGCCAGAAGCTTGCTCGCATCCTCGGCCGCCTTCATCTTGGTGGCCGTGATGTCGGTGGCGATCTTCACCACCTTGTAGGGTTTGCCTCGATGCGAGACGGGGTTGTAGGACGCCTGGATCCAGATCTCCTGGCCTGATTTGGTGATCCGCTTGTATTCGCGCGCATCAAAGTTTCCGGTGCCGAGATTGGCCCAGAAGGCTTTGTATTCAGGAGATGCAGCATATTCCGCTTCGCAGAAGATGCGATGATGCTTGCCCTTGATCTCCTGCAGCGAATAGCCGAGCGCGTTGCAGAAGTTCTGATTGGCATCGAGTATGGTGCCGTTCAGGTCGAATTCTATGACTGCCTGCGATTTCGATATCGCGGCCAGGATGTCCAATGCACCTGCCGTCTTGCCCAGTCCCAGCATGGAATGTCCCTCAGACGTAACCTTGGCGGTTACTGCCATATTGCGTGGAAGTGCGCCTCTCTCCAATGCGCTGAACTTCCACTTATATTAGGACATTAAAAAATTAATGCAGCCTTTATTAAAACTACGATTATTAGCTTTGAAAAAGAATAAGGGCCGCATTTCTGCGACCCTTCCAGCAATTCGACTGTAAATCGCTCGCCTCAGGCGGCGAGATCGTCCATCTCGCTGCCCTTGAACATCTTGGAGAGGTTCAGGAAGCAGATCATGCCATTCTCGTTGGCGATGATGCCCTCGGAGAAGGACTTATCGAAGGAAGCCGAGATTTCCGGCACGGGCTGCACCTGGCTCGACGGGATGGTGAGAATGTCGGACACGCGGTCGACCAGCATGCCGATTACCATGTTATGGACCTCGGCGACGACGATGGCGCTGCGCTCGTTGGCAACCGTGCTCTTCATGCCGAGCTTGTAGGCAAGGTCGATGATCGGGATGACCGAGCCGCGCAGGTTCATCACGCCGATGACGTCTGCCGGGGCGTGGGGAATGGGGGTCGAGGGCGCCCAGCCGCGGATTTCGCGGATCGTCGTCGTCTTGACGCAGAATTCCTGGTCGTGAAGGCGGAAAGCGATAATTTCCAGCACTTCGCCGCTATACATTGTCGAATTGATCGTGGTTGCCATCAAATTTGCCCCAGCTCTCCATTGCCCGCACGATGGACGCCTCGCCGGATGAAGGGCGCTCAAGCGTTCGTCATGTTGCGTTCAGGCGCAGCTTTTGGCCACTCCCGGAACGCTTGGAAATGATAGTAACCGAGGATTATTGCTCAAACCTAAACCGCTGGTGGATATGACGGCCGACGCGGCGGAACGACAAGGCGGGCGCGGAGCGCCTCAATATTCCTTTTCGTAGAAGACGCCGGCCTTGCCACCCTCGCTACCCGCTCCGGCCTTGAGCTTGACCCCGCGGCCGACATCGAGATTGATCGTCGCCTCGGCGCCGCCCTTTTCACCGCCCTGCTCGACCTGGAGATAGGTCCGGTTGTTGATGTAGCGACCGACCGAGACGGTGGTCTGGCCGGTGGCATCGGTATTGACGTCGAGATCGTCGACGCCGAGGTTGCTGCGCAGCGTCTGGAGGAGCGAGGTCGAGCCGCCGCCGGCCAGCTGGCTGACGGCGTCGGCGAGCTGGGCGATCTGCAGAGGCGACAGGCGCGACATGGACTGGCCGAAGATCAGCTGGGCGAGAACTTCGTCCTGCGGCAGGGCAGGAGATGAGGTGAAGGCGATCGTCGGGTCGTTCGCCAGGCCGGTAACACCGACGGTGATGGTGGTCTGGCCCGACGTCGTGTCGGCGGACATGTCCAGCACGGGGATCAACCCACCGCCAAATGTGATATCGCCATTGGTGAAATCGAGACGCTTCGTCAGGATGACGATACGGCCGCGGCGCATCTCGAACTTGCCTATGACCTGCGGATCGATCGCAGTGCCGGCGATTGCAAGCTGGCCGCCAAGCTCGGCATCGATGCCACGACCGCGAACGAAGATGCCGTTCGGCGCACGCACTTTCAGGTCGAGCCTTATCGGGTTGGAACTGCCATTTGCCTGCTTCGGACGGATTTCTTCCATCTGGCGCAACACATCGGCCGGTGCGTTGCGGTGGCGAATATCGATGGCCGATAGCGAGGTCGGCAACTTGGCCGGCACGGTGATCGATGCCTTGGTGAGCGAGACTTCGCCGCCAAGGACGGGGCCGGACATAACGGGGCCCTTGAAGGTGAGCGTGCCATCGGCGGTGACGGCGAACAATGTGCCATCCGCATAGCTCGCCTGGGCGAGCTTGATCGTCAGGTCGGCGGGAAAGCCGGATGCGGGATCGATGCCGACCGTGCCATCGACGGAGACGGTACCGCCGCCGGAAAGCTTGCCGGAAATGCCTGAAAGCCGTGCCGTCTTGCCATCCAGGGCGACATTGGCCGACAGGTTGGTGATGGCGAGGTTACGGCGGACGTCGATCAGCCGGGCACCCGATGTGGCGAGCGTGCCACTGATGGCGGGAGATGCAGCATTGCCACCCACCTTGACATCGACATTGCCGGTTCCCTCAAGCAGGAAGCCCTGCGCCGAGAGTTGGCCCGCCAGAACGGAAAAGGGGAAATTGCCGGCGAATTTCAGATCCAGGGCGCGATCGCCGGTGATGACCACCGAGCCGCCGCCGGAGAGCGCGATGCCTCCGCCGCCCGACAGGCGCGTATCGAGGGTGACGCGACCATTCTCGAATGTACCGCCGGCGGTGATGTCGACCGCTGCCACGCCGGCGCCGGACATCTGGCTGACGGATGCGTCATTCCACTTCAGATCGTAACGGACTGCAGGCGCCTGGGCGGTGCCGGTCGCCTTGACCGTTCCGGAGATCGTTCCCTGTGCCCCGAGGTTCGGCACGAAGGCGTTGGCGATATTGGCCGGCACGGCTTTGGCCTCTGCGTCGATATTGAGGGCAGGGCCGCCATTCTCGTTCAGCAGGACGCGACCGTCGGCGGTAATTTGCATTCCGCCGCTGCCGGTGACTTGGGCTTTTTCTAGTGCGACTGTACCGTCGGCAAAGGTGCCTGCTGCAGAGATGCGAAACGGACTGATGCCAGCATCGCGCATCTGGCGAAGCTGGGCATCACTCCATTCCAAATCGTATTTTACAGCAGGCGCCGCACTGGTGCCCGTTGCCTTGATAGTGCCCGAAATGCTTCCTGCCGCGTGGATGGTCGGCAGGAAGGTGTTCAAGAGGCTCGCAGGAAGAGCCTTGATCGTCGCCACCAGATCGAGGCTCGATCCGGCTGCGCCATTGACGGAAACGCTGCCCGTCCCGGTCTGCAGCGTCAGGCCGGACAGTCGGGCACCGCCATTCTCGATAACGATGCGGCTCGGTTCCGCCAGCCGGACGGGAATGCTGCGGGGTGTCGCCTCGAAGCTCTGCAGGCCGATCGCAAGGCCGCCGGCGGTCTCGATGGTTGCCTTCGTCGTCAGCGGCGCGTTGTCGTAATTGGCGGAGAGATCGACCGAGGTCGTGGTGCCGCTATGCTGCAAGGCGACGTTGAGGCCCTGTAGGAAAATGCTGTCGGTGCCGAGACGAGCGGCGCGGATCGAACCCTGTGCCGCAATCGTCTTGATGTCGGGAATAGTCAGGTCGATGACCGGCTGGACGAGGCCGGCATTGCCGCGACGAACGGCCGAACCGCTGGCATTGATGACGGCCCCCGAGACAGAACCATGCCGGTTGAACACGACGGAGCCCTTGAGATCGCCCTGCGCCTGCTGGGCGGCGAGCGCTGCAAGCAGCGAGATATCGGGGAAATCGAAATCGAGGCGGCCGGATGGCATGAAATCGGATGAGAAGGTGAGCGCGCCGGTGAGCTTGTTCGGGCCGATCTCGGCATCGATTGCGGGGGCCTGAGTTTCGCCATTGGCCGATGCGACATCGGCATTGATATGGATCGGCTTGCCGTCGATCGAGCCCTTGGCGGTCAGGTGGCCCTGTGGCGCCTGCGGATTGGCGGTGCCATCGATCACGAGGCTCAAGTCTTCGAGCTTGCGGCCGACGAGCCGGGCCTCGGCCGAATTGACCACGGCCTTGACCGCGACGGCATTGAGCGGCCCCTTGGCGGACACGTCGAAGCCTGCGGCGCCTTCGGCGTCGCCGAGCCAGCGCTTGATATCCGGCAGGCGGCCGGCGAGCCGGCCGGAAACGTTGCCGTTTTCCATCAGCACGTTGCCATGCGCTTCGATGGCATTCGACTTGACGACGATATTTTCGAGGCTCATGCGCCCGCCCTGGACGACGTCGACATAGCCTTCGGCGGCGATCGGGCCATCGAAACGGCCGGAGACGGAGGGCGGCAGGATGCTTGGATTGGCGGATATGCGGAAATTGCCGGTGACAGCCTGTTTGGACGTATCGTAGGCGCCGCTCACCGTGCCGTTGAAGCCGGCGCTTTCGAACGTGGCTGCGTCGAGGCCGATTGCCGGCGGCGCGAGGCGCAGCGGCGCATCAAGCGTGACCGGGCCGCGAACCATGCGGGCGATGTCGGGATTGGCGAAATTGAGATCGGCGACAGTGACGCGGCTGCGGATACTGCCGGCGCGATCGACGAGATCGAGATCCTCGCTCTCGGCCTGAACCCTGATCTGGCGGAAGCGTCCCTGCGGAGGCTCGGCATAGGGCAGGGAAGCGGTTGCGTTGAAGCGCGCAGACTTGGCGGCTCCGGTCAGCGTGAAGTTCAGCGTCTCGACCGAAAAACGGCTCGGCTGACCGTTGATCGGCCAGGCGACCTCGACCGGCCCCTTGGTGCCGGCAAGGCTTGCCGTCAGGCTGTTGTCGCCCTTCGGGTCCCAGGCGCCCTTGGCCGAAAGGCGCACGGCACCCGATGTCAGCTGGCCGCGCTGGAAATCGATGCGGCCCGATTTGGAATAGGTTGCGGCGATGTCGATATCTGTCGTGCCATCGAACAGGTCGCGCAAGGCGGGGGGCATCAGCGTTGCCAACTGGCCGCCGCCCTTGATCTCGATCTGGTGGCCGCTGTTGTCGACCAGCACATGGCGGCCGTCGACGGAGATGACCGGCTGGCCGTCGACCTGGCCCGTCAGCTTGCCCGCCCAGTTCGATAGCGGTCCTTCACCATCAAGCGCCAGCTGGACCGCCGGGGCTCCGGGCAGCCGCAGCAGGCGGGCGAGCAGGCCACCCTGGGGTTCTGATACGGAGGCCTTTGCCGTCAGGCGGTTTTCGGAGGGGGCGTAGACGATGTCGGCCAATGCCTTGGCATCCGGCTCGTCCTTGCGTGTCGCCTGCAGGTTCAGCGCGATATTCGGGCCTGTGGCATCCACCGATCCCTTGACCGAGAGGGCGAAGTCCTTGCCGGACAGCGCCTGGGCGAGATTGATGTCGGGCAGATCCAGTTCCGCGATCCGGATACCCACCGGCAGCGACGTGCCCGAGCTCGAGCTGGTCGAAGTCTGGACGGCCGTGCTGGGTTCGGGCGGGCGAATGAAATCGACGGCGGCTGCGGATACACGGTCGGCGCGGAATTCGCCGGTGAACAGGGCGGCGGGCGACCAGTCGACCTCTATGCCGCTGATCTTCGCATAGGGGCCCTTGCTGTCGGACAATACCAGATCGCCGACGCGCAGATCACCGGTCAGCAATCCCTTGGGACGGGTAAAGGAAATGGCGCGGTCGGGGGTCGATATGAGCGAGGATATGCGGCTGGCGGCAAGATCACCACCGACGGGAGTGAAGGCGACGAAAAGGACAACGCCGAGCGCCATGACGAAAAGGACGCCGATTGCCGCGATTGCGGCTCTCAAAGTCCATTTCAGGAGGCGGGCGATGAATGTCATAGTCTTATAGTCGCCTTTTAGAATGCCTGGCCGATGCCAGCGTAGATACCGAACGAATTACCA
The DNA here is from genome assembly GCF_003597675.1 of Neorhizobium sp. NCHU2750. Classification (NCBI taxonomy): domain Bacteria; kingdom Pseudomonadati; phylum Pseudomonadota; class Alphaproteobacteria; order Hyphomicrobiales; family Rhizobiaceae; genus Neorhizobium; species Neorhizobium sp. NCHU2750. The sequence goes on along the minus strand of NZ_CP030827.1, from coordinate 3,525,272 downwards.
CCGTCATAACGCTTCAACGGAATTGCGAAATCCAGGCGGATCGGCCCGAACGGCGTCGCATAGCGCAATCCCACACCTGCCCCCGCGCGTATATCAGAAAAATCGGGCACGATTTCGGTTGCAACGGTTCCGACGTCCATAAACGGTACGATTCCAACCTTTTCTGTCACTTTTACGCGCGTTTCGAAAGACGCTAAAACGTAAGACTTACCGCCAAGCGCATCGTTGTCCTTATTATAGGGCGAGATCTCGCGATAGCTGTAGCCGCGGACCGAGCCGCCGCCGCCCTGGTAGAAGCGACGGGTGACCGGAATGTCCGCCAGATCGCCGGTGCCGATAATGGACCCGGCACCGAGGCGGCCGGCAAAGACGACGCGATCTTCGGCGCCGACACCGTAATAGCCGGAGATCTGGCCTTCGAAGGACGAGAAGACATTGCCGCGAATGGCCTCGTAACTCGGCTTGGCTGAGACGGTTCCATAAAAGCCCTCGGTCGGGTCGAGCTTGTTGTCGCGCGTATCGCGTTCGAAGGAGACCGGCAGGCTGAAGGTCAGATAGTCGTTATGGCCGAAGACGTCGTTGGCACGGATATAGGCGATCTCGCCGCCGCCGGAGACCTTGTCGGTCGAGTTGAGCTCATAGGTCAGGCCGGCGGAATAGGTGAGGGACTGGGCCTCGTAGATGTCGTCCGGGTTTTCGCTCTTGGCTTCCAGCTTGGAGACGAAGGTCGCTTCCGGCACGAAGGCACCGGGCTTCGTATAGGTAATGCCGGCGGAATAATCGAATGTCGAGACATCGCTTGCGCCGATGCCGGTGACCGAGCCTTCGACGCGCAGCGATTCCGCCTGGCCGAACAGGTTGCGGTGGCCCCAGTAGCCCGAGACGCCGGCGCCATCGGTGGACGCATATTCGAGACCGAAGCCGAAATAGCGGAACTTGCCTTCCGACACTTCGATCGCAAGCGGAAGGGAGCCATCGGGCGCCAGCTTGTCGTCCTCGTGGATGGTGATGCTGGAAAAGGTGCCGAGCTGGCGAAGCCGGTCGGAGGCCTTCTTCAGCTGTTCCGGAGAGTAGCGCTGGCCCTTGTCGAGGCGGGAATAGCGCTTGATGAAATCCGCATCGACCGCGCGAGCACCCTTGACCGTCACGGCGCCAAAGGGCGCAATCGGTCCGCCATAGGCGCCGAGCACGACGTCGACCGTCTGCGTCGCATGATCGGCGGTCACCTGCCGCTGCAGCGGATGGGCAAGCGGGCGGCCCTGCTTCTTCAGGTCGAGGACGATCTGTTCGCCGGCTTTCAGGATGACGAGCGAGCCGGCCTCGCCGCCGGGCTTCAGATCGTAATCGGCCGGGTTCAGGCCGGCCGCATCGCCTTCAAGACGGACCGACCCCAGCTTGAAGACAGGGCCTGGCCTGATGCTAACGGTGACCGGAACGGGCTTGGAGTGGTCGAAACTCGGGTTGGGAGGAAGCTTGTCTATGTCGTTGCCGGCGATCGAGATCGTCACCACGCCGCCGTAGCGGGCCTCTTCATAAAGCACGGCGACAAGGCGGTCGCGGTCTTCGCGCGCCTTCACCACGACACCGAGATCGCCGGATACGGGTTGTTTCTGGTCGCTGACCAGGGCGGAAGCGGCTTCGAGACGCTTCTTCAGGTCCTTGTCCGCATCACCGCTATCAAGCGTTGCGGCATAGCGGACCGGGTCGATGACTTCGACCGTATCATCATCGCCACCGAACAGCGTGATGCCGAAGATCTTGAAAGCATAAGCGTTGGTGGCAAGCACGGGGGAAAGAGCCAGGCTACCCGCCAGCAAGCAGGCCAAGCGGCGCCGCCGGCTGCTCCAGTCGCTTATCCTCCCCGCTTTTTTCTTTTCCATACGCAGACTTAGTTATCGGTGCCGTCGGTCAAGACCCTCATGGTCGCTGACAATCTCTGTACCCGCAAAATGCCATCAGGGGTACCCTTGATCTCGGTCGCATGACGATTCGTTGAAATAAAAGGCCCCGAACTTGGTTTCGGGGCCACATGTTTGAAAAGAACTGACTTTCTGTCAGTAAAGCCGGATCAGTAGCGACGCGGGCAATCGTCGATGTAACGGCGGCCGTAGCGGTCGCGATAGTAGCACTGGCCCGGCTGCTCGGAGACGCTGCCGATCAATGCGCCGGAAACGCCGCCGACGGCTGCACCTACTGCTGCGCCGCGGACATTACCCGTCACCGCGCCGCCGATGATGGCGCCCGATGCAGCGCCGATGCCGGCACCTTGTTCCGTGGGGGTGCAGCCTGCAAGCGCTGCACCGACCAGCATCATAATGACAGCCTTTTTCATGGCACCCTCCGGTAAGTTTTCTCTGTTGTGACGTACAGTTGCCGTCTTTTGCTCACTTCTGAGCCAACAATAGGCGGTGAGGCCAGAGAGTCCATATAGCCGGCGTTATTTTTATTTCAGCATTCGGGAATTTGGTGTTGTGCACTAATCGCGCGAAATGCTGCCGGCTGCACCAAGCGGCCCATGTGTTGCGCGATGGCACAGGCGAGAGCTTTTGTTCGCCGGTTGACATGGGTCAATCTTCACATTTTGGCTATCGCTAAGATTTAGATTGGAATAATTCAAAAGATGGGCCTATTGCCGCAGCTACGCCCATACCGCCTCTTCGGGCTTGACGACGCGTTGCCGCAGGCAGACGAAGAAGCTGGCAAAGATCAAGAAGACCCTTCAAGGGTTTTGGAGTTTAGCATGGATTTCGAGGCATTTTTCAAGAGCGAGCTGGACGGACTTCATCAGGAAGGCCGCTACCGCGTGTTCGCCGATCTCGAAAGGCATCGTGGCAGTTTTCCGCGGGCGACCCACCACACATCCGAAGGTGAGAAGGAAGTAACCGTCTGGTGCTCCAACGACTACCTGGGCATGGGCCAGCATCCGGCGGTTCTGGCCGCAATGCACGAGGCGATCGATCACTGTGGCGCGGGTGCGGGAGGCACCCGGAATATTTCTGGCACGACCCACTACCACGTTCTTCTGGAGCGCGAGCTTGCAGACCTTCACGGCAAGGAGCAGGCGCTCGTCTTTACCTCCGGCTATATCTCGAACTGGGCAACGCTCGGCACGCTCGGCCAGAAGATCCCCGGCCTCATCATCTTCTCCGACGCGCTGAACCATGCGTCGATGATCGAAGGTATCCGTTACGGCAAGTGCGACCGGGTGATCTGGAAGCATAACGATCTCGTCGATCTGGAAGCCAAGCTGAAGGCCGCCGATCCGAATGCGCCGAAGCTGATCGCCTTTGAATCCGTATATTCGATGGATGGCGATATCGCGCCGATCAAGGAAATCTGCGATCTCGCCGACAAGTATGGCGCAATGACCTATCTCGACGAAGTTCATGCGGTCGGCATGTATGGTCCGCGCGGCGGCGGCATTGCCGAGCGCGAAGGCCTGATGGATCGCCTGACGATCATCGAAGGGACGCTCGGCAAGGCATTCGGCGTGATGGGCGGTTATATCGCCGCGTCTACCGCGCTTTGCGATTTCATTCGTTCGTTCGCTTCGGGCTTCATCTTCACGACCGCCATTCCGCCGGCACTTGCCGCCGGTGCCGTCGCCTCGATCCAGCATCTCAAGGTCAGCCAGTTCGAACGTGCCCGCCATCAGGAGCGCGTGCGCAAGCTGCGTGGCCTGCTCGACAGCCAAGGCATTCCGCATATGCCGAACCCGAGCCATATCGTGCCGGTCATGGTCGGCGATGCATCGAAGTGCAAGTGGATCTCCGACATCCTGCTCGATACGTGTAATGTCTATGTGCAGCCGATCAACTATCCGACGGTACCGCGCAAGACCGAGCGCCTCAGGATTACCCCGACGCCGCTGCATAGCGATGCCGATATCGAGCATCTGGTCGCTTCACTGCACCAGTTGTGGTCGCGCTGCGCGCTGGCTCGAAATGTGGCCTGAGGTTCGGGTCCATCCCCTCACCAACAAAATCTAAGACTTAGCTGACGCTAAGATCTTGATTTTGTGTCCTCTCCCGCAGGGGGAGAGGTATAGCGTCGAGCTTGCCTCCCCGGCATCTCTCCCCTTGCGGGAGAGAAAGCGATTTCAACATCTTAGCCGAAGGCTAAGTGTTAGAAATCGCAAGTGAGGGGAACGGCTCCCTAAGCCGCCATTTCCATTCTGGCGATGACGTCCCCGGCGCGGCGCCTTGCCTCGCCATCGGCGGCGAAGACGTCGTCCATGGTGATCGCGACGCCATAGCCGGTCATGTCTTCCATCACCTGTTCGGCAATATCGGCCATCTGCAGGAAGCCGATGCGGCGGTCGCAGAAGGCGTTGAAGGCGGTTTCTTCCGCGGCGTTCATTACCGCAGCCTGCACGCCGCCGCGTGCCATGGCGGTGCGGGCGAGCCTCAGTGCCGGGAAGCGGATCTCGTCGGGAGCCTCGAAATCAAGGCGGGCCAGCTTAGCGAAATCGAGGCGATCGACGTTCAGCTTCGGCCGGTCGGGATAGGTGAGTGCATAACCGATGGCGGTGCGCATGTCGGGGCAGCCGAGCTGCGCGATAACCGAGCCGTCGGTATAGCCGACCATCGAATGGATGACGGATTGCGGGTGGACGACGACCTCGATCTGGTCCGGGCGGACATTGAAGAGGTGCTTTGCCTCAATCATTTCCAGCGCCTTGTTGAACATCGAGGCGCTGCCGACTGAAATCTTCAGGCCCATCGACCAGTTCGGGTGGGCGCGGGCGATATCGACCGTCACGCCGGCCATCTGCTCGCGGCTGAACGTGCGGAACGGGCCGCCCGAGGCGGTGATGACGATGCGTTCGACGGCGTGGCGCTGGTCGTCCTCAAGCGACTGGAAGATGGCGCTGTGTTCGCTGTCGACGGGGATCAGCCTGCCGCCGCCATCGGCGACCGCCTTGACGAACAGGTCGCCGGCGGAGACCAGGCATTCCTTGTTGGCCAGCGCGATATCGGCGCCGCGTTTTGCTGCCGCAAGGGTGGGCGCAAGGCCGGCGGTGCCGACGATTGCGGCCATGACCCAATCGGACTGCCGCTCTCCCGCCTCCACCAGTGCGGCGCGGCCGGCCGCGACCTCGATGCCGGTGCCGGAAAGGGCGTCCTTCAGCACCGCATACTGCTTGTCATCGGCGGTGACGGCGAGGCGCGCGCCAAACATTTTCGCCTGCTCGGCCAGAAGGTCGACATTGCTGTTGCCGGTGATCGCGACCACGTCGAAAGCATCGCGTCCGCCGAGTTGGGCGACCACGTCGAGCGTATTGACGCCGATCGAGCCGGTCGATCCGAGGATGCTGATGCGGCGCCTTAGAATGTCTGCCATGACCTCTTCCACTCTTACAGTTGCCGCTGGTCTACTCGCGAAAGCCGGCCTCTACAAGAGTTCCGAGAAATACGGCAGATGTGATGACGGCCGGCTTGATCCGGCCGTCGATCGGAGCGAAATGAGGTGATGAAAGAGAGCAACACGATCGAGACAACCTGTGTGATTGCCGGCGGTGGCCCGGCGGGGCTGATGCTCGGCTTGCTTTTGGCGCGGGCGGGCGTCGATGTCACGGTTGTCGAAAAGCACGGCGATTTCCTGCGGGATTTCCGCGGCGATACGATCCATCCCTCGACGCTGGAGGTGATCGACCAGCTGGGGCTGATCGATGCGTTCCTGGCGCTGCCGCATACGCGGGCGGAAAAGCTCTCGGCGGAGATGGGCGGGCGCACGATCACGATCGCCGATTTTTCGCGGCTGCCGGTGAAGAACCGCTTCATCGCCTTCATGCCGCAATGGGATTTTTTGAATTTCCTTGCAGCTTCGGCCAAGGCCTATCCGAATTTCAGGCTGATCATGCAGGCGCAGGTGACCGACCTTGTCGAGGAGGATGGCCGTATCCGCGGGCTTCGTGCCCGCATGGCGGGCGGCGATATCACCATTCGGGCCGAGCTGGTGGTCGGCGCGGATGGGCGCAATTCGGTCATTCGCGACAAGGCGGGACTGACTGTCGAAAGCTTTGGCCAGCCGAGCGAAGTCGTGTGGATGAAGCTCTCCAAACAGTCGGGCGATCCACATGAGGTGATGGGCCATGCGGGACCAAGGCAGGGGCTCGTGCTGATCGACCGGGGCGATTACTGGCAATGTGGTTACGTGATCCGACGGACGACATTTGCCGACATCAGGCAAAAGGGGATCGAGGCCTTTCGAAAAATGGTGGCGGATGTCTCGCCGCTGCCGCCGGCACGGATGGGCGAGATCGGCTCCTTCGACGATACGAGCCTTTTGACTGTCAGAATCGATCGTCTCAGCCAATGGTGGCGGACCGGGTTGATCTGCATCGGCGATGCGGCACATGCGATGTCGCCGATCGGCGGAGTGGGCGTAAACCTCGCCATCCAGGATGCAGTCGCTGCGGCAAACCTGCTGTCGGCGCCGCTTGGCGAAAACAGGCTTTCCGATGCCGATCTTGCCGCCATCGAAAAGCGCCGCAGTTTTCCGACGCGGGCGACGCAGAAGCTGCAATTGATGATGCGCAGCGGCCGGCGGGCGGACGAGAAGGACGAGGCGAAGCGCAAGGGGCCACCGGGTTTCATTCGCGGCATTGCCCGCTGGCCTGTTCTCGCACACTTGTCGGGACGGTTGATCGGCCTCGGCTTCCGGATGGAACGGGTGAAGGAGCGCTCGCCAAGCCGCTAGAGCGCTCGCCTCAGATAATACGTTGGCCTGCAACCTTTGCGATGGTTTTCCGTTGACCGGAAACGATGAAGCCGAGGGTTGATCTTGTCTGTTGTTCGCCGCGTTTTGGTCCTGCTGGTGGTCGCTTCGGGCGGTGTCCTGTTTTCGCAGGCGCCGGAATTTGCCCAGCAGTATCGGCAGCGTCTCGGCGGCGCGATCGACGAATTGACAAGCATCATCCAGACCTTCGACGAGCAGGCCAATCACGAAGGGCTCGATCGGCGTGCAGCACTCAACATCTATTCGCTGTCCAGTGAACCCTTCCTGCATTCGCAGGGTGACGCGATGCGAAGGACATTCGAGCGTTATGAGGCGCTTTCGGATCAATTCGAGGATCTCGCGGCGGCGCCTCCGGTCCTGAGGCCTCTGGCGATCCTGCAGCATATCGATCCGCCAATTTTCTCGAAGACCATGAAATGGTTCGTGCCGGCGATGCCGTTCAGCTTTGCGGGTGGGGTTTGGGCCGCGATCGGCGTGGCCATCGGTTCGTTGTTCGCCGTCCTGTTCGGCGGCATCCTTCGGGCATTTGCCGGCCTTCGTCAGCTACCTCACCGGCGAATTATGCCGCGAGGCATGGATGCATCTTCGGGCAAGCGCATGTCATGAGTGAGCATGTCACCCATTGATCGAAGTCAAGGCGGCGTTTCTCGTCTCACGCACACTCCCACCGGACGCATGCACGCGTCTGCGCATAAGAGCGCGACGGAGGGGCAATGGGCTACAGGATCGGCACCTTGCATGCCCGAGACGTTTTACGGGCCTATGCTCTGATCGAGCGCATCATGCCCGGCCTCGACCTCGACCAATGGACTGCGCTGACCCGCCGTGCAGCAGATTGCCGCCGCTGGTTCGTGGTCAAGGACCGGGAGGGGTATATACGCGGTATCTGCCATGTCGCGGTGAGAGGAGAGGGTGATTTTCGACGCCAAGTCGAAGTGCCGCTGATCGCCGCCGTGAGCCTGAAGGATTGCGAGGAAGTCAGGGCGTTGCTGTTTTCCGCGGTAAAGACATTCGCCATGGCTGAGCGTTGCCAGAAGATCCATATCTGGACGGCGGTGCCGACGACCTGGCCCGTGCTTGTCGATTACCTCGACCATGGTCCGAGAGGCCATGGGCTGATCATCTCCGCCGATAGCGACAGCCTGCCGGATCAGCCGATCTTTCCGGTGAAGATGTAGCCGATGCCGCGGATCGCTTTGATGAACTGAGGATGCTTGGCATCAGCCTCTATCTTACGCCTCAGCCTGACGATCTGCGCATCTATGGTGCGGTCGAATGCTTCCAGGTGGCGGCCACGGGTCAGGTCCATCAGGAAGTCGCGTGTCAGTACCCGGCCTGCATGGTTGAGGAAGGCCGCGAGCATGTCGAATTCGCCGGTCGTGAGTTCCACCTCCGCCCCGTCCGGATCAACCAGCTGGCGTCGCGACAGGTTGAGCGACCATCCCTCGAAGCGAATGATCCTGTCTTCCTCCTGGGCCGGCTTTGCCGCAGGCGCCGGCTGGCGGCGCCTGAGGATGGATTTCAGCCGGGCATGAACCTCTCTCAGATGAAAGGGCTTGGCGATATAATCGTCGGCGCCGATCTCGATGCCGATAATCCGGTCGACCACATCGTCGCGTCCGGTCAGCATCATAATCGGCACGTCGGACGTGGCACGGATATCGCGCGCAAGATCGAGACCGTCGCGACCGCCGGGAAGCGAAAGGTCGAGCAAGACTGCGTCGACGCTGTTCTGGCGCATAACGACGTTCATCTCGACGCCATCCGGAACGGTGGTAACGCGATATCCCTCACCCTCGAAATAGCGGGCGAGCATCTGGCGAATACGAGGGTCGTCGTCAACGACAAGGATATGTGCCGCGTGGGCGGGATCAAGGGACATCTAAAATCAAGCCAGGCTGTTACAAACTGTTACCAATTCGAACCGTCTTTTACGGCGGTAGCATTCGCGTGTTACTGCAATCACGTCAACTACCCCCATCAAACGACGGGGATCCGAACATGTTTCTCACCAGCTATAATCGCGAACGCAGCACCACAAACCTTCTTTCGCAGGTCGAACCGGAAACGTTGAGCGGCCTGTTTTCGCGCCAGCCCGTCGAATGCCTGCAGCCGGGCCAGTCGCTTTTCCTAGAAGGCGATGACGCGAAGCACGTGTTTGAAGTGGCCGAAGGCGCGCTCAGGATATTCCGCATCATTTCTGACGGTCGCCGGGTGATTACCGGTTTCGTCTTCGAAGGCGATCTCCTCGGCGTTTCGCTGAAGGGCAATTATCTCTACAGCGCCGAAGCGATCGTCGGAACGAAGATCCGCCGTCTAGCCCGTCGCACTTTCGAAGCCGCCGTCCAGGAATCGGAGGAGCTACGCCCGCAGCTCTTCGCACGTGTATGCGACGAAATGGCCGCTGCCCAGGACCAGATGGTGCTGCTGTCGTGCAAGAGCGCGGAGGAACGGCTCTGCACATTTCTGCTGAAGCACTTGCGCCGGGCAGCGGCCAAGACCGGGGTTCAGTCGATGGTGCAGTTGCCGATGACCCGCCAGGACATGGCAGACTATCTGGGGCTGACCATCGAGACGGTCTCGCGCACCATTACCAAGCTGACGACAAAGGGCGTGCTTGGCTGCGTCGGTCGCCATTCGGTCAAGATCATCAAGCCGATGACGCTTGCACAATTGGCCGGAGACAACGATGAATACGGCTGGGGGGAGCCGATGGTTTCGGCTGACGAACGTCGCCACCACTAACCGCAGCCAGGAATTTTGATGCCTGAGAAAATAAGAAGCACGCTGACGACCCAGGCTGAGCTGGATTCCGTCCTTCACTTGCTGGATGACGCCAATGTGCTCGTTCACAGCGGCGAGGGGACGATCATTCGCTGGAGCAGCGGCTGTGAGAGGCTTTACGGTTGGTCACGCCAGGAGGCGATTGGCCAGTCGGTCCACCGGCTGCTGCAGACGCGGTTTCCCGTTCCGCTGGACGAGATACGCCAGCGCGTGGCGGAGCATCATTCCTGGGAAGGGGAAGTAGAACATCGCAGTCGCGACGGCCATCAGGTCTTTGTCGCGACACGCTGGGTTGCCGTTGCCCTTTCGGTTGATGGCTTGCCCATCATTATCCAGACCAACAACGACGTGACCGAGATGAAACGGGTACAGAACGATCTGGCGGAACGGGAGGCGCATCTACGCTCCATTCTCGATACCGTGCCGGAATCGACCATCGTCATTGATGAGGCGGGTATCATCACCTCGTTCAGTGTCGCGGCGGAGCGCCTGTTCGGGTACAGCGAGGCCGAGGTTTGCGGCAAGAATGTCCGCATGCTGATGCCTAATCCCGACCGCAATGCGCATGACGGCTATATTTCCCGCTATATGGAAACCGGCGAGCGCCGGATCATCGGCTATGGCCGCGTGGTCACCGGGCTGCGCAAGGATGGCACGACGTTTCCGATGGAACTTGCCGTCGGCGAGGCGCGAAGCGGCGGAAAGCGGATCTTCACCGGTTTCATCCGCGACCTGACGAGCCGCCACAAGATCGAGGAGGAGTTGCGCCAATCCCAGAAAATGGAGGCCATCGGTCAGCTGACCGGGGGATTGGCGCATGACTTCAACAACCTGCTCACCGTTATCAGCGGCAATCTGGAAATGATGGAATACCGGCTTGAGGATCCGAACCTCAAGGTCTTGCTCCAGGAGGCGCAGGCGGCGGCCGATGATGGTGCCAAGCTGACCGGCCAGCTTCTCGCCTTCGGCCGACGGCAGCCGCTCAACAATCAGCTCGTCGATGTCGGGCAGCTCGTTTCCAGTTTTTCCGACCTGATGCGGCGCACCCTTGGTGAGGCGATCGAGTTCAAGACAGTGATCGCCGGCGCGCCCAACGAGGCGCTGGTCGATGCTTCGCAGTTGCAGAATGCCATTCTCAATCTCGTCATCAATGCGCGCGATGCAATGCCGCGCGGCGGCAAGCTGACCGTCGAGATTTCTCACATCAAGCTCGATGTCGATTATGCGCAGATGTATTCCAACATGCGCACCGGTGAGTTCGTTCTCGTCGCTGTCACCGATACGGGCAGCGGCATGAGCCCGGAGGTGAAGGAGAAGGCGTTCGAACCGTTCTTCACGACCAAGGGTGTGAGTGCCGGCACGGGGCTCGGCCTCAGCATGGTCTATGGTTTCGTCAAGCAATCGGGCGGCAATATCCAGCTCTATAGCGAGATCGGCCAGGGCACGTCGGTGAGGATGTTTCTGCCGGCCGCCAGGCGGAAGATCGATATCAGCCATGCCGATGGCGGCGGCGCCCAGGTCTCCAGCCCGCTGCCCGGCGGGCGCGAGAAGATCCTGGTGGTCGAGGACGATCCGCGGGTGCGACGGGTGACGGTCTCCAGGCTGACGAGTTTCGGTTACGAGGTGATCGAGGCTGAAAACGGAAATGAGGCGCTTTCGCAGCTCGATCGCCATGACGATATCGCCTTGCTGTTTACCGATGTCGTCATGCCCGGTGGTCTGACAGGCGACGAACTGGCAAACAGGGTACGTTCCGAGCGGCCGCATATCCCGGTTCTGTTCACCTCCGGCTATGCCGAACCGGCGATTGCGGGGCGCGAGCTGGCGCTTTCGGGCAGCTGGCTGAAGAAGCCCTATACGGCGCGGGAACTCGCGGTGCGCGTGCGTGCGCTATTGGACTGACGGTCGCTCCAAGCCCTTGAAATGGCCTCATTCCGGCACCGATTTGAACGTTGCCGCGGCGGGGGAGAGGATTGGGGCGATTTTTCGGCCCTTCTCGCCGAATCATGTGCCTTCCAGAATCGTGCTGTGGATACGTTTCCCGGTTGTGTAAAACTGGCACAAATTAACCAACCGTTAAGCTGCTGCGCACAAGGTCTCGGCCATGACTATGTAGTTTTGGAGTTGGTCATGCGCATCAGCGGCGGCGTCGTGCTTCTTGTTATACCGATCATCGCAATCTTGCTGTTCGGCGTCTCGGTTTCCTGGGACCGCCTGCAGACGGTCGACCCGATGTTTACCAGTTCGATCAAGCACCCGTCGCAATCACCGATCCTGCCGTAAGGCGTCGCGGGTCCATGCCTTCCGACAATACGCTTCGTGCCAGCGTCGGTGCGAGGTAATAGGCCAGAGGTTGTTCTTAGCCTGCGGCAATGCAGGCCGCCGTCCCTGATGTACGAGGCTCTCGCATGTCGGCAGCAATGGCCGGCATGTGGACCGATCCCGCATCCTTCCCTGGCGTCATGGCCCTTGGTTGAGCAGAATAGATCCTGCCAGTCGTCGCTCTTCCGCGATGCAACCGGTTTCGTCTCGAGTGTTGGGCTGTTCTTTCCTTTCTAAGATGCTGTTTTTGCTATAGTTATTGGTAAATGAAAATTTTTTGCATGCGTGATTTCTTGATGTCATGCATGCAATCATTGTTGATATCAAGATCGCAAGAATGCGATCATGCAATGATGGTAGCTTGCTTGAATGCAGGATTGCCTGCATGCTTTCATTTATGCTAGATGGAACCAGTTTCACAGGTTGGAGAACGATATGCCTGTCATCTGCGCAGCCAACCCGAAGGGGGGCGCCGGGAAGTCGACGACATTGCTGACGATCGCGACATGCCTGGTGCAGTCGGGGGCCTCGGTCATCATCATCGACGCCGATCCGAACAGGCCGATCACGGACTGGCGGTCCGGCAAAAGCACGCTGCCGCTCAAGGTTCGCAGCGACGCCACGGAAGCCAATATTCGTGACCTGATCAACGAAACGGCTTCGCAGGCGCAGTTCGTCTTCATCGACCTTGAAGGTACGGCCAGCCGCCTGACATCACGGGCGATCATCCGCAGTGACCTGACCTTGATCCCGCTTGCCGGAAGCGCCCTTGATGCGCAGCAGGCGGCACGTGCGGTCAGCCTTGTCCGGGAAAGCGAGGCGGATGTCGGTCGGCCGCTGAATTTCGCACTGTCCTTCAACCGGACCAGCCCGCCGCCCTTCGTGCGCCGGATCGAGCGGGAAATCAGCCAGCAGATGCGCAAGAGCGGCCTGCCGGTGCTTGGTACTCATCTGCACCGAAGGGAAGCCTATAACGCCATGTTCATGGAGCGACTTGCGCTGCAGGAACTCAGTCAGACGGCAATCAACGGCGTGCCGGCTGCGATCGAAAACGCGATGCAGTTGACCGGCGAAGTGCTGGAACTGCTTCAGACACTGAAGGATGAAAGGGCGGCCTGATGGCAAGGGATTTCGGGTTTGGCCAGGACGACAAGCGTCTCGACGTATCGAAGTTCTCGCCGCGAGACGGCGCCCAGGACGCCAACGACAGAGACGATCTCGGCGATAGGGCCGCAGAACGGGCGGGGTTCAAAAGCCGGGAAGTGGTTGAGCGTGTGGCGCGCGTCCGCAAACCGTCACAGCCCTTCGATCAGGCCTTCGTGCGTGCGCCCATCGACGTGATCAACCGCTTCAAGACCTTCTGCAACGATACCGGCATGTCTTACGGCGAGGCGCTGGACGAGTTGATGCGACGCGCCAAGGTCTAGTCGCGTCCGATACGGCATGGCGTTGGGCGGATGGGAAGAACGGCGACTTCAGCGATTTCGCGCAGGCTTCTGTCTCTATCGCGCCGGGCAAAAAATGCGCAGGCCGGGCAAAGGTGAAAAGGCTGGAAAATGAGTGGTGCCCCCGGCAGGGTTCGAACCCGCGACCCCCTGATTACAAATCAGGTGCTCTACCAACTGAGCTACAAGGGCACTCTCAAATGCGGGAGTTACCAGATTTTGTCTTGCTGTAAAGCAAAAACGTCAATCGTGGTGAAACTGTCAGCGCTGCAAACTCGGAAGCGCATCGCCCCATCCTCGTTGCCCCACGCGCGTGGATAGCCAAGCCTTAGCCTGAAGCGCAACCTTTGATCATTTCGAGGAACGGTGGTGATCCCAGATGGATTCGAACCATCGGCCTCAGGATTAGGAATCCTGCGCTCTATCCTACTGAGCTATGGGACCACTTATCGCAACCCATACAAAAGCCGCCTGGATTAGCCAAGCCTTTTTCTGGGTCGCATGGCGATCTTTCGGCTTGCCCTGTTTGTCCAAGGCCTTGGCTTTTTGCGCTTGAACGGTCCGGAGGCAGCACGCCGCCTCCGGGAGGTTGCTCAAGGCCTATTCCGACAGGCGTTTTTCGGCGAGCCGTACCCAGTAGGAAATGCCGAAGGCAATCGCTTCGTCGTCGAAGTCGTAGCGGGGATTGTGCAGCGGGGCGGTTTCGCCATTGCCGATGAAGATGAAGGCGCCGGGGCGGCTCTTCAGCATATAAGCAAAATCCTCGCCGGCCATGGTCGGGTCGACATTCGGATCGACATTCGGGGTGCCGACGATCTCGGTTGCGGCTTCGATCGCGTGGTCGGTCTCGCGGTCATGGTTGGAGGTGACGGGGCATTGCCGGTAATAGTCGATATCAGCCTCCGCGCCGTGGGCGCCGACGAGGCCGTCGACGATCTGGCGGATACGGTTTTCGGCAAGGTCGCGGGTATCTTCGCTCAGCGTGCGCACCGTGCCCATGATCGTTGCCGTATCGGGGATGATGTTGTGGGTGGTGCCGGCATCGAAGCGGGTGACCGATATGACCACCGACTGGACGGGATCGGCATTGCGGGCGGCGATAGCCTGCAGGCTGCCGACGAGCTGCGAGCCGATGAAGATCGGATCGATCGTCTTGTGCGGCTGGGCGGCGTGGCCGCCGCGGCCCTTGATGGTGATGGTGAAGCGGTCGGGGGCTGCCATGATGCCGCCCTTGCGGATGGCGAACCGGCCGAGCGGAATCCCGGGCATATTGTGCATGCCATAGACTTCTTCGATGCCGAAGCGCTCCATCATGCCGTCCTCGACCATGGCGAGCGCACCAGCGCCGCCTTCTTCGGCCGGCTGGAAAATGACGGCCACCGTGCCGTTGAAATTGCGGGTTTCGGCAAGATATTTGGCAGCGCCGAGAAGCATCGAGGTGTGGCCATCGTGGCCGCAGGCATGCATGGCCCCCGGTGTCTTGGACGCATAATCCTTGCCGGTCACCTCGGTCAGCGGAAGCGCATCCATATCGGCGCGCATGCCGATCGTGCGGGTGCCTTCCCCCTTGCCGCGGATGATACCGACGACGCCGGTTCGGCCGATGCCAGTGACCACCTCGTCGACGCCGAATTCGCGCAGTTTCTCTGCGACGAAGGCTGCCGTGTCATGGACCTCATAAAGAATTTCGGGATGCTGATGCAGAAATCGTCGCCAGCCCGTCACTTCGCCCTGAAGCTCGGCTGCGCGGTTCAATATGGGCATTCGTGTCTCTTTCCTTCAACGTCCAGAGCATTTCCGGCCAAAACGCACCGGCCGTCAATGCTCCTCTTCATGTTTCTTCGTGTGACCAGACGCGAGGCCATCTCACATTGCTGCCCGATGTGGCCGGCTTCACGCGGTTATGTATCCCCTCCACCGGTGATAGTGCCTCCGGTGATTGACGTAATCAATCTTCTTTGCCATTCCTTGGTCATAGAGGGCGTCTATGCGCCGCGTGCTTAACGCCGCAATCATGAGGACAATCTTGCCGTTTTCTCTTTTCCGTGCCGGCCGGTCCACCCGCCTGGCTTCCGCCGCAGTCTTGTCCGCCACTCTGGCCTTTGCAGGCGCGGCTTCCGCAAATCCGAAAATCATCGTCGATTCGAATACCGGTCGGGTGATCGCCCAGCAGGATGCCTTCCTGAAATGGTATGGTGCATCGCTGACCAAGCTGATGACGACCTATGTGACCTTCGACGCGTTGAAGAGCGGCCGCATCAAGCTCGACAGCGTGGTGACGATGAGCCAGAGGGCGGTGTCGCAGCCGCCGAGCAACATGAATTTCAGCGTCGGCACGACGATGACGCTCGACAACGCGCTGAAGATGATGCTGGTAAAGTCCGCCAACGACATGGCCTATGCCGTGGGTGAAACCGTCGGCGGTTCGATGGACAATTTCGTTGCCATGATGAATGCGGAAGCCGCCAGGCTCGGCATGACCTCGACGCATTACATCAACCCGAACGGTCTGCCCGGCAAGGGCCAGTATACGACGGCGCGTGACCTTGCGGTGCTGACGCTGCGGCTGCGTCGCGACTTCCCCGAATATATGGGCTATTTCACCATCGAGGGCATCGATACCGGCAAGCGCCAGTATCACAACTACAATACCCTGATCGGCCGCTTCGACGGCGCGACCGGCATGAAGACCGGCTTCATCTGCGCCTCGGGCTTCAACCAGATCGGATCCGCCACGCGCGGCAACCGCAGCGTCATTTCGGTCGTGCTCGGCTCCGACAGCCTTGCCGGGCGTGCCGACGACACGGCAAACCTTTTGCAGCAGGGGCTGACCTCGGCGCCGAACCAGGGCGTGCCGCTTGCCTCGCTGCCGGTGTCGGGCGATACGTCCGAGGTCAACGACGTCAGTGCCGAGATCTGCAATCCGAAGGCCGCCAAAATCCGCAGCGAGACGCGCGACGATGCCGGCCGCACGATCCAGCATTCGCCCTATATTCACGAGATGGATCATCCGCCGCAATATGTGGCCGTCTATCCGATCACCGGCGGTGAAGTTCCTCCTCCGCCGCCGAAGGTGAAGAAGACTGCGCCGAAGAAGGGCGAGGCCAAGGCGCCTGCCAAGGGTGCGGCGGTGCCGAGGCCGGTCGTCAGGCCGGCCGCCAACCCATAAGGACGATCTCACCATGCCGATAGCGGCTGAACGGATCCCGGTCTCGATCATCACCGGCTTTCTCGGTGCGGGAAAATCGACATTGCTGAACCGCATGCTGCAGGATCCGGCGGCGCGTGACATCGCAGTGATCATCAACGAGTTCGGCGAGGTGGGTATCGACAACCTGCTCGTCGAATCCTCGGGCGATTCGATGATCGAGTTGTCGAATGGCTGCCTGTGCTGCACGGTGCGGGGCGAGCTGGTCGATACGCTTGCCTCGATGATCGATGCGATCCAGACGGGTCGCGCCAAGCCGGTGACGCGGGTCGTCATCGAGACGACGGGGCTCGCCGATCCGGCTCCGGTCATGCAGTCGGTGATGGGCAATCCGGTCATCGCGCAGAATTTCGACCTTGAAGGCGTCGTAACCGTCGTCGATGCGGTCAACGGTCTGGCGACGCTTGACGCGCATCAGGAGGCGGTCAAGCAGGTTGCCGTCGCCGACCGGTTGATCCTGTCGAAACAGACGCTCGCCGATGCGGCGCAGCTCTCCGTGCTCAGGGCCAAGCTTGCGGCACTCAATCCGCGTGCGCCTCTCGTCGATGGCGATAGCGCCGAGGCCGGCAGCCTGTCGGTGCTTGCCAACGGGCTCTACGATCCGGCAACGAAAATCGCCGATGTGGATCGCTGGCTGCGCGACGAGATGGCGGCCGACGATGATCATCATCATGATCATCACCACGGCCATCATCATGACCATGCGCACGACCATCAGCATCACCATCATCATGATGGTCACGATCACGCCGGCCATTCGCATGGTCACCATCATCATCATGACGTGAACCGCCATGGCAACGACATTCGCTCGTTTTCGATCATCCATGAAAGGCCGATCGATCCGATGGCGATCGACATGTTCGTCGATCTGCTGCGCTCGGCCCATGGCGAGAAGCTTTTGCGGATGAAGGCGGTCGTCAAGCTCTCCGACAATCCGGAGCGCCCGCTTGTGCTGCATGGGGTACAGGCGATCTTCCATCCGCCGCAACGCCTGCCGCGTTGGCCGCAAGGTTCCGATCAGAAGACCCGCATGGTGCTGATCACCAAGGGCCTGTCGGAAGAATTCGTTGCCGACCTGTTTGCCGCCTTCACCGGCGAACCGCGGCTCGACCGGCCGGACCGGGCTGCGCTGGAGGACAATCCGCTCGCGGTGCCCGGCTTCAGCCGGTGATCGTCAGATTTCGGCTGTCTGGCCCTTGCGGATGACGAAGCGGTGGCCGTTCACGGTCTTCTCTGTGCTGAGCAGCGTATGGCCGTCCTGATTGCACAAATGCGGGATGTCGATCGCCGCCAGCGGATCGCTGGTGTCGATGGTCAGGCAATCGCCGGTCATCATGGTCTTTAACCGGCGTCGGGTCTTCAGGACCGGCAGCGGGCATTTGAGGCCTCTGAGATCGTAGAGGCTCTCATGAGGGGAGGTCACTGCTTGTCCCAGAACTTCCAGAACGGCTTCTTGGCTTCGCTGACCGGCGCTGCGGGCGCGGCATAGGCGAGTGCGTCCATCGGGTTCTGCTCGGGAATCGGGACCGCTGCCACCTTGCCTGCCTCTGTCTGGATCGTAGGCGCGGCGATGCTGGCGGTGGTCGTCGGTTCTGCGGATGTGGCCGGCGTGGCGGCTGCAACCGTTGCCGTTGCGGTGGCCGCGGCGGGCAGGCGACCCTGCTTCATCTGCGCGGCCGTCGTTGCCGGCTGCGGTGCGGCGGATGCCATGATGGTGGTGGCAGGCTTCGGCTGGCTGGCCGCCATCCGCTTTTCCATCATTTCCTGGAAATCAGCCTGGCTCATCAGCTTGCCGGCTTCGAGTGAGGTTCCGGTGGGCGCATAGGCGATGTCATGGCCCTTGCGTTTTTCGGCGACAACCGCCTTGCGCTCGGCTTCCGTCGGCTCGTACCATACCTTGGTGCCAAGCTTGTCGACGGCCTTCTCGTAGGCAACATCATAGGTCTTCTCGTAGGAAGACAGGGCGGATGCGAGTGCCGGCGGGGTCGACATGGACGGGCAAGCGCCGGCTGCGTTGAAGGCGCCCTTGCCGTCCTGATTGAAGACGTATTTCTTGTCGCAGAAGGCGACTTCGGGCGGACGCTTGGTGACTTCGAAATTGTCGTAGCCGACCTTCAGCATTTTCCAGAAGGCGTAGTTCTCGCTGTCGCGATGGCGGGCCATGTTATCGGCCGTCATGCGGAAGGGCAGCGCCTCCAGTTGGATCGTCGTCTGGCCGCCCTTGAAGGCGTCGCGCGCGAAGGCATAGATCTCGAGGATCTGCTCGTCGGTCATCGAATAGCAGCCCGAGGACGAGCAGGCACCGTGGATCATCAGGTTGGTGCCGTTGCGACCGTTGGCGGTGTCGTAGCGGTTCGGATAGCCGGTATTGATGGCGAGATAATATTTGGAATTCGGGTTCAGGTGGGCCGGCGTCAGGCTGTAGAAGCCTTCCGGCGCCTGGCGATCGCCTTCCTTCACTTTCGGTCCGAGCTTTCCGGACCAGGCGCAGATGTCGTAACTCTTGATGACGTCGAAACGGTTGTCGGCAGTCGCCTTCCAGATCTCAAGCTTACCCTCTTCCTTGAGGATGCGGATCATGATCGGCGATGTGCGCGGCATGTTCTTCGCCTGCATATCGGCGAGAACCTTGGCCGGCAGCGGCTGGTTTACCTTGTTCTTGACGGTCGAGAGGTCGATGCTCGACGAATCGAGCGTATCGTTACAGCCGGTGAGAGCTGTCGCAACCAGAAGAGCAAAGGCGATGTGTTTCAGACGCATCGGGACGGACCACATGTCTAATTCGGCATCAAACCGGGGCATAGGCGTAGGATAATGATACGGTAAGCTTTACATTTTCTTAACCGCTCAAAATCGCATGTCCAGCAAAACCTCCAGACGCCGACTGTTATGATCGCTATGGCCGATTTTGGCAACCGTCCCGAAGGGGAGGATGCGCCTAGAGATTGCGGCCGATATCGAGGAACTTCTTGCGGCGGGCGGCGCGCACTTCGTCGCCGGAAAGCTTGGACAAGTCCTTCAGCGCCGAGGAAATGACCTTGCCTGCCGCATCCATGACCGTCTTCGGGTCGCGATGGGCGCCGCCGACCGGTTCGGGGATGATCTCGTCGATGATGCCGAGGCCCTTCAGGTCTTCGGCGGTGATCTTCATGTTGGTGGCCGCTTCGCGGGCGCGGGTACTGTCGCGCCACAGGATCGAGGCTGCACCTTCCGGCGAGATGACCGAATAGATGGCATGTTCGAGCATGTAGACGCGGTTACCGGTGGCAATCGCGATCGCACCGCCGGAACCACCTTCGCCGATGACGATCGAGATCATCGGCACTTTCAGGCCAAGACACATCTCAGTCGAACGGGCGATGGCTTCCGCCTGGCCACGCTCCTCGGCGCCGACGCCCGGATAGGCACCGGCCGTATCGACGAGGCTGATGACGGGAAGGCCGAAGCGGTCGGCCATTTCCATGATGCGGATCGCCTTGCGATAGCCTTCCGGACGTGGGCTGCCGAAATTGTGCTTCAGGCGGGTTTTGGTGTCGCTGCCCTTTTCCTGGCCGATGAGTGCCACCGGCATGCCATTGAAGCGGGCAAGGCCAGCCTGGATGGCAGCATCCTCGCCGAAATTGCGGTCACCGGCGAGCGGGGTGAATTCGGTGAACAGGTGTGCCGAATAGTCGACGAAATGCGGACGCTGCGGATGGCGCGCAACCTGGGTCTTTTCCCAGGCGCCGAGCTTGGAATAGATGTCGCGCGTCGCTTCCTTGACGCGCACTTCCAGACGGCTGATCTCGTCGGACGTATCGATGCTCTCATCTTCGGCCGCGAGTTTCTTCAGCTCGTGGATTTTTGCCTCGAGGTCGGAGATCGGCTTTTCGAAATCGAGATAAGTCTGCATCAGATCCGGTTTCCCGTTGTTTTTGCCATGGGATCATGGAGGTCCCATTTTCAGTTGGGGCCTCTATTCCCGGTTTTTGGCCTCTTTTGCAAGAGGGTGATGTGTTTCCACCAATTGGCGAAGCCGTTCTTCCAGCACATGTGTGTATATCTGTGTGGTCGAAATGTCTGAATGTCCAAGCAGTTCCTGTACCACGCGCAGGTCTGCGCCATGCGCCAAAAGATGGCTTGCGAAAGCATGCCGCATGACGTGGGGCGAGATCGAAGAGGCCTTCAGCCCGGCGCGGGCGGCCAGTCCCTTGAGGTCGCGGGCAAAGACCTGGCGCGGCAGATAGCCGGCGCTGCCGCTGGACGGGAACAACCAAGGGCTCTCCTCGTCATCGCCTTCGGCCTTCCTTTTCGCCTCGCCATAGGACTGGAGCGCGGCGATGGCCGAGCGGGAGAGCGGCACGAGACGTTCCTTGTTGCCCTTGCCGCGGATCATCAGAAAGCGGCCATCCTGCTCCAGCACCCTGACGGGCAGTGCGACGAGTTCGCTGACGCGCATGCCCGTGGCGTAAAGCAGTTCCAGAAGCGCAAGCATGCGCAGGCGCGACAGGCTATTTTCTCCCGGCTCTGCTGCCTCCACCGCGGCACGATCCAAGAGGCGGGTGACATCTTCCTCGCTCAGGTTCTTCGGCAGGGCGCGCGCCTTTTTCGGTGCATCCAGAACCGAGGTCGGATCGTCGGTGCGCAGGCCCTCCGCATAGAGGAACTTGTAGAACTGGCGCATGGCCGAAAGGCGGCGTGCCTGCGACGTGGCGGCGAATGCGCGCCTTCCGAGATCTGCCAGATAAGCGGCAAGTGCCGGGCTATCTGCTGCAAGCGGGGTGGTCTTCCTGGTGATCAGGAACTCGTAGAGATCGTCGAGGTCGCGCCGGTAAGAAGCAAGGGTGTTTTCAGCGGCGCCACGTTCGGCGCTCAGCATTTCGAGAAAGGCCTCGATATGGGCGGCTGACAGATCTCTCATCGCGGAAACCGTTATTGTTGAGGCGGCGGATTGAGCCGTTCGGAGGGGATTCTCACCGTGATGTCGCGATCCTTCGGTTCGACCAGCACCACGAGTGCCACCATGCCGCCATAGATCACGCCGGCGATGACAGCCAGGATGAACAGGAAGCGGAAAAGTGTCGGCATGGAAAGCTCCGTATCGTTCCGGCGCACTATAGCTCTAATGGTTTACAGATTAACAAGAACTGCACGTTTGGCGTGATGCAGGGGCCTGCGTGGCTTGACGGTGCATGAACATTTGTTGATACCGTTTTTCGCGAATGGACGGCATCATGAGTGAAGAGATTACAGTCGAGCGAGAAACATTACGGGACCAGGCTCGCGCAGCGCTCGGCAACCGCAACCTGATCTTTGTCGGGTTGATGGGGGCGGGCAAATCCGTCATCGGCCGGCTGGTTGCCCAGACATTGGGCGTTTCGTTCATCGATACTGATGCCGAAATCGAATCCGTCTCGCGGATGACGATCACCGAGCTCTTTTCACAATATGGTGAGAGTGAATTCCGCGCGCTGGAAACGCGGGTGATCGAGCGGTTGCTGAAGCAGGGGCCGCGCGTGGTCTCGACCGGTGGCGGCGCGTTCATCAATGACGCGACGCGGGAACAGATCAAGCTCGGCGGCCTTTCCATCTGGCTGAAGGCAGATCTCGATACGCTGTGGGACCGGGTCAACCGGCGCGATCACCGGCCGCTGCTCAAGACGGAGAATCCGAAGCAGACGCTGGAGAACCTGATGATCCAGCGTTACCCGATCTACGAACTGGCGGATCTGACCGTTATTTCGGGCAATGTCCGCAAGGACGTGATGGTCAATGAAGTTCTGCAGGCCGTTGCCGGGCTTGCCAATGAAAGCGAAGCGCAATGACAGTTCAGACCCGTGCTCCCGAACGCCTGGTGCATGTGCCGCTCGGAGACCGGGCTTACGATATCCTGATCGGGCCGGGCCTTCTGGCGCGTGCCGGCGGCGAGATCACCTCGCGGCTGAAGGGGCGCAAGGCGGCGATCATCACCGACGAACATGTCGCACCGCTCTATCTCGAAGGATTGATGGACGGGCTGCAGACAGATGGCATCGAGGCCGTGTCGCTGACGCTGCCCGCCGGCGAAAAGACCAAGAGTTTCGATCATCTGGCCACCGTCTGCGACATGGTGCTGGCGGCGCGCATCGAGCGCAATGATGCGGTGATCGCGCTCGGTGGCGGCGTGATCGGCGACCTCGCCGGCTTTGCAGCCGGCATCGTTCGCCGCGGCGTGCGCTTCGTACAGATCCCGACTTCACTCCTGTCGCAGGTGGATTCCTCCGTCGGCGGCAAGACCGGGGTCAATTCCCGTCATGGCAAGAACCTGCTCGGCGTCTTCCACCAGCCCGATCTGGTGCTTGCCGATACGTCGGTTCTCGACACGCTGTCGGAGCGGGAGTTCCGTGCCGGTTATGCGGAAGTGGCCAAATACGGGCTGATCGACAATCCGGCCTTTTTCGAATGGCTGGAAAAGAACTGGAAAAAGGTGTTTGCCGGCGGTCCGGAACGGATCGAGGCAGTTGCCGTCAGCTGCCAGTCGAAGGCCGATGTCGTGGTCGAGGATGAGCGCGAGACCGGACGGCGGGCCTTGCTCAATCTCGGTCACACGTTCGGCCACGCGCTGGAAGCTGCCGTGCAGTATGACGGAGCACGGCTGGTGCATGGCGAGGGCGTCGCGATCGGCATGGTGCTGGCCCACGAGTTTTCCGCCCGGCTCAATCTTGCAAGCCCCGACGACGGCCGGCGCGTCGAGGCGCATCTGAAGGCGGTCGGCCTGCCGACCAGAATGAGCGACATTCCGGGCGAGCTGCCCGGTGCCGAGATGCTTCTTACCGCCATCATGCAGGACAAGAAGGTGAAGGGCGGCAAGCTGACCTTCATCCTGACCCATGGCATCGGCCAGTCCTTCGTTGCCGACGATGTGCCCTCGTCGGAAGTCCTGAGTTTCCTCACCGAAAAGCTTGCCAGATGACATCATCGGGCGGCCTTCTTTCGCGCGGCGTCAATGCGGTCATCCGCGGGCTGATGCGTGCGACGGGAACGTCGCTGGAGCACAGGACACTTGAGCTTTGCGGCCATGACAGCCTGCATGCGGCGCTCAATACGCTGCATCGCGAGGGCAATTACGGAGCCGAGGACCGCGACCGGCTGAGCGAGCTCTTCGATCTCAGCGAACTCGAAGTGTCCGACGTGATGCGCCACCGCATGGCGATGGTGGCGGTCAATGCCGAAGACCCGGCCGAAGTGATCGTGCGCACGGTGCTGGAAAGCCCCTATACGCGCATGCCGGTGTGGCGCAACTCGACCGAAAACATCATCGGCGTGATGCATGCCAAGGATCTTCTGAGGGCGCTGCTGGAGCCCGGGGCAACGCCGGCCGATGTCGACATCCTGAAAATCATGCAGAAGCCCTGGTTCGTGCCCGACAGCACCAGCCTGAAGGACCAGCTCGCGGCCTTTCTCAAGCGCAAGGTGCATTTTGCCGTCGTCGTCGATGAATATGGCGAGGTGCAGGGCATCGTGACGCTGGAGGACATCATGGAGGAGATCGTCGGCGATATTGCCGACGAGCATGATGTCGAGATCCAGGGCGTGCGCAAGGAGGCCAATGGCTCGATCGTGGTCGATGGTTCGGTGCCGATCCGCGATCTCAACCGCGCCCTCGGCTGGGACCTGCCGGATGGCGAGGCAACGACGATCGCAGGCTTGGTGATCAACGAATCCAAGCTCATCCCGGAAGAGCGGCAGGCCTTCACCTTCTACGGCAAGCGCTTCGTGGTGATGAAGCGGGAGAAGAATCGGATCACCCGGCTGAGGGTCAGGCCGGCGGGAGATACGGTGCCGGCGGCGGAGTAGTGGCGGGATTGAAATTTGGTGTAAGGCGCATCCTTTTTGTCGCTGCTATGACTAGGCAATCATGTCGACAAAGGGAAATGCGGTTGCAAATGCTTACGCGGTTCAGCAGCCAATAATGTCGATGTAGCCGGTTTCCGCTATCTGACGAATTATTCCGTCTCGGCTTATGATTGGGACTTTTTTGTATCTAGCGGTGGCGATGATGTAGCAATCTCCAGGGTCCTTGTGAGCTGTCGTTGCGATCATGCTGGCTGCCTCGAGGGCGATAGCTGGACCTATCGGCACAATTTTTGAAGATGTGGCTTCAATTGCTGCCTTGAACCAATCCTTTACCGTAAAGCCTCCTATGTCCGGAGCATTCGTTTTCTTGTTCACTGCAATAGCCAATTCCCATGCTGTGATAGGTGAAACGAAAAGCTTTCTGGCTTCCTGAGCGGCGGCTATTGCCACCAAGGCATCTTCATGGAGAGTTTCGGGCTGAGTTACGAGCCAAAATAGAGCGTGCGTATCGAGGACCGATCCGGCCAATTATTTTGCCTTCGGTTTGCGATTAGCTTTAAGCGCCTGTTTTGCTATCGGCTTGGTCAGGTCCACGCCGCGTTTGATGGCCAGTTCACTACCTTTGAGCGCGCCAGCACCTTTGACGGTAACGAACTGTCCCGTGCGCGAGTTGCGGACGGTAAAGGCTGATGATGATGTTTTGACCTGTGCCATAGCAACAAAATGAGCCCAAAAAGCTCACAGTTCAAGTCAGGCGCCGGCCAAAATATCAGCTACGGCCTTCTTCAGATTTTGCGCGTATGCTTAGCGATTCTAAGGTCGGGCACCTTGGCGCCAATCCCGATAGTTCTTATCTGAGCTTCATCGACTTTCTATCACCAGCGTGTCGGTTCTCCCGGTGCTGCGGCCTCGACCGCGAGCGCGTGGAGGCCGGCGTCGAGCTCCGGTTTCAGGAGCGCATTCACCGTCCGGTGCCGGTCGATCCGGCTCATGCCTGCAAACGCAGCCGATACTATCCTGACCCGCATATGGCTTTCGCCGTCGCCGGTCACGTTCGGTTGATGTCCAGCGTGCTGATGGCTCTCGTCGATCACGTCGAGGCGTTCGGGGGAGAGGTTCTGGCGAAGCGTGGCTTCGATACGGGTTCTGACTGACATTGCCGAATGACCTTGATGTGGATGCGAGGGACGAAAAAAGGGGAACTCAGAAACCAAGAACAAACCGGTTTGTCAATTCTTGTTCGGCTCCGTGGTGGAGCCCATAATGTGTGTCTCATGAAGCTCGATTCCAAATATTTTGACCGTATCCGGACGCGCCGGAAAAGGCAGCAAGATGCCCCGCCGCAGGCTCCGACCTGCCAATGGGACGGCTGCGACAAGCCGGGTATTCACCGGGCGCCGGTCGGACGCAATGCGGAAGGCCAGTTCTTCATGTTCTGCTTCGAGCATGTGAAGGAATATAACAAGGGCTACAACTATTTCTCAGGCCTGTCGGACAGCGAGATCGCGCGCTACCAGAAGGAAGCGATTACCGGGCATCGCCCGACCTGGACGGTCGGCGTCAACAAGGATGCCAAGGACGCACCGCTGCATTCGACGGCGCGGTCCGGTGGTGCGGGTGCCGCAGGTTCGGCCGGTGCAGCCTA
Source organism: Neorhizobium sp. NCHU2750 (assembly GCF_003597675.1). NCBI lineage: Bacteria > Pseudomonadati > Pseudomonadota > Alphaproteobacteria > Hyphomicrobiales > Rhizobiaceae > Neorhizobium > Neorhizobium sp. NCHU2750. The sequence goes on along the minus strand of NZ_CP030827.1, from coordinate 3,499,309 downwards.
TGCGCAGCAGCGCTTCCGGGATCCGTTCGGCTTCGTGTCCCAGGCGCGGGCCGGTGGCGGCGGGCGCTACGAGACGCAGGGGCGCAAGCTGAAGACGCTGGAGGCGAAGGCTTTCGAGACGATGGGACTTGGCGCCAATGCCAGTTCTACCGAGATCAAGAGCCGCTACAAGGAGTTGGTCAAGAAGCACCACCCGGACGCCAATGGCGGCGACCGCGGATCGGAGGAACGTTTTCGTGCCGTGGTGCAAGCATATCAGTTGTTGAAGCAGGCGGGTTTCTGCTAAGCCTCAAAAATCAAGGCAGCGTGGATGACGGCCGGGCGGTTGCCCGTGCCCTGGAGTGATGATGAGCAAGATTGATTTGGATATTACCAACCTCCCCGACACGACCGTTTCGGTTCGGGAAGTCTTCGGCATCGATACCGATCTGATGGTTCCCGCCTACAGCAATGGTGACCCCTATGTTCCGGATCTCGACCCGGACTATCTCTTCGATCGCGACACGACGCTCGCCATTCTTGCAGGCTTTGCTCATAACCGACGCGTGATGGTGTCCGGCTTCCACGGTACCGGCAAGTCCACCCATATCGAACAGGTCGCAGCCCGTCTCAACTGGCCCTGCGTGCGCGTCAACCTCGACAGCCATGTCAGCCGTATCGACCTCGTCGGCAAGGACGCGATCGTGCTGAAGGACGGCAAGCAGATCACCGAATTCAAGGACGGCATCCTGCCCTGGGCCTACCAGCACAACGTCGCTCTCGTGTTCGACGAATATGATGCCGGTCGTCCGGACGTGATGTTCGTCATCCAGCGCGTGCTGGAATCGTCGGGTCGCCTGACGCTGCTCGACCAGAGCCGCGTCATCCGTCCTCACCCCGCCTTCCGTATTTTCGCAACGGCGAACACCGTCGGCCTCGGTGATACGACCGGCCTCTATCACGGCACGCAGCAGATCAACCAGGCGCAGATGGACCGCTGGTCGATCGTGACGACGCTGAACTACCTGCCGCATGAAAAGGAAGTCGATATCGTCGCCGCCAAGGTGAAGTCGTTCGGCGCCACCAAGGAAGGCCGCGAGACGGTTTCCAAGATGGTGCGCGTTGCCGATCTTACTCGTTCGGCCTTCATCAACGGCGACCTTTCGACCGTGATGAGCCCGCGTACGGTCATCACCTGGGCGGAAAATGCCGAGATCTTCGGCGATGTCGCTTTTGCCTTCCGCATCACCTTCCTCAACAAGTGCGATGAACTGGAACGGACCCTCGTGGCCGAACAGTACCAGCGTGCCTTCGGCGTCGAGCTGAAGGAAAGCGCTGCCAATATCGTATTGGGAGCATAACGCAGAGGAAGCGAAGCCGATGGCAGGTCGCGGAGACAATTCCAAGGGCAAGCCCGCCGGTCCGGTCGATACCGAGCCGATGCGGCGGGCGATCACCGGCTGCGTGCGGTCGATTGCCGGCAATCAAGAGGTCGAGGTTTCCTTCGCCAACGAGCGTCCGGGCCTGGCCGGCGAGCGGATTCGCCTGCCGGAGATCTCGAAGCGTCCGACGGCGCATGAGCTTGCGGTGACCCGTGGTCTCGGCGATTCCATGGCGCTCAGGATTGCCTGCCACGATACCAGCGTGCATGCGACGCTGTCGCCGCAGGGCTCGGATGCGCGCAGCGTGTTCGATGCCGTCGAGCAGGCGCGTGTCGAATCGATCGGGGCGCTGAGGATGGCCGGCGTCGCCGCCAACCTCAATTCGATGCAGGAAGAGAAATACGCCAAGGCGAATTTCTCCGGCATCGAGCGCCAGGAAGATGCGCCGATCGGCGAGGCCATCGCCATGTTGGTGCGCGAGAAGCTGACGGGCCAGAAGCCGCCGGAGAGCGCCGGGAAGGTGCTGGACCTGTGGCGCCCGTTCATCGAGGACAAGGCGACTACCGATCTCGACAACCTGAAATCCGTCATCGAAGACCAGCAGGCCTTCGCCAAGGTCGTGCGCCGCATGCTGTCGTCGATGCAGATGGCCGAGGACCTCGAGGGCGACGATCAGGAGCAGGAAGAGGTCGAGAACCAGTCGGAAGAGGATCAGCCGAGCAGCGGCGAGACCGAGAACGAAGAGGTCGAGGAAGAAGCCGGTTCCGACGCCGCGCCCGCCGAGCAGAGCGAAGCGGCCGACGAGGAGATGGACGAAGGCGAGATGGACGGCGCCGAAATGTCGGACGACGAGATGTCCGACGAGGCCGACGACCATTCCGAGACGCCCGGCGAGACGCGCCGGCCGAACAGCCCGTTCGACGATTTCAACGAGAAGGTGGATTACCACATCTTCACGGAGGCCTTCGACGAGGAAATCACCGCCGAGGAACTCTGCGACGAAGCGGAGCTCGACCGCCTGCGGGCTTTCCTCGACAAGCAGCTTGCGCATCTTCAGGGTGCCGTCGGGCGGCTTGCCAACCGGCTGCAGCGCCGCCTGATGGCGCAGCAGAACCGGTCCTGGGATTTCGATCTTGAAGAGGGCTATCTCGATCCGGCCCGTCTCGTGCGCCTGATCATCGATCCGATGCAGCCGCTTTCCTTCAAGAAGGAGCGCGACACGCAGTTCCGCGATACGGTCGTCACCCTCGTCATCGACAATTCCGGTTCGATGCGCGGTCGTCCGATCACGGTTGCCGCGTCCTGCGCCGACATTCTGGCGCGCACGCTGGAGCGTTGTGGCGTCAAGGTCGAGATCTTGGGTTTCACCACCAAGGCGTGGAAGGGCGGGCAGGCGCGCGAACAGTGGCTGGCCAGCGGCAAGCCTGCATCGCCAGGCCGCCTCAACGACCTGCGTCACATCATCTACAAGTCGGCCGATGCACCATGGCGCCGGTCGCGCCGCAATCTCGGCCTGATGATGCGCGAAGGTCTGCTGAAGGAAAACATCGACGGCGAAGCGCTGATGTGGGCGCATAACCGGCTGATCAACCGGCCGGAACAGCGCAAGATCCTGATGATGATTTCGGATGGTGCTCCGGTCGACGACTCGACGCTGTCGGTCAATCCGGGCAATTATCTGGAGCGGCACCTGCGTGCTGTCATCGAGCAGGTCGAGACCAAGTCTCCGGTGGAGCTGCTGGCGATCGGTATCGGCCATGACGTGACCCGTTACTATCGCAATGCCGTGACGATCGTCGATGCCGACGAGTTGGCCGGCGCGATGACCGAGCAGCTTGCCGAACTGTTTGCCGACAAGGCCGCAGGTGGCGGTCGCGGTAGCCGCATGCGCAGGGCCGGCTGACGCCTTTGTCCAGGCTTTTGAACCTTCTTCTGGCCGGTGTCGTCCTTGCGATGGCACCGGCCGTTGCTTTTGCGCAGGATGCTATAAAGGTGACTGCCAAGCCGATTGCCGAGTTCAAGCCGGGTTCCAGTGAGCGGGATTTCGGGCCGCTGGAGTTTATCGGCGGCATCGAATTCACCTCCACCGACGGCCGCGTGCAATCGCTTTCCAGCATCCGCTTCCGGCCGGACGGCAGGCATTTCGTGACGGTGCTCGATACGGGTAACTGGTTGAGTGGAGAGATCGAGCGGGATGCGTCCGGCCGCCTGTCGGGGCTTTCCGAAGTGGCGGTTGCCCCGATCCTGTTGCGCAGCGGGCGTCCGGGATCGAAATCGGCCTCCGATGCCGAGGGGCTGGCGCTGCGGAACGGCGAGGCCTATGTCAGTTTCGAGCAGCAGCATCGGGTGGATGCCTATCCTGATCCAGGCTTCGAGGCGTCGAAGCCGGCGCGGACCGTCGATTTTCTTCTGCCGCGGCGGGAATTGCGGCGCAATGCCGGAATGGAGACGCTGGTGCCTTCGCCGGCCGACGGCCCGCTCAAGGGCGGGCTGATCGTGGTGGCCGAGCGAAGCCTCGATGAGGAAGGCAATATGCTGGCCGCGATCATCGACGGGCCGATGCGGGGTGAATTCTCGGTGGTTCGCCATGATCCCTATGACGCGACCGACGGTGCCTTCCTGCCGAATGGCGACATGCTGCTGCTCGAGCGGCGCTTCAGCCTGTTCGGCGGCCTGGGCATGCGGATCAGGCTCATCAGGGGCGATGACATCCGGCCGGGTGCCGTGGTCGATGGCGAAGTTCTGGTCGATGCCGACGCAAGCTACGCGATCGACAATATGGAAGGCATCGACGTCATCAAGGGGGCAGACGGGTTGCCGCATGTCATCCTGGTTTCGGACGATAACGGCAATTTCTTCCAGCGCAGCGTGATGCTGGAATTTGCTTGGAAGAAATAAAAGAAGGGAGCCCGAGGCTCCCTTCGTCAAAGTCAGGCGGTCTTCGTGGCCGCTTGCGGCATCGGCTTCAAAACGCTCATCAGCGCACCATAGGGCAGCAAGAGCACGATGCCGACGACGATCTTCACCACCAGGTCGCCAAGCGCCCAGGAGAGCCAGCGCGGCGCCTCCGTGGCGAAGACGCCCAATATCGGCGACCAGCCGATGGCAAAGTCTTCATTGGCGCCGAGGAAGGCGAAGACGGGCGCAAAGGCGAGCGAGAAGAACAGCGTCGTGTCGAGTGCCGAGCCGATGAGCGAGCCGGCAAGCGGTGCCTGCCACCAGGTCTGGCGGCGAAGCCGGTTGAACACGGAAATGTCGAGCAGCTGGCCGATCAGGTATGCGGTTCCCGAAGCTATCGCGATGCGCGGTGCGGATGCCCAGAGCGACAGGGCAACGCCGAGGAAGAAGCCGACGAACACGACGCGGCGTGCGACCTTCGGTCCGAACTGGCGGTTGGTCAGGTCGGTGACAAGGAAGGCGAAGGGATAGGTGAAGGCGCCCCAGGTCAGAAGATCGCCAAGCGCGATGCCGACCAGGGTCCCGTTGACCGGGAACTGCACGAGGAAGTTCGAGGCGACGACGACGGCCGCCATGGCCAGAGCATAGAGGGAAGTGTAGCGTAAAGCTTGCATTTTTTTATCCTGGGGTATGCCACCAGTTGCGTTTAGCCAAAGAGAAAAGGCTTGTCCGGGTTCAACCGGTCAAGCCTTCTCCAAAGCCGGTGAAGTCGAGGAAGGCGCTATTAAGCGGCTTCTGCAGTCTTCTTGGCGATCTGGCGACGCAGCAGGCGGGCGCGCATCGACAGTTCGTTTTCATCAGACTTCAAGAGGAAGGCATCAAGGCCGCCGCGGTGTTCAACCGAACGCAGGGCATGCGCGGAAACACGCAGACGGAAGCGCTGGCCGAGAGCGTCGGAGATCAGCGTGACCTGGCACAGGTTCGGCAGGAACCGACGACGGGTCTTGTTGTTGGCATGGCTGACGTTGTTGCCGGTCATTACGCCCTTGCCGGTCAGTTCGCATACACGAGACATGGCATTCACCTTTATTTTCTTCTGCAATCGGAGGCTCATCCGGACAATGTCCGGCACGCCGATCCAACTGGTCCTGATTGGAAAGTTGCGGTTCTATAGTCAGTGGGGCCGCGCGCGTCAAGCCAAAACCTTGGCAATCGATAGGCTTTGCACCGAAGGCCGCAGTAAGCTTGGCTATTTTCTTGCCATGATGCGCGTCTTATATCCCACAAGACGATATTCCAACACGTGCAGGCAGCCCATGTTTCACATCATCCGCCCGCTTGCGGGAATTGCCCTGTTGCTCTCTCTGTCCCTGGCCGCGAGCGCCGTGCCGGCCCTGTCTGCGGATATCACGCAGGTGACCGAGTACGACATCACGCTCGGCATATTGCCGATCGGGACCGCCAAGTTTTCCAGCGAGTTTGATGGCAACGACTACAAGATCAACGGCATCTTCCAGTCGGGCGGCATCGTCAACGTCATCAAGAAGGTTTCGGCGGAGACGAATGTCGCGGGGCGGATCAGCGGCGACCGGCTGCAGGCGGACCGTTACAATCTGGTCTACAAGCTCGGCAAGCGCACCCGCATCTACGACGTCATCTACCAGAACGGCAACGTGACCGACACGACGATCAAGCCGCCGCCGCGCCGCAACCCCGACAACTGGATCCCGGTGGCGCCCGGCGACCTGAAGTCGGTGCTCGATCCGTTGAGCGGGCTTATCTTTCCTGCCGGCGCGAAGATCTGCTCCGGCCGGGTGCCGGTCTATGACGGCGAGTCGCGCATGGACCTCGTCTTGAAGCAGGAGGGAACCAAGCCCTACGAGACAAAAGGGTTCAAGGGCGAGGTGACCGTCTGCTCGGTGCGCTACGAGCCGAAATCCGGATATCGCAAGGGCCGATCCGATATCGAGTATCTCAGGCAGACGCCGATGGAAGTGTGGTTTGCCAAAGGCGATGATGCCACGGTATATGCGCCCATCTATGCCCGCATCCCGACGAGGATGGGACCGCTCTACATTACCGCCGCACGCTATGGCGAGTGATCGGCCGGCCCCGGACAGGCGGACCATGAGGGCCTGACAGACGGTGCAAGAGGGGCAGGCGTGAGGGTAAAGGGTACTTTGATCGGCTTTGCGGCGATCCTGATGTGGTCGCTTCTGGCGCTGATGACGGCCGCGTCCGGCCGCGTTCCACCATTCCAGATGAATGCGATGACCTTTGCGATCGGCAGCTTGCCCGGTCTGATCCTGCTTTCGCTGAGGCCGGAACGGATCCGATTGCTGCGGCAGCCGGCCAAGGTGTGGATCACCGGGATTGCCGGCCTGTTCGGTTATCACTTCCTCTATTTCACGGCATTGCGGAACGCGCCGGCCGTCGAGGCGGGATTGATCGCCTATCTGTGGCCGCTTTTGATCGTCATCGGCTCGGCGCTTCTGCCGGGGGAAAGGCTGCGCTGGTATCATGTCGCTGGCGCGCTTGCCGGGCTTTGCGGCACGGTGACGATCGTCTCGCGCAACGGGGTTTCGTTCGATCAGTCCTATCTCGTGGGTTACGGCGCAGCCCTTCTCTGTGCCTTCTCATGGGCCGCCTATTCGCTGATGACGCGCAGTTTCGAGCGGGTTTCGACGGATGTGGTGACCGGATTTTGCCTCGCGACATCGCTTCTGTCGCTCGTCTGCCATATGGCGCTCGAGACGACGGTCTGGCCGGCCAGTGGCGGGGAATGGATGGCGGTGGTCGGCCTTGGCCTGTTGCCGGTGGGTGCTGCTTTCTACGCCTGGGATTACGGGGTGAAGAACGGCGATATCCAGGTGATCGGCGCGGCGAGCTATGCGGCACCGCTGCTCTCGACCCTCGTCCTGCTGCTCACCGGATTTGCTGAGCCAAGCTGGCGTATTCTCATTGCCTGCATGCTGATTACCGGTGGGGCGCTGCTGGCGGCGAAGGAGATGATCCGGATGAGATCGGGGACGGCTGTTGCGGAATAATCACCGAACTGCTATCTAGGGTTGCGAGTTTTTGGTCTGCCGTTATGCTTGGGTGCATTGTTTCACTTGGCCTGTTTTAGCATGTCGCTCATCCAAAATGAACAAACGAGATATCTCGCTAATGCCTTCGACCGGGCATCTACATCCTGCTTGACCGTGGGCGTCTTCGCTCCCATCGCTGCGGCACTCTACACATCCGCAGGCAGCCAAGCCGGTGCACTGCAATTCATCGGGGCTGTATTATCTTGGCTTTTTGCCGCTGCCATGTTACATTTATCTGGCAATTTCGTCCTTCGGAGGCTTCAATGACAAGCCTGCAGATATTCGCATTCTACATACTGCCGCTCTGCATTGCAGCAGGTGGTTCACTTTATGCCTATCTCTGGATACGCAATTTCGACCGTAAGCACGGCAAGCCGCCGCGCGATTGATCTCGCGCCGTTTCAGCCCGGCTGCCAGCCGGGCTCAGCCATTTCGAAGCTTGAGAATTCAAAAGCCGGGGCTACGGTGCAGCCGACCAGCGTATAGGCGCCGAGCGGTTCGGCCGCCTGCCAGGCATTGGCCGGGACAACTGCCTGCGGCCGCTCGCCGGTCGCGAAGTCGACGCCGAGGCGGATCTCGTTGACTGTAGTGCCATCGGAAATTTTCAACAGCAGCGGATCACCGGCATAGTAGTGCCAGACCTCGGCGGCATCGCGGACCCGGTGCCAGTGCGAGCGCTCGCCCGCCTGAAGAAGATAATAGATGGCGGTCGATGCGCCACGGGTTCTGCCGTCGCCATCGCGGAACATCTCGACGAACCAGCCGCCCTCCGGGTGGCGCTGCATGCCGAGCGTGACGATGATTTGATCGGCGGTTTGCCTTGATGATCCGGCCGCCATCGGTTCAGAACTCGTCCTTGCGCTTGCGGATTTCGGCGAAGACTTCCTCGTTTGTTCTGCTTTCCATCACGAGGTTGCGGCGGATGGCCGGGTCGTTTGCGCGCAGGAAGGGGTTGGTTTCCTTTTCCAGCCCCATCATGGTCGGAATGGTGAAGCCGCCGGCTGCCCGTATTTCCTCGATCTCGGCCGCGCGCCGCTTCAAGGCTTCGTTGCCGGGATCGATGGTCAGGGCGAAACGGGCATTGGACAGCGTGTATTCGTGGCCGAAATAAATGGCAGTCTCGTCGGGAAGCACGGCAAGCTTCTGCAGCGAATGCCACATATCGGCTGCCGGGCGTTCGAACAGGCGGCCGCAGCCGAGCGCAAACAGCGTGTCGGCGGCAAACAGGATCTTGTCCTCGGGGAAATGGAAGCAGATATGCCCTGCGGTGTGACCGGGCGTCTCGATCACACGAACCGGATGATCGCCGAACAGGAATTCGTCGCCATCGGCAACGCTGCGGTCTAGACCGGGAATGGCGACCGCCTCGTTGATCGGGCCGATGATCTCCAATCCGTAGCGCTCTTTGAGCGCGAGGTTCGCCTCCACATGGTCGGTGTGGTGGTGGGTGGTGAAAATGTGGGTTATCTTCCAGCCGCGGCGGGTGGCGGCCTCGACGATCGGTTTTTCCTCCGGCGCATCGATCGAAGCGGTCAGGCCACTTTCCGGATCGTGAACAAGAACGCCGAAATTATCGGTTCGGCAGGGAAAAACTTCGATTTCGAGAGGCTTCATCAGGATGCACCTATTGCTCTATGTCTTTTGCGGAACAATGTAGAGGCAGGGGCATCCAAGTCCAACCTTAGAACACGAGCATTTGCGTTTTGTCTGTCGATATTGTTGACCTTCGAGAATTCTACCATTCCTCGCTCGGCCGTCTGGCCGAACAGTCTATCGCCATGGCGCTCGCCTCGCTCTGGGCCCGGCTGCCGGAGGAGCGTCTCGTCGGGCTCGGTTACGCCATCCCCTATCTCGACCGTTTTCGTGCCGACACGGAGCGGACGTTCGCCTTCATGCCGGCAGGGCAGGGTGCGGTGAACTGGCCGGTCGGCGAACTGTCTTCGACCGCGCTCGTCTTCGATGAGGAACTGCCGGTGCCCGATGCCTCGATCGACCGGGTGCTGATGGTGCATTCGCTAGAATTTGCCGAGAACCCGCGGGAGAGCCTGAAGGAGATCTGGCGCATTCTGGCGCCGGGTGGGCGGCTCGTCATCGTCGTGCCGAACCGGCGCGGGGTGTGGGCGCGCATGGAGCATACGCCCTTTGGTTCCGGTCGCCCCTATTCCCGAAGCCAGCTGACGACATTGCTGCGCGAGACGAACTTCACCCCTGGTGCTGCGGCTGAAGCCCTGTTCTTTCCGCCGTCGAGAGTGCGTGCGGTGCTGCGAGCCCGGAATGTCTTCGAGCGAATGGGACGTCGTTTCTGGCCGCTGTTCTCGGGCGTTCTCATCATCGAGGCGCAGAAACGTCTCTATCAGGGCCTGCCGGTTGCAGCCCGCGCGTCGCGTCGTGTTTTCGTACCGGTTCTGGCACCCCAGGGCGTGCGGTCCATGCGGTCGCAATAGTTTCTCTATCGCAGCGTGTCGACCGCGCTCACCACTCGACAAAGGCCGCATTCGGCTTTAATCCCACTCACACCCCCTGCCAGAGCAGGCATTTCCGAGAAGGTTGATCCGATGAGCATCGTTGTGAGTGAGCCCGTTCCGCGTCCAGGCATTCTGGATATCGCCGCCTATGTGCCCGGCAAGGAACATGCTCCGGGCGTCGCTCGTGTGTTCAAGCTTTCCTCCAACGAGACCCCGCTCGGCGCAAGCCCGAAGGCCATCGAGGCTTTCCGCCAGTCGGCCGGCCATCTTGAGCTCTATCCTGACGGGCAGGCGCTGGCACTGCGCGAGGCGATCGCCTCGGTGCACGGGCTCAACGTCGCCAACATCATGTGCGGCAACGGTTCCGACGAACTGCTTGGTCTACTGTGTCACGTCTATCTTGGCGCGGGCGACGAGGCGATCATCACCCAGCACGGCTTCCTCGTTTACAAGATCCAGATCATGGGCGCCGGCGCCAAGGCTGTCGAAGTGCCGGAGAAGGAATACACGGTCGATGTCGACGCGATCCTCGGCGCGGTGACGGAGAAGACCAAGCTCGTCTTCATCGCCAATCCGGGCAATCCGACCGGGACCTATGTGCCGGTTGCCGATATCCGCCGCCTGCATGCCGGCCTGCCGAAGAATGTCATCCTCGTTCTCGACGCCGCCTATGCCGAATATGTGCGCAAGAGCGACTACGAGGCGGGTGTCGAACTCGTTTCGCAGAACAAGAATGTCGTGATGTGCCGCACCTTCTCCAAGGCTTACGGTCTTGCCGCATTGCGTATCGGCTGGATGTACGGCCCGGCCGGCATTCTCGATGCGCTGAACCGCGTGCGTGGTCCGTTCAACATGAATGCGCCGGCGATCGCTGCCGGTGCTGCCGCCATGCGCGATCAGGATTTCATCGTCGAGGCCGTCGAACACAATACGCTGTGGCTCGACAAGCTCAACCATGCGTTCGAGGCGATCGGTCTCAAGGTCACGCCTTCGGTCACCAATTTCGTGCTGATCCACTTCCCCGATGTCGATGGCAAGCGGGCACCGGATGCCGATGAATTCCTGACGAGCCGCGGCTATATCCTGCGGGCGGTTAAGGGCTACGGCTTGCCGAACGCGCTCAGGATGACCGTTGGCTCGGAAGAGGCTAATCGCGGCGTCATCGAGGCGCTCGGCGAGTTCATGGGACGGAAATGATGAGCGACGTGCATTTCGAGCGGATCGCGCTGATCGGTATCGGCCTGATCGGCTCCTCGATCGCCCGCGACGTCAAGCAGCTCGGGCTGGCGAAACATGTGGTCGTCTCGACGCGCAGCGAAGAAACGCTGAAACGGGCGGAAGAGCTGGAGCTCGGCACCGAGTATACGGTGTCGGCCGCCGATGCGGTGAGGGATGCCGATCTCGTCATCGTCTCGGTGCCGGTCGGCGCTTCGGAAGCGGTTGCCCAGCAGATTGCCGGCTCGCTGAAGCCCGGCGCGATTGTCACCGATGTCGGCTCGACCAAGGCATCGGTCATCGCGCAGATGGCGCCGCACATGCCGGACAACGTTCATTTCATTCCGGGCCATCCGCTGGCGGGTACGGAAAAATCCGGTCCGGATGCAGGCTTTGCGGGGCTTTTCCGCGATCGCTGGTGCATCTTCACGCCGCTGCCGGATACCGATCCCGGTGCGCTCGATCGACTCAAGGCGTTCTGGATGGCGCTCGGCTCGCGCATCGACGAGATGGACCCGCAGCACCATGACAAGGTTCTGGCGATCGTCTCGCACCTGCCTCACATCATCGCCTATAATATCGTCGGCACGGCGGACGATCTCGGCACTGTGACAGAATCGGAAGTCATCAAATATTCGGCTTCCGGCTTTCGCGACTTTACCCGTCTGGCGGCATCCGACCCCACCATGTGGCGGGATGTCTGCCTGCACAACAAGGATGCGATCCTGGAAATGCTGTCGCGGTTTTCCGAGGATCTTGCCTATCTGCAGCGGGCGATCCGCTGGGGCGAGGGCGACAAGCTGTTCGAACTCTTCACCCGCACAAGGGCGATCCGCCGCTCCATCGTCCAGGCGGGTCAGGATGTGGATGCGCCGGATTTCGGCCGCCACGCGCTGGATGCGAAGAAATAACCCAGCTTTCGAAATGGTATCCGAAGCCGGTTGCGGCTTCGGTTCTCCTATCGTTCAGACGGGCGGGATTTCGCCGATCGGGATCAGGCCGCCGGCAAATACCTTGCCGCGGCGGATGGTGATGTCGAGCGAGGCCTTCGATCCGCCGCCGAGCGCCTGAAGCATGTTCGCCGCCGTGCCGATCGTCGATTGAAGATCCGGGAAGGCGGCCGTCAGGCTCTTTTGCCAGGCCGGAATGTCTTCCATCCTCAGCTTCAGCTTGCCCGACATGCGGCCCTGATCATCGAAGGAAAAGGGGCCGGATAGGGTCAGTACCTGGCCCTGGCCGAGATCCGCCTTGAATTCGCGCAACCGCCCCTGTGAGCCGCGCAGTGCAAGGCCGCCACGGTCGCTGCCGTCGAGCACACCGGCGCGGTTTTCGAAGTTGACACTGATGCTGGTGGTCGTCGGCGGAAGAAGCTGCGGCAGGCCCTTGGCCGTCGTCGTGGCGTTCTCAAGGGCGATCGAGGCGTTGAGATCGGCACCATCCTGGCGAAGCTTGATCTCGGCCTGATCGGCCGCGATGTCGAATGTCTGGCCGGTTGCCGAGGAGACGATGGTCGTCTTCGGCTTTTCCAGCGTCATCGTGCTACGCTCGATGCCCTTCAGCTTGGTGATGAGATTGGACTTCAGCAGTAGCCAGCTGGTCGATACCGTCAGGCCGTTGCTGGTGCGGATCTCGGAGGGCGAATCGAGTTCCCAGAAGATGTGCTTGGGATTGTAGACGTGGGTCCACGAGCGCAGGGCGCCGAAGCTTGCGGAAATACCGTTGACGTTGTCATCGACGTCCACCCGGGTGCAGTAGAGCCCGATCTGGAAGGGGAAGCCGCGGTATTCGGCATCGTCGCAGGAGGCCGAGATGCCGGCATCCGAGCGACTGCCGAGAAGAAGCAGGGTTTTCTCCCGCAATATCGAGGCCGTATAGAACCAGCCTGCCGTATAAAGCGCGATAACGACGACGACGGTACCAGCAATCCACCATATTGCCTTGCTGGTGCCGGTTCGGCTTGACGCTGCCATCATGTTCTCCCATTGGTGCCGCTCAAGAACAGGCGATGCATGGCGTGCGATATGGACGATTTTTGGGTCTTTGGCTACGGATCACTGATGTGGAATCCGGGTTTCCCCTATGTTGAGCGGCAGGCGGCGCGTGTCCACGGATTTCGCCGCTCGCTCTGCATCTGGTCCACCGCGCATCGCGGCACCGAGGAAAATCCTGGTCTCGTCATGGGGCTCGATCGTGGAGGTTCCTGCCGGGGCGTGGCGTTTCGGGTGGCGGCGGAAGAGCGCGACGATGCGCTGGATTACCTGCGCAAGCGGGAATTGATCACCAATGTCTATCTGGAAAGGATCCTGCCGATCGGCTTGCCGGACGGACGGCGGGTGAAGGCCGTGGCCTATGTCGTCGATCGGAACCATGTTCAATATGCCGGCAGCCTCGATGTCGAAGAAGCCGCCAAAATCGTGCTCAGGTCACACGGCCAGTCAGGCCCCAATGACGCTTATGTGATCAACACCGTTGCCCATCTGAAGAAAATGGGCATTCGCGATTTGTGGCTGGAAGCCGTGGCAGACGCGGTGAGTAAGGCGGAAGGCCGTCAGTCCGCCGACTGAGCCTTGAGTTCGGCGAGCCGCTTGACGGCCGTCGGCGGCAGCGGCAGGTGCGGATTGGCCTTCACCGTCTCGACCAGCAGTTCGTCGCTCGCCTTTTCGAGAACGTCGATCAGGTGGGCGTAGAAGGCGTCAGGATCCATGCCGGGCTGAATTGCCGGCAGGATGCGGACCTTGAAATGGCCCGGATGCTTGATGAGCTTGCGGCGACCCCAGAACAAGCCCCAATGGGCGACCACCGGCACGACAGGCACCTTCACGTCGCGATAGATGCGGGCGATGCCGTAGCGGTATTCGGGTTCGGCGCCCGGTGCGCGGCGGGTGCCTTCCGGGTAGATGATGAGCTGGCGGCCGGCGGCCATTTCCTCGCGGGTGCGCTTCATCACCTCGATCATCACCTTGCCGCGAGCGCCGCGATTGACCGGGATCATCTTCTGCTTGGCCGCATACCAGCCGAAGAGCGGGATCCACATCAGTTCGCGCTTCAGGATATAGACCGGGTCGCGCTGGTAGGGCAGAAGCGCCACGGTATCCCAGGCCGATTGATGCTTGGGGGCGAAGATACAGCCGCCTTCGGGCACGTTTTCAAGGCCCTCGATCTCGAACGTCGCCCCGACGATCTTTGCCATCAGCCAGTTGCAGGATGCGGCCCATGCTTTGGGGATCGCATAGGCAGGCTTGCGCGGCATGACGAAATAGATCGGCGAGAGCACGATCATGCGGGCGATGGTGTTGAGATAGAAGGCGGTGTTGAACAGCACCGAGCGCAGCAGAAGCATGTTGGCGTCCTCTTGAACAGGCGTTGCCTACACGAGATTTCCGCCGGAAAAAAGAGGTCTTGCCCGACTGCAGGGCAAGAGGGTCAGGAGTCGGTCGCCTGTTTTTCCTTCTGTTCTTCCTCATCGGTGCGCAGCCCGCTCCAGCGCTCGAAGCCGAGCCAGTCGCGGAAAGCGGACAGGACCACCTTGGCATATTCGCCCAGCATGGTGCGCAGCGTATCCGGCTCGGTAAACCAGGCACGGCGGGTTAGATCTGCGGTGATGACCGGATAGGGGATGAATTGCGTGACCGGATCGACCCGGCGCAGCTCATGCAGGCTGCGCAGCATGTGGTAATTGTTGGTGACGACGAGTACGGACTTGTAATCGTGATCGTGGATCCAGCGGGCAATCTCATTGGCATTGCCGATCGTGTCGATGGCGTCATAGCCGATATCGACGCAACACTTGAAGAGGTCCGCCGACCCTTGGGTGGTCCTGCGGATCTGGGTCGGCGTGGTCGAGGGATGGGCGCCGGAAATCAGGAGCCGCTTGCCGGCACCGTCCCGCAGCAGGCCGACGGCCTGCTCGATGCGCAGGTAGCCGCCGGTCAGGACCACGATCGCGTCAGCCTTCACGCCGTCGGGCGCGCGCAGCGAGGAGACCGAATCGGCGAACCAGAGGAAGCCGCCGACGAGGATGGCTATGCCGATGAAAGCCAGGAGAACGAGGCGCCTGGCGAAACGCCGCAGCAGGCTGTGGCGCGACAATAGCCAGAATCCTCGCCGACCCGGAGGGCGGTCTTCAGACGTCCAGCGATTGCTCCGGCCGAATCTCATGGTCCGTCATTAGTCGCAGATTAAGGCAAAGCATAGTCCCGCAAACGATATCGGGAATATGACCGATTGTCATGATGGCGGCAGGCCATCCGATCTCGATGGGTCGGAGCGCACCAGGTCTATTTCGTCGATCGTGCGCATCACGGTGAAGCGGGCGGTCACGGTGGTCAGCAGGGCGATGATCAGCATGGTGGCGAAGATGCCGAGATAGCCGCTCCAGTCGATGGTGAAGGAGCCGAAAAGTGCCGTCGCCTGATCGCTCTCCGGCGTGGCGCGGAAATTCGATTGCCAGAGGCTTGCCGTGGCAAACAGAAGTGCTGCGAGCACGCTGCCGATCGCCGATCCCTTCAGGCTGATCTTGAGGAAATGCTTCTGGAATTCCTTGGCGATGAAGGTGCGTTCCGCGCCGACGAAATGCAGCACCTCGACAATGTGCCTGTTGCCGGAAAGCGCGCCGCGGGTGGCGAAGATGACGGTGAGGATCATGGCGGTAAAGACGAGGATCAGCACGCCTGTGCCGATCCAGACCGTCGTGCGTGCCATGGAGACGAGGCGGTCGACCCAGGTGCGGTGATCATCGAGAAAGGCCTGCGGCACTTCCGATTTCAACAGGTCGCGCATGGCGGCGAAATCCGGCGGATTGCTTTCGTCGATGGTGACGATGATGAGGCGGGGCACCGGCAGGTCGTCGAGTTTCAGGTCGGAACCGAGCCAGGGCTCGAGCAGTCTCGCGGTTGCCTCGTCATCCATGATCGTGCCGGATTTGGTGCCGACGAAGCTCAGCGCGATATCTTTCGCCTTCTGCAGCGCGGCATTCATGTCTAGCCCGTCGGACGGCTTGATCTGGATGGTGATCTCGCGGGAAATCTGGCTCTGCCAGCCGGCCGCCGTGGCGCGCACCATGCTGACGGCGCCAAGCGTCAGACAGGCGAGGAAGGCCATGATTGCGATGACGACCATCAGGGCGTTGCCCTGGATGTTCGACGGCGGCAGGATCGGGCCCGTGGGGCGCACGCGCATGGGTGCACGGCGCGGTGAGCCCTCGCCGCCGCCGGCCTGTTGCGTGTCATCCTGAAGCGCTGGCTGCTTCACTCGGCCTGCCTCATTCATAGATGTCGAGCCGCCCTTCGGTCAGGATCATCCGTCGCGCATCGACCTGATCCATCAGCGCGAGATCGTGGGTGGCAATGACCACGGCCGTGCCGAGGCGATTGAGTTCGAGAAAGAGGCTCAGCAACCGGCGCGCCATCGGCGGATCGACGTTACCTGTCGGTTCGTCGGCAAGCAATATTTCCGGCCGGTCCATCAGGGCGCGGGCGATCGCCGCACGCTGCTTCTCGCCGCCGGACAGGACTGCCGGCAGGACATTGATGCGCTCGCCGAGGCCGACCCATTTCAACAGGTCGATCACATCATTGCGATAGGAGGCCTCATCCTTGCCGCGGACGCGCAAGGGCAGGGCGACGTTCTCGTAGGTCGTCAGATGATCGAGAAGGCGGAAATCCTGGAAGACGATGCCGACGCGGCGGCGCAGCATCGGGAATTCGCCGCGCGGGATCTGCGAAAGATCGCGGCCGAACATGCGGATGATGCCGCGGGTCGGATTGAGCGACATGAACAGAAGGCGCAGCAGGCTCGTCTTGCCGGCGCCCGAAGGCCCGGTGAGGAACTGGAAGGAACGTTTCGGAATGTCGAACGTCATATCCCGAAGAATTTCCGGGCCCATGCCGTAACGCAGACCAACATTTTCGAAATGGATCACCGGAGACCTTGTCCTGGCATTTGCAACGCTAGCGAACGGCTATCTTCTTAACGCCGCGCGTAAACGAAAGGTAAATCAAGCAGTCAAAAGCACGATTTTCTGGTCGGATTTGGAAAGCGTTAACCATATTAGTTTACGACTGGCGGGAACTTGTTTCAATGCCCGACCTCTTCACGCTTGATTCATGGGATCGAAGCGGCCCCGGCGAGGCGGACGGAGAGAGCGCGATGGGCACCTACCACGACCGCCAGCAGGCCAGCGCCAAGGCCGTGATCGACATTCTCCCGCCCGAAGAGGCGAGGGGGAAGGTTCTGCATTTCCGCCGGCCGGTAGACGTCGTCGATGCCGAGTTCGAAACGGTGCGTGACAGGTCCTCCCAATATCGGGCGCCGCAGGATGGAACGGTGCATGCCTTCCGAAGCCGCCAGCGCGCCGAGGTTTCTGCCGTCGCGGCCCGCAAGCCGGCTTCCGCCGGTCTTGCGAGCGGTCTTGGAAGCGGTTTGGCCGGCTTGATCGAGACCAAGCTTCTCAAGATGCCGGCCGACATGTTCATCGCCACGGTCGCAGTGGCGGTCGTTGCCGTGTTCATGCTGTTCGGCGGCTTTTCGCTGATCCCGGGCACCAAGCCCGTGCCGCCGGCCCAGCCGATCGACATCACCCATGTGACGATGACGCCGCAGGATGCCAATGGCATGCGGGTGTTGCTGATCAACGGCATCGTCGAGAACCGCACGCATGGAAAGCTCGCCATGCCGGTGATCCGCGCCGACCTCGTCTCCGGCAACACGGTGGTCGCGACCACGCTGATTTCCACGGCTGCCGCACAGATCGGTGGCGGGCAAAGCTATGGGTTTTCGGCCCGTGTGCCCCATCCCGGTGGAAAACTTCCGGATTTGCGACTGTCGCTGGTGCCGCGCGGCGCCTAGCTCCTTTCTCTGATACTGTCTCTCGTGCTATCGCCCATGCTTTGAGAGACATGCAGGAGAGCCTCATGCCCATCGTGCGCGGCAAGCAGATAGACCCGCTTTTCACCGCAGAGCAGATCGCGGAACGTAACCACGCCATCGCGGCCGAGATCGCGGCCGGCCCGGTGAAAGACCTGCTGGTCATCGCGATCCTCAAGGGCTCGTTCATCTTCGCCGCCGATCTCATCCGGGCGCTGCATGAAACCGGGCTTGCGCCGGAAGTCGAGTTCATCACGCTGTCGAGCTACGGCACGGGCACGGTGTCGCAGGGCGTTCGCATCGTGAAAGATATCGACAGCGATGTGCATGGCCGCGACGTCCTCCTGATCGATGATATTCTCGAATCCGGCCGGACGCTGAAATTTGCCAAGGAACTGCTCTACGAGCGCGGTGCCCGCAACGTGACGATCGCCGTCCTGCTCGACAAGAGCGTCAAGCGCAAGGAAGAACTGGAAGCCGATTATGTCGGTTTCGAATGCCCGGATTATTTCGTCGTCGGCTATGGCATGGATGCGGCCTATGCCTTCCGTGAACTGCCTTTCGTCGGCGTGGTCAAGGGCGATGCCTGAGGCTCAAGGACGGCGGCCGGGTACAGGAATTAGCCCGGTTGCGGTCGCAAGGCGTTAACCATCCGAGGCCGCGGTAGGGGTGGCGTTTACTCCTCGAAAAGGAAAGTCTGGTCATTTGCTCCCGAAATGAAACAGAGGGAGCGATGATCGCTATGGCCAGAATCCTGATTACCGAAGACGAGGAATCCCTTCGCCGCTTCGTTGCCCGCGCGCTGCGCCTGGATGGCCATGAGACGTTTGAAGCCGGTGACGGCGCCGAGGGCCTGGAGCGGCTCGACGAAGGCTCCTACGACCTGCTTTTATCCGACATCCGCATGCCGGTGATGGACGGGATCGAGCTTGCCCATCAGGCTTCTGCCCGTTTTCCCGAGATGAAGATCCTGCTGATGACCGGCTATGCCGAACAGCGGGAACGTGCCGACGATCTCGCCGCCAAGATCGTCGATGTCGTGCCGAAGCCATTCGCGCTGCCGGATATCCGCAAGGCCGTCGCCATGGCGCTTGCAGGGGCGACCAGCCGGGCGGCGTGAGGTTTTCGGTCTCTTAAAGACATTATCCCCTCTCTTGCGATTTCTAACACTTAGCCTTTGGCTAAGATGTTGAAATCGCTTTCTCTCCCGCAAGGGGAGAGATGCCGAGGAGGCTTGCTCGGTGCGCTACCTCTCCCCCTGCGGGAGAGGCTTTGGAGCGTTGGACGAAGTCCAAAAATCGATAAAGTCGATTTTAGCGAACAAAGGCCGGAGCGCGTCCCGCGCGAGGGCAATCAAGATCTTAAAGCGTGTCGCGGCTAACCGGATTCGGGATTCCCGTTTTGTGTGATCTGTGTTTCACTTTGCCCATGGAAGGAGAGCACCATGGGCAAGCCGCATCCGATCGCGTTGCGTGAGCGTGTCGTTGCGTTTGTGAATGAAGGTAATAGTAACCGGGAAGCGGCGCGGCATTTCCGCGTTTCGCCTCGGTTCGTCAATAACATGATGATCCTGCACCGTTCATCTGGTTCGCTTGCTGCAGCCAGGCAGGGCCATCCGCCTGGCCATAGCAAGCTTTCGGCCCATGAAGACTGGATCAGCGACCGCGTGGCGGCCCATGGTGAGGTGACCTTGGATGAGCTGTGTGTCGAACTCGCAGAGCGCGGTATCGAAGTCCATCGTGCGACAGTTGGCCGGTTTCTGCACCGGCTTGGGCTGAGCAATAAAAAAAAGCCTCAAGGCAAGCGAACAGCGCAGACCGGAGATCGCCAGGGCGCGTGATCTGTGGATCAACCGCCGAAAGTCGTTCTTCAACAAGGCCTTGTCGCGGCTGATCTTTATCGATGAGACTTCGACGAACACCCGCCTGACAAAGCGCACCGGATGGTCTGCCAAAGGCAGCCGTTTTACCGCCTATGCCCCATTCGGTCACTGGAAAACCCAGACCTTCATTGCGGGTCTGCGATCCTATGGCCGGACTGCGCCATGGATCATCAACGCACCTATGAACAGCCGTATCTTCGAAACATGGATCGAAACGCAACTTGCGCCGACACTGTCGCCCGGCGACGTCGTCATCCTCGACAATGTCGGCTTCCACAAAAGCGAACGAGCTGAACAACTGGTCAAACAAAAGGGAGCGTGGCTTCTATTCCTGCCACCCTATTCCCCGGACCTGAACCCCATCGAGATGGCCTTCTCGAAACTCAAGGCGCTTCTGCGAAAGCGGGCCGCACGCAGCTTCGATACAATAAGCCAAGCGCTCGGCGATATCGTCAGCCTCTTCTCAGTCGCTGAATGCCGAAACTTCTTCAAGGCAGCAGGCTATGAGGCCGAATAGATGCGACACGCTTTAGCCAAAGGCTAAGTCTTAGATTTTGTTGGTGAGGGGATCGTCGTCCGGCTCACTGGGTTTGCAGCAAGCGTTCCAGATATTGCCGTTCCGCATCGCCCGACAGCGTGCCGCCGAGTTTGTTGCGGATGGCGTCGAGGATTTCGCGGGCGCGCTGGACGTCGATTTCGTCCGGTACCTTGACCTGATCGCCGAAATCGGGACCTGAGGTCGAGCGGGGCCGGCCGAGCGGGTCGCGTCCGTCCTGGCCACCCTGATTGGCCATGCCTTCGCCCTGGCCGTTTTCCTGCCCCTGCTGGCCCTGTTGCCCCTGCATGGCCTGCATCATCTGCTGCATCATGTTCTGGGCGCCCTGGCGCAGCGCGTTGAGCGCATTGCCCTGGCCCTGGACTGCCTGTTCGCCCTGGCCCTCGCCAAGCGCCTGACCGGCATTGCCCATTTCACGCTCGGCCTGGCCAAAGCCTTCGCCGGGCTGCATGCCAAGGCCTTTCAGACCCTTCTGCAATTCCCCGAGCTTCTTGCCGAGGCCTTCCTGCTGGGCACGCAGGTTCTTGAGCGCCTCGCGAAGCTGTTCGGCGGTCATCTGGTCGGTGTTCTGCTGGCCGTTCTGGCCCTGCTGTCCTTGTTGACCCTGCTGTCCTTGCTGGCCCTGTTGTGACTGCTGCTGGTCGTCGCCTTCGCCCTGATCGTCCGGATCGCCGCGCTGCATGCGGTCGCGCATCGCCTGGTCCAGCTTGAAGGTCTGGTCCATCAGCTTCTGCTGTTCCTGCATGATCTCGCCGAGCTTGTCGATCTGCTGGCGCATCTGGCTGCTCTGCTGCTGCTGGCCCTGCTGGCCGCGCTGCGGCCGGCCGGCCTGCAGGTTATTCATCATCCGCTGCAATTCGTTGAGCATCTGCTGGGCGGCATCGCGATTGCCGGAGCGGGCCAGGTTCTCGATCTGGTCCATCATGTTCTGCAGGTCACGCTGGCGAATGACGTTCTGCGCCTGCATGTTGTTCTGGCCGCGCGGCGCGTTCTGCATGCGCTGGGCGAGTTCCTTCATGTATTGCTGCATGGCATCGCGCATTTCCTTCATCAGGCGGGAGATTTCCTGATCGTTTGCGCCATTCTGCAGTGCTTCGGAAAGGTTGCGCTGGGCATCGCGCAGGCGCCGTTCGGCCAGCGACAGATCGCCGTCCTCGATGCCGAGGGCGATTTCCCAGAGGTAATCGGCCGTCTTCTTCATTTCCTCATCGCCGCTCGCGAGCTTCATGCGCTCCAGCGCCGAGCGGATCAGCAGGAAGTGGCTGAGGTTGGGGATGGTCTCGTCGGGGCGAATGGTCAGCGCCTCGTTGAGCGCGATCGCTTGGGGCATCTGGCGGGTATCGAGCGAAAAGACCTGGCGTTCCTCGGCCACGGCTGCTGCCAGCGGCTCGGAGAAGCTGCGGCCGGGCAGGACCATCTCATAGGGCGGGCTGCGGCCGGTCTGGCCGGCGCCATCGGTTGCCACAAGCGTGATGCGGACGCGCTTTCCGGCCAGCGGATGCTCAATCAGGCTGCGGCTGGTCAGCCCCTTGATCTCCTGTCCGCGGGTCTGGCGCGGCAGGTCGAGCCTATATTCCGGCAGCGGATAGAGCGGCTTTGCCGCCGGGTCCTGCGGGTCGGCCGGTTCGATCAGCGCGTGGGCCTCACGGATGCCGTAGTCGTCCCTTGCGCGAAAGCCGATTTCCAGCGCACCGTTGACCGAACGCTTCGGCTGGCCTTCGAAGGCGATTTCGGGCGCACGGTCGGGGATGACGTTGAAGGTCCAGTTCTCGCCATTGACGGAGAGCTTGCCGCTTTCGCCGACCGACATGGAATAGTTGCGCGGGGGCACAGTCTGGCTCGCCCCCTGTGCCGCCTGCAGGGCGGGCGGCGGGCTGGCCGGCTTGTCATTGGCTGCCGTCTGCGATGAAGCAGTTTGTTGAGCGGCGGGCTGGGCAGAGGGCTGGGATGCAGCGCCCTGCTTGGCCTCGGCAGCCTTTTTCGCAGCCGCCTTGGCTTCGTCGGTCTCGAGCGTCGCGGCCTTGCCGTCGGCTGCGGTCGTATAGACCACGGCTTCTTCGCCCTCGCCACCGGTAACGCGCACGGTCAGCGCTGAGTTCTGCGGGATGGAGATGGTGCCGCCGGCGTTTTGCGCCTGCTGGCCGGTGAGGAAGATCGGTGCACGTCCGGTATAGGAGGGCGGTGTCAGCCAGGCATCGATCCTCAGGTCGGGATTGACGCTGGCCGAGGGCGGAGCGGGGGCGAAGGCATCACCGAGGCTGCCGCCGCCATTGGAGACGGAATAGGCGAGCGCAACGACGAAGAGCAGCGCCGGTATGGAGCGCAGGGCGTAGCGGTCGTGGCGTGCGATATCCGGCTGTGGCAGGCCGGTATCAAGTGCGGCGATCCGCTCGGCCATGCGGATCTGGTGTTCCTTCCACAAGGCACGCGAGAAGGGCGTCTCGAAGGCCGGCTCGTCTTCCTGCACGCCGACCGGCTGGTGGGGAAGGTTGTTGCGGTCTTCGAGCAGACGATCGCCTTCGGACACGCTCGGCCAGCGGATGCGGGCCAGCGGATAGAGGGTGAAGACGAGACCGAGCGCGAAGATCGCCAGAAGGATCCAGCGAAGCCAGTCCGGCGCGATGCGGAAAATGCCGAACCAGGAAAAGGCGAAGAACAGGGCAACAATGCCGACCGGCGCCAGTGCGAGCGGGAGCAGACGTTCGAAGAAGAGCACGGTACGCGCAAAGGAACGCTTCAGCGCTACCCGGCGCGCAAGCGCGGGATGCGTCTCGAAAGCACCTTTGCGGGTTAAGCTCATGCGGTCCGTCTCCACTCGTGGCGGCGCAAATCAAGCTTATACAATAGCGATGTTTGTGGCGAAGACGAGGGCAGGCTTTCGCCAGCCCCCAAATTTTGGGCATTTTCCCGCAAAAGTGAAGGTCGCGCTATGCGGGAAATGAAGGCTTAGGCAAGCCAGGCCGGTACGGAATCCAGGCCGATAAGCTCGTCATAGGTGCCGCGCGGGCGGATGACGTGGAACTCCGGACCCTTGACCAGAACTTCCGGCACAAGAAGGCGGGAATTGTAGGTTCCGGCCTGGACGGCACCGTAAGCACCGGCGGAGGCCACGGCGATCAGGTCGCCCGGCTTCGGCTCGGCCATTTCGCGGTCAAGCGCCAGATAGTCGCCGGTCTCGCAGACCGGGCCGACGACATCGCCCTTGATGCGCGGCGCATCGGCCGCCGGTACGACGACCGGGCGGATCATATGGTAGGCCTCGTAGAGCGTCGGGCGGATGAGATCGTTCATGGCGCCATCGACGATGACGAAGGTCTTTTCGCCGGCATCCTTCACATAGATGACCTCGGTCACCAGAATGCCGGCATTGCCGACGATCAGGCGGCCCGGCTCGGTGACGATCCTGCAGTTGAGCGAGCGCAGCTGGCGCTTGACCGTATCCGCATAGGCATCCGGCAGGGGCGGCGGGGTCTTGTCGTCCTTGTAGGGGATGCCGAGGCCGCCGCCGATATCGACATGGTCGATGGTATGGCCGTCGCCGCGAAGCGCGTCGACCAGTTCGCGCAGCAGGCGGAAGGCATGTTCGAACGGTTCCAGCTCGGTGATCTGGCTGCCGATATGCATGTCGATGCCGGTCACTTCGATGCCGGGAAGCGTGGCGGCATGGGCATAGACGCCGCGGGCACGCTCATAGGCGATGCCGAACTTGTTTTCCTTTTTACCGGTCGAGATCTTGGCATGGGTGCCCGCATCGACATCCGGGTTGATGCGGAAGGAAACATGCGCTCGTCTGCCGGCCTTGACGGCGCGCAGGTTCAGCACTTCCAGTTCCGGCTCGGATTCGACGTTGAAGCAGTAGATGCCGGCGGAAATCGCCAGATCCATTTCGGCAACCGTCTTGCCGACGCCGGAGAACATGATGCGGCTTGCGGGGATACCGGCAGCCAGCGCACGGCGCAGCTCACCACCCGAAACGACATCGACGCCGGCGCCGAGGCGGCCGAGCGTCTTCAGCACCGCCTGATTGGAATTGGCCTTCATCGCATAGCAGACCATCGCGTCGACATCGGAAAACGCGGCGGCGAAAACCTTGTAATGACGCTCGAGCGTTGCCGTCGAATAGACATAGAAGGGGGTGCCTACCGCCTTGGCGATATCGCGAATGTCGACGTTTTCGGCGTGCAGCACGCCGTCGATATACTGGAAATGGTTCACGTCAGGTCTCTGGAATTACAGGAGCTTGTCGAGGATGAAGGGGCGGTCCGGCACGGGCTGCTTCTTGCCTTCGTCCTTGGCGCTCTTGCGCACGTTCTGCTGTTCGAGCGGCGTGCTCGGGCGGTCCAGGTCGCCTTTGCGGCCACAGCCGGTGACAATGACGCCGGCAAGGCTCAGCGCAAGGGTGATGCGGGCAAATTTGACCAGCGACTTCGACATTCTTTTCTCTTCTCCGGCGCAGATGCTGACAGGCGGCGAAACTTTCATAGCGAAGTTCCGCGCGCTTGTGCAGTGATTATTCCTGCATCTGGGACATAGGCCAGATGTGGTGGTTCAGTTCCTGTTGCGCCAGTAGGCGATCTGCTTTCTGACTTCGGACGGTGCTGTGCCGCCGAAGCTCTGGCGGCTGGCAACGGAGGCGTCGACGGTCAGCACGTCGAAGACCTTCTCGGTGATTGCCGGGTTGATCGCCTGAAGCTCTTCCAGCGACAGTTCGGAAAGGTCGCAGCCCTTCTTTTCCGCCAGCGCCACGGCATGGCCGGTGGCGTGGTGGGCATCGCGGAAGGGAAGGCCAGCCTCGCGCACCAGCCAGTCGGCAAGGTCGGTGGCGGTAGAATAGCCGGAGCCCGCGGCGGCGCGCATGCGGTCGGTGCGGATCGTCATGTCGCGCATCATGCCGGTCATGGCGGCAATCGCC
Source organism: Neorhizobium sp. NCHU2750 (assembly GCF_003597675.1). Taxonomy (NCBI): domain Bacteria; kingdom Pseudomonadati; phylum Pseudomonadota; class Alphaproteobacteria; order Hyphomicrobiales; family Rhizobiaceae; genus Neorhizobium; species Neorhizobium sp. NCHU2750. The sequence continues at coordinate 3,474,067 of NZ_CP030827.1, read as the reverse complement.
AGTTCGAGGTTCTCGGCGCAGTCGAAGACCTGTTCCTTGTCTTCCTGCATATCCTTGGAATAGGCGAGCGGCAGGCCCTTCATGATCGTCAGCAGCGCGACGAGCGAACCGTTGATACGGCCGGTCTTGGCGCGTACCAGTTCGGCGGCATCAGGGTTCTTCTTCTGCGGCATGATCGAAGAGCCGGTGGAGAAGGCATCCGACAGGCGTACGAAGCCGAATTGGGGTGTCGACCAGATGACGATCTCTTCGGCGAGACGCGACAGGTGGACGGCGCAGATGGCGGCGACGGAGAGGAATTCCAGCGCGAAATCGCGGTCGGAGACGGTGTCGATCGAGTTGCGGGTCGGTTCGCGGAAACCGAGGGCCTTTGCCGTCATGTGGCGGTCGATCGGGAAGCCGGTGCCGGCAAGGGCTGCGGCACCGATTGGGCTTTCGTCCAGGTGATCGATCGCGTGGCGCACGCGGGCGCGGTCACGGCCGAACATTTCGACATAGGCCATGCAATGGTGGCCGAAGGTGACCGGCTGGGCGGTCTGCAGATGGGTGAAGCCGGGCATGACCGTCTCGGCATGTTCCTCGGCGCGATCGAGGAAGGCTGCGATCAGGGCCGTCAGCATCTTCTCGGTCTTGGCGAGCTCCTCCTTGACCCACATGCGGAAATCGAGCGCCACCTGATCATTGCGCGAGCGGGCGGTGTGCAGGCGTCCGGCGGCCGGGCCGATCAGCGTTGCCAGTCGCGCCTCGATGTTCATGTGGATGTCTTCGAGCTTGCGGGAAAACTCGAACTGGCCGCTTTCGATTTCTGACAGGATCGTGTTCAGACCTTCGACGATCTTGTCTTTATCTTCGCGCGAAATGATGCCTTTTTCGGCCAGCATGGTGGCATGGGCAATCGAGCCGCGAATATCCTGGGCATAGAGCTTCTTGTCGAAACCGATCGAGGCATTTATCTCCTCCATGATCGCGTCCGGCCCGGAAGCGAAGCGTCCGCCCCACATCTGGTTGGAAGAGGTCGCGTCCTTCTTGTCGGCCATTGTGCTCAAGTCCTGGAGTGATTGATGACGTCCAAAAGACCGCTTGGCCTTCCGTCCGTCCGATTGATCGTGATTGCCGCCGTCGCGGGGATCCTTGCCGGTGCCGTGGCGGTATACGTGACGAGCATGGGGTCTGGCAATGGCGAGGGCGGCCAGGGTGGGGGCAGTCTTCTGACGGCCTCTGCCGGGCAGTGCGAAGGCTCGGCCGAACTGGCGAAATCGGTTGCCGGCTTCTCCAGGGGGCAGGTGGCGGCGATGGTCGAGGCACAGCCGCCGCGACGCATCGATCTGGCGTTCAAAGGCCCCGGAGGGCAGGATATCAAGACCGCGGATCTTTCGGGCAAGACGGTGCTGGTCAATCTTTGGGCTACATGGTGCGTGCCGTGCCGGGAAGAGATGCCGGCACTCAACGCGCTTCAGGTGAAGATGGGCGGCAAGGATTTCGAGGTCGTCGCGGTCAATATCGATACCGGCAGCGACGAGAAGCCGAAAAAATTCTTGGAGGACTACAAGATCGATCGGCTCGGCTTTTATCGCGACAGTTCGATGGGTGTCTTCAACGCGGTGAAGAAGGAAGGGCTTGCTTTCGGTCTGCCGGCGACGCTGATCCTCGACAAAAAGGGTTGCCTCATCTCGTCTATGAACGGTCCCGCGGCCTGGGACAGCCCCGACGCAGCCGCACTGGTCAAGGCGGCGATCGGCTCGTGAAACGGCCAAAACGGTCCGATATGCGTCAATCTGCGCGCCTCGGTTGAGGCTTGGCAGAGTAAGCGCCAGAGATTTCCACGCAGGGTTTTGGACAGCCTTGCGCAAGCCCGGACGGGGATTTTTGCGCCAGATTTACTCCCGCCAGAAGTCGATTTCATGCATCAGTTACTTTCTTCGCAGCCCGATGATCAGGCGGCCTTCTCGTCCGCCGTCAGCCAGGCCAGCGCGCTGATGGGCGCCGGTCACTACCAGGAAGCAATCGATCTTCTGCTCTCTTGGTCGGATGCGGTGCGCCGTCATCCGGCCGCATGCAGCACGCTGGCCTTCCTGATGTTGCAGACCGGCAAGACCCAGGAGGCCGTGAACTGGTTCGAGGCCGCGATGGTGGTAAGTCCCGGCGATCCGCAGGTGATCCGCGGGCTTGGCCAGGCCTGTCACGCCAATGGTGAATTCGAGCGCGCGCTCTCCTGCTACGCGATGATCCTTGCTTCGGGGCAGGGAGACAAAGTCGACCTCACTTACAGGCGGGCGCTGCTTCTCGCCGACATGAAGCGGTTCGACGAGGCATTGGAGGGTTTCGGCGCAGTGCTTGCGCTCGATCCCCAGCATGCGCTTGCCGAGGGAAAGCGCATCGAGCTGCTCAAGGCACGCGGCGATATGGACGGGGCCATTGCCGCTGCCAGCGAGAGCTGCAAGACTAGGCCGAAAAATGCCGCCTGCTGGATTCGTCTCGGCACGCTGCTGCAGCATTGCAACCAGAATGCCGCAGCGCTTCTCGCCTATGATCGTGGCCTGACCCTTGCTCCGGACGATTTTACGGCCCTTTACAACAAGGCGCTGGCGCTGCGTGACCTAGACCGGCCCGAAGAAGCACTCTTCTGCGCACAGCAGGCCCTGAGGCTGGATGGTAGTGATCGCGAGGTCCTGCTGCTCTGCGGCAGTATCGAGCAGATGCTAGGCAATGTGGAGGCGGCGAAAATCTGCTTCCGTCAGGTGGCGGCTATGGGCGCCGCCCGACATTATCCGGCCGCGACGCAACCGGCTAAATTGCACGCCCTGATGCTGTTCTCGCCTGTCGGCGGCAACACACCCTATGAAGACCTGATCAAGGGTGCCCCTTTCGACGCCGACCTCTTCGTCGTCATTCCCGGCTACAGCCATGATCCGGCAAAGCTCGATATCGGAGCGGATATCATCGTTAACCTCGTTGCCGAGCCGGATCGCGGGCTCGACACGATCGATGCCACGCGGGAGATGGTGGACCTCCTCTCCTTGCCGGTGGTCAACCATCCGACACTGATTGCGGGAACCAATCGCGAGTCGATCGCCGAACTGCTGGCAGACCTGCCGAACGCCGTCATGCCGGTGACGAAGAAGGTGATGCCCGCGGATCTCGTCGCAGCCGTCCGCCGAAGCGAGGCGCCGCCGCTGCCGGTCATCGTGCGGCAGAGCGGTTTCCATGGTGGGGAGATGATGGAACTGGTGGCTGATGCCGATACGCTCGTAGCATTTGCCGGAGAGGCCGGTGACCAGTCGCTCTACCTTACCCACTATGTCGACTACAGCTCGAAGGACGGGCATTTCCGCAAGTACCGCTTCATTTTCGTCGGCGGTGAGATCCTGCCCTATCACCTGGCGATCGGCGATGTCTGGAAAGTCCACCATGCTTCGACCCGGATGGCCGAGATCGAATGGATGCGGCATGAGGAAGAAGATTTCCTCAATCATCCCGAACGCTATTTCGGCGAGCGGCAGATGGCGGTGCTTGCCGAAATCCAGCGGCGCGTCGGGCTCGATTATTTCGGCATCGATTGCGGACTGGACCACGACGGCAATGTGGTGATCTTCGAAGTCAATGCGACAATGCTCATTCACCTTCGCAACAAGGGCTTCGAATACAAGGACCCGCATGTCTACGCGATCAAGCGGGCGTTCGAGCGGATGCTGCAGGCGCGGGTCGAACAGAGCAGGGCGGCTTCCTGAGCCGCCTCTGATCAGCGGGTGGGAACCGGGGTCTCGCCGCGATAATCGTAGAAGCCTCGGCCGGACTTGCGGCCGAGCCAGCCGGCCTCGACATATTTCACCAGAAGCGGGCAGGGGCGGTACTTGCTGTCCGCCAGGCCGTCATAGAGAACCTGCATGATCGACAGGCAGGTATCGAGGCCGATGAAGTCGGCAAGCTGCAGCGGTCCCATAGGGTGGTTGGCGCCGAGCTTCATGGCGGTGTCGATCGCATCCACGGAACCGACGCCTTCATAGAGCGTGTAGATCGCCTCGTTGATCATCGGCAACAGGATGCGGTTGACGATGAAGGCGGGGAAATCCTCCGACACGGTGACGGTCTTGTCGAGCGAGGCGACATATTCCTTGGCGGCCCTGAAGGTCGGCTCGTCGGTGGCGATGCCGCGCACCAGTTCGACCAGTTTCATCACCGGCACCGGGTTCATGAAATGAATACCCATGAAGCGCTCGGGGCGGTCGGTCGCGGAAGCGAGCCTGGTGATCGACAGCGACGAGGTGTTGGTCGCGAGCAGCGCTTCCGGCTTCAATACGGGACAAACATGGGCGTAGATCTTGCGCTTGACGCTCTCGTCCTCGGTCGCGGCTTCGATGACGATGTCCATGGCGGCGAGATCGTTGACGTTGTCGGAGCCGGAGATCTTGGAGAGGGCTGCATTGCGCTCCTCGTCGGTCAGCTTGCCGCTCGATACGGCGCGGGCAAGCGTTCCGTTGATGGTTGCCAGTGCCGCCTGGATCCGGTCGGCCGCCAGATCGTAGATCTGTACCTTGTAGCCGGCGAGCGAGGATACATGCGCAATACCGCAGCCCATCTGACCTGCGCCGACGATGCCGATATTCTTCATGGCCATAGCCTTACCCGCTCCCTTGCCAGGCCCGCATTTGTTTTGCGCGCGCTCTTTATTGAAAATGCCGGGCCGCGTGTTGCGGCTCGGCATTTTTTCTATTCGCCTGGCCATGTTTTTGCCAGCTTTTTCGCACCTGCGAGACGAAGAGCCCTATCAGAGGGCCTTTTCGAGTTTCGGCAGGATGTCGAAGAGATCGCCGACGAGGCCGTAGTCGGCAACCTGGAAGATCGGTGCCTCTTCGTCCTTGTTGATGGCGACGATGACTTTCGAGTCCTTCATGCCAGCGAGGTGCTGGATGGCGCCGGAAATGCCGACCGCGATGTAGAGATCGGGGGCGACCACCTTGCCGGTCTGGCCGACCTGCCAGTCGTTGGGGGCGTAGCCGGCATCGACGGCGGCGCGCGAGGCACCGACGGCGGCACCGAGCTTGTCGGCGACCGGAAGGATCACCTCCTGGAACTTTTCCGACGAGCCGAGTGCACGGCCACCGGAGATGATGATCTTGGCAGAGGTCAGTTCCGGGCGCTCGGACGAGGCGAGCGCGTCCGAGACGAAGCTCGATACGCGCGGATTGCCGGCAGCCGAGACGCTTTCGACCGAGGCAGAGCCGCCTTCTGCCGTTGCGGCAAAGGAGGCGGTGCGCACGGTGATGACCTTCTTTGCGTCGGTCGACTGCACCGTCTGGACCGCGTTGCCGGCATAGATCGGGCGTTTGAACGTGTCGGCCGAAACGACCTCGATGATTTCCGAGACCTGGGCGACGTCGAGCAGGGCTGCAACGCGCGGCAGGACGTTCTTGGCGGAGGTGGTGGCCGGAGCGATGATCACGTCATAGGACGGTGCCAACGAGACGATCAAAGCTGCGAGCGGTTCGGCGAGATTGTTGGCGAGCGAGGCATCGTCGGCAACGAGAACCTTGGCGACGCCGGACAGCTTGGCAGCGGCTTCCGCTGCAGCCTTGGCGCCTGCGCCGGCAACCAGCACATGCACGTCGCCACCGATCTGAGTTGCTGCGGTCAGCGCCTTGGCGGTCTGGTCGGACAGGCCGGACGCATCGTTTTCGGCAAGAAGAAGAATGGTCATGATGTTTGCTCCTGTTCCTGCGCGATCAGATGATGCCGGCGGTCTTGAGGCTGGATACCAGCTCTTCGACGCTTGCCACCTTGACGCCGGCCTTGCGGCCGCCCGGTTCTTCGGTCTTCAGCACCTTGAGGCGCGGTGCGGTGTCGACGCCGAAATCGGCCGGAGCCTTCTTGTCGAGCGGCTTCTTCTTCGCTTTCATGATGTTGGGCAGCGAGGCGTAACGCGGTTCGTTCAGGCGCAGGTCGGTGGTGACGACGGCCGGAAGCTTGACCTCGATCGTCTGCGAACCGCCATCGACTTCGCGGGTGACGGTCGCCTTGTCGCCGGCGATCTCGATCTTGGAGGCAAAGGTCGCCTGGGCGGAGCCGAGAAGGGCTGCCAGCATCTGGCCCGTCTGGTTCGAATCGTCATCGATCGCCTGCTTGCCGACAATGATCAGGCCCGGCTGCTCGGCATCAACGACACCTTTCAGGATCTTGGCGACGGCGAGCGGCTCGACCAGATCGTCGGTCTCGACGAGGATGGCGCGGTCGGCGCCCATGGCGAGCGCGGTGCGCAGCGTTTCTTCCGCCTTGGCCGGGCCGATCGAGACGACGACGACCTCTGTTGCCTTGCCGGATTCCTTGAGACGCAGCGCCTCTTCGACGGAGATTTCGTCGAACGGGTTCATCGACATCTTCACGTTGGCAAGTTCAACACCCGTGCCGTCCGGCTTCACACGGATCTTCACGTTGTAATCGACGACGCGCTTTACAGGCACCAGGATCTTCATGGGGTCCTTCCTTGACTTTCACTGACGGCAAACTGCGACATTTGTCGTCTTCTCAATTGTCAGTGGGCGACATGGATACGCATTTTTCACCCGATTACAACGCGGATTCGGTGTCGCGTATTGCGCTTTTCTCATATCGCTATTCGACCGGCGGCGGCACTTGCTGCGGGCCGGCAATCAGGAAATGGAGATTGCCGACAGGTCGCGGGTGTGTGCGGCGTCGGACCAATGCGCCTGACATTCTGCACAGCTACCACGCCTCACCTGTGCTTGCCCGGCACCCATAGGATATCCGCCTGTCCGCGGTCATTGGCAAAACGGGCGGCGACGAAGAGGAAATCCGACAGGCGGTTGATGTATTTGAGTGCCGCGGCGCCGACCGTTTCCTGTCGCGACAGCTCGACCATCAGCCGTTCAGCGCGTCTTGCGATGGTTCGCGCCATATGCAGATGGGCGGCGGCGGGCGTTCCGCCGGGAAGCACGAAGGATTTCAGCGGGTCGAGCTCGCCGTTCAGGGCGTCTATCTCGCGCTCCAGCCGATCCGCCTGCGCCTCGATGATGCGCAGCGGCTCGTAGCTCAATTCCTCGTCCGTATCGGGTGTGGCGAGGTCCGAGCCGAGATCGAAGAGATCGTTCTGGATGCGGACCAGCATGACATCGAGTTCCTCGACGCCTGCCGTATGGAGACGGGCCATGCCGACGGCCGAGTTGGTCTCGTCGACCGTGCCATAGGCCTCGACCCTCAGGTCGAATTTTTCCCGGCGCGGGCCGGAGACGAGGCCGGTCGTGCCGTTGTCGCCGGTGCGGGTGTAGATCTTGTTCAGTTTGACCAAGTCCGGTCTCCTCAGGTCGGGCGGCCGCCGCCGGTGATCCACAGCGTCAGCATGATCAGCACGACGGCGATTGCCTGGAGAAGCACGCGCAGCTGCATCAGCTTGTTGGACCGGTTGGCGTCGGTGCCCTTCAGCATGTTGAAAAGGCCGCGGATCAGGACGAGCACGACAAGGCCCATCACGATCAGCGCGAGAATGGTGGTGAAGCTCGACATGTCCTGCCTCCCGTCAGTTGTCAGTCGATACGGCGCATCAGCGTGTAGAAGAGTTGCGCCGGAAGCAAGCGTTTCAGCAAGACGCCCTGCTTTGCCGGTCGCGTCACCAGATAATGCGGCTTCGGGCGTGGCGCGTTCAAGGCGTGATCGAGCACGGCATGGACGGCATCGGGGCCAAGCTTGTGCCTGCTGATCTGGCCCCGCCCGTTCAGCCGTTTGAGCTGGCGCTTGTATTCCTTGGCGTGAACGGAGCCTTCGAGATCGATATGCTGGTTGATCTTTGCGAGCGAATTGGCGGTGAAGCGGCTCTCGATCGGGCCGGGTTCGATGAGGCTCACCTCGATGCCTGATCCGGCAAGCTCCATCCGAAGCGTCAGCGTCAGTCCTTCGAGCGCGTATTTCGACGCGGTATAGGCGCCGCGGTAGCGATAGGGAATGAGACCGAGGATGGACGAGCAGTTGACGATGCGGCCCCGGCCTCTGGCGCGCATCAGCGGCACGATCTGGCGGGTCAGCTCATGCCAGCCGAAAAGATTGGTCTCGAACTGCTCGCGCAACACGTCGGTCGAAAGGTCTTCCACCGCACCGGGCTGGCCATAGGCGCCATTGTTGAACAGCGCGTCGATCTGTCCGCCGGTGCGTTCGACGACCGTCTCGACCAGGCTGTCGATCGTATCGCGCTTCGTATAGTCCATCAGCAGCGCCTCGATGCCGTCTGCCTCCAGCGCTGCCAGATCCTCTGCCTTCCTCACTGTCGCGAAGACACGCCAGCCATCACTTTTTAACGCTCTGGCGCAATAGGCGCCGATACCGGAGGAACAGCCGGTGACGATGATCGTTCTTGCTACAGTCATGTGGGGCACTTCCCGTGGGCGCTTTTGGGCGGAGCGTCTGTACAATCGAGAGTGTTCCTCCCATATTTCGCTGGAAGTCACAACGGAGTGTCCATTGACGGAGGAGATGCGCAGGCCGCGATGGCACAGGCTGGCCTTCAAAGTGTTGTGGGACGCCTATTGGCATTTCACCGAGGATGACGGCTGGGCGATGGCAAGCCATGTGGCGCTATCGGGGCTTCTGGCGCTGTTTCCCTTCCTGATCTTCGGCACGGCTCTTGCGGGCTTTCTCGGTGCCGGCGGCTTTTCCGATACGGCTATCCACCTGATGTTCGATGCCTGGCCGGCGGATATAGCCACGCCGATCGCCTCGGAAATCCAGCGGGTAATCGAGATGCCGCGCGGCGGGCTGCTGACCGTCTCGGTGCTTGCCGCCGCCTATTTCGCCTCAAACGGGGTCGAGGCGCTGCGCATCTCGCTCAACCGCGCCTATCGGATGACGGAAACGCGTGCCTGGTACGTGACGCGTCTGGCGAGCCTCGGCTATGTGGTGGTGGCGGTCGTCATCTTTGCCGTGATCAGCATCGTGCTTCTCGCCGTGCCGGTGGCGCAGCGCTATGCGGAAACCAAATTCCCCTGGCTGATGAGCGACCTCAATGCGGTCGCCAACTGGGGCCTTGTCGGCACCGGCCTGCTTCTCTTGATCGGGCTTCTGTTTTCCCACAAATGGCTGCCTTCGGGCAAAAGGCGGATCATCGACGTGCTGCCGGGCGTGGTTCTGACGATCGTGATCTGGACGCTGTTCGGCTTCGGCTTTGCCGCCTATCTGTCGACCTTTGCCAATTATGCCGCCACCTATGCGGGGCTGGCGTCGATCATGATCGTGCTGGTGTTTCTCTATATGGTGGGCGTGATCTTCATGCTCGGCGCAGAGTTCAATGCGGCGATCCTGAAGTACCGGGTCTATTCGGTCGTCAACCAGGTGCAGAAGCAGCGCCGCGCCAAGAGACGGGAACAGTCAGAGGCCGACGCCGAGACCCACGAGGCGGCGGATATCGGCGGGCACGAACCCCTCGTTTCTCAAGGCCGCAATTCCGGTTGATCCCTCGCTTTTGGAAAGCTTGCGGCCATCGGCACCGAGGATCAGCCGGTGGTGATGATAGACCGGCTCCGGCAGGCCAAGCAGGACCTGCAGCAACCGGTGGATGGCGGTGCTTTCATAGAGATCGCGGCCGCGCACCACATGCGTCACCCCTTGCAGCGCATCGTCGACTACGACCGACAGGTGATAGCTCGACGGGGCATCGGAGCGCGACAGAACGACATCGCCCCAGGCTGACGGGTCGGCGGCAATGACCTCGGGCGCTCCCGTGCCGGTTTCCTGCCAGGACAGGGGTGTTCCTGCGAAGGCAAGCGTCTTGGCGATATCGAGCCGCCAGGCATGGCGGATGCCGCCTGCCATCAGCTTCCGCCTCTCGGTATCGCTGCGCTCACGGTCGGTGGCGGGATAGAGCGGCGAGCCGTCCGGATCGCGCGGCCATGCGGCGCCGCTCGCCTCGTGTTCGGCCACATGCGCCTTCACCTCGCCACGGGTTAGAAAGGCGGGATAGACGAGGCCCATCTCACGCAAAGTCTCCAGTGACTGCCGGTAGAGATCGAAATGCTGCGATTGCCGCCGCACCGGCTCTTCCCAGGAAAGGCCGATCCATTGGAGATCGCGGTAGATCGCCTGTTCGAATTCGTCTGTGCAGCGGGTGAGATCGATATCTTCGATGCGCAGCAACAGGCGCCCGCCCGTAGCGCTTGCCATGTTCTGGTTGATGAGGGCGGAGAACGCATGGCCGAGATGGAGAAGGCCATTCGGGCTTGGCGCGAAGCGGAAGACAGGGCTATTGGGAGAGGCGGCTGGCATGGCTTGTTGTGCCATGGTTTTTGCCGGGCGGCCAATGGGGAATACGAGGGAGACTGTGGTTTTGACAATCATCCGAAGCGACGCCGATGTCGAGGCCGGCCTTGCGCAACTGCTCATCATCGATCCGCGGCTCGTGCCGGTGGCGGAGATTGCCGGGCCGCTGCCGCTGAGGCTGGCGGAGCCGGGGTTCCGTGGGCTTGCCTCGATCATCGTGTCGCAGATGGTGTCGCGCGCCAGTGCGGATGCGATCTGGCGGCGGATCGAGGCATCGGGGCCGGTGACGGCGGAGCGCTATGCGGCGCTCGACCCACAAGTGATCGCCACATTCGGTCTGTCACGGGCGAAGGCTTCGACGCTCAAGGGCCTCGCCGACACCGTCAACAGCGGCGGCATCGAGCTAGAGGGTATCTGTCTGCTTGACGCGGATGAGGCGATGCGTCGGCTCGTGGCGCTTCCCGGTATCGGGCCATGGACGGCAGAAGTCTATCTGATGTTCTGCGGCGGGCATCCGGATATCTTTCCTGCCGGCGATGTGGCGCTGAGGGCGGCTGTTGGCCGGGGGCTTCTCCTGGAAGCGCGGCCGGATATCCGCCAGGTGGCCGGGATCGCTGCGGCATGGGCCCCCTACCGCTCCGTCGCGGCCCGGCTTTTCTGGGCGCATTATGCCGCGACGATGCGTCGCGAGGCGCTGCCCGTGGCCTGAAACAGGCGTTCGCAACGGCTTGCGGCGGCAGTCAAAAGCCTTGCGCGCAGGGCTTTGCACGGTGCTTGCCGAAAGGAAGTATCCCACTGCATTTATTGGGCTTCACAATCCTGTAACAACGGACCTAATATAGAGGAGATAGATGCCGAATCGGGTAGGAGCGTCACTTGACGATTGCAGTCTCCCCGCAGGCCTTGCCGGCGCTCGTGTTGAACGCTGACTACCGGCCGCTGAGTTACTATCCCTTGTCGTTGTGGTCCTGGCAGGACGCGATCAAGGCGGTCTTTCTTGACCGTGTGAACATCATCGCCGAATACGACCATTCGGTCTGCTCACCCAGTTTCACCATGAAGCTGCCGAGCGTCGTCAGCCTCAAGACCTATGTCCAGCCGACCCGCAACCCGGCCTTTACCCGCTTCAACGTGTTCCTGCGCGACAAGTTCGAATGCCAGTATTGCGGGGCGCATGACGATCTCACCTTCGATCACGTCATCCCGCGGGCGCATGGCGGCGAGACGACCTGGGAAAATGTGGTGGCGGCCTGCTCGCCCTGCAATCTGAGGAAGGGCAGCAAGCTTCCGAAGCAGGCAGGCATGGTGCCGCACCAGAAGCCCTATGCGCCGAGCGTGCAGGATCTCCACAACAATGGCCGGCTTTTCCCGCCGAACTACCTGCATGAAAGCTGGATGGACTATCTCTACTGGGATACCGAGTTGCAGCCCTGATCATCGGGCTGCACGGCGCTTGCCGCTTTTGCCGTTCGGAATGAAGGCCGCCTCAGGCGGCCTTTTTTGCGCCGATGAAGGCGACGGCTGCGAGGAAGACGCTAGCAACGACATTCCAGCCGGCGAAGGAGAGGCCCAGGACGCGAAGCGCCGCATCGGCGCAGGACGGGCCGTGCACGGTGTTGAGGTCACCCAGAAGATTGCCGGCATTGGTGGTGATGGCCGTGCTGCCGCCGCAGGCGGTCGGGCCGGGCCAGAAGCCCCATTCGACGCCCGAATGATAGACGCCCATGCCGGCGCCGACCAGCATCATGATGCCGAGTATGACGAGAAGCAGACGGACGATCCAGGTTGGCAGGCTGAGAACGCAGGCGCCGATTGCCAGGATGCCGATCGGGACGCCGTAATAATAGGGCTCGCGTTCGAGAAGGCAGAGCGCGCAGGGAATATAGCCGCCGATATGCTCGAAGCCGAGGGCGCTGCCAACGGTGGCGGCCATCGCAACCGTCATGAAAACCGCATAACCGAGGCCCTTGCGGGTCTGGGGGGTGGTAGCTGCCAGCGCCATGCTTGTCTCCTTCAATTTTCGTGTCGACGATTGCCGTCTATGCCGCCACCGGGGCGGAATTTTGCCGAAGCTGTAACAGAATTGGCCTTGGTGTAAACGGCCATGGTCCTGCCGCGGCTCGCGCCTATCCGGCACATTGTCGTGATGGTCCAGCGGGTCCCATGGTCGGCGGCCATTTGCCCGGTGTCTTCTTATCCCGCAAGCCGCCACAGGAAAACCCTTAGTGCCGCCTCTGTGTCATCGTGTCATGTGCGGGTGGGTACGGAATGTCTGGATTTTTCGGGAAGATGTGGTGCCCCGTGCCGGCATGAGGCTGGTTGAGGGGTGTGAAACATGACTTTTGAATCAATGGTTTGCGCGATATGTCTTTCCCGCTTCTAGCCACGTATTGTACCAAAACAGCTGTAAAAGTGTACCGAAATCTTGGCTCTATCGACCGGCACAATGCACCTGCGGGCTTTAGATGGTCGACCATTCTGATGGCAGCAGAGTTTTCCGTCGGTGTAAGCTGCGGTAACCTAGGCTCTTCTCGGGGGAGTTTCTCTTGGCCGGTGAATGGAGCACGAGCGAGGTATCGCTTTCCGCTTCCAGCAGAAGGCGTCATCACGGACTTTAGAGCGGCAAGGTTGGTATGATGTCAGGCATTGTGAATGTGCTAGATCGGCTGATGCGTATCGATCCGCAGAGTCGGGCGCTCAATATCCGCCCTTAGCATGGATGTGATGCTTCTTCACCCCTCAAACACGGATATAGGGCTACACAAGCTGTCCGATCTCAGATGGACAGAAGCTCAAGCGGTAGTTGTCTCACCGCCAGCTTCGTCGTCGGTTTCGCTGGGGCCGTGACTTTCGGGGGTATGTGTTCCTTGCGACCCCTTTCGATTATGGCCTTCGCGATCTGGGTCTGCGCCACTACCCATGTTTCCGGCGTGGTCTTTATCTTCAAAGATGTCTTCCTCATCCTCATTGTCCTGTTCCTCGGTCGCTTTTGGATCGGTAAGTGAGCTGAGTCGATTAACGATGCCGCTTTCGCTCTCCGAAAGCACGAACTGGGCTATTGTTCCGATAAGTTTCCAAAGAGTTTCATCGGGAGCTTCGACGTTTGAAAAAAGCTCAGAAGCCTCTTGAGTGTCTATGATAAAATCGTGGGACGGATAATTTTCAGTAAGCAGTTGGATATTTGCATCGCTGATATTCTCGGAATATTGCGCCAGGCGGCTACCATAATGGATGGCCACTTGTAGGTCTCTAAAGTCACTGCCAAGCACGTTCGGTGATATCTGTTCAAATATAGGTGCCATCAGGTGGCCGGCTAAGTCGCCAGCTACAGATGACGCTACGGGAAAGCTGATATTGTCGCCGCTTCTAGCCTTAATCGACAGAAGGAAGTGTTCGTACAGGGAGAAGGCTTCCTGTTTAAGCGCGTCGAACGCAGAATGGCTCAACAAGCCTGATTTTCGAGAAAAGATCTCATCGCGTTCGTAGAGTTGGACATCGAGCGGGCCAAGTTCGGAGAAAGGCCCCATGATCAATTTATGGGCTCCAATGGCGAGTAATGTGCCGGCGCTCTTGCATACGCTAGGAAGGCAGATGAAGAACTCTTCGTACTGTTCCTGAAAGAACCGCGCGATCTTATAAGCTGAATTAGCTAGCCCGCCTGAGGTCGTGAGTATGAGGATTGCATTAGGTCGCCGTTTTCGAAAACTCTTTACGATCCGCCCAAAGCCCTCATGGTCAATCGGTGCAGAGTACGCGTAAATATCCGCGTCGTAGAAATTTTCGACGGCTTCGATTATTTTTTTTAGCTCGGCCCGATCGCCCAAGATATTCACCTCTTTACCGAACAAGACTTTTAAGTTTTTGCTTACCAACTCCTTAGAATGGCTTGTGCATGGTGAGCCCGTTTGCGCCGTACAGACGGCTATAGAACTCAATCGCGTACCTATCCGTCATACCTGCGATGAAATCGCAAACCACTCGAAGCTTTTCATCTTTGCCGGGAGACGCTTTGTATAGCTCTCTGAAGTCACTGGGAAGTAATCTGTCCCCGTCGTCTTTCGTTATTGCGACAAATATTTTCTTAACAATGTCTTTTCCACGAAACTCCACGACCTGTAGTGCGGGGGATCGAATAATCGCCTGATACGTGATGTTTTTCAACGTTTCGACAGCAACAAACGTATCAATCTCAAGTTTAGCTTGATGGAGCTGCGGGTGTGATTTGTGCTTCACCACCTCGACACCCTCTATGAACATCTGAATGAGCGAAGAAGTGAAGTCTGTCCGGTGATATCCGTTTTCTGCCATCACATTGGACCAGCTGTGGGCCTGAGCTGAGAAAATCATCTTCTTCTGCTCTGGCGAAACGGATTTGTTTCGAACGAGTTTTATGTCGTCCTTCGAGACACTGAAGATGTCTTGGAATACAAAGTGCAGAACCTGATGTACTGTTTCAATATCTACTACAACATCAATTCCAGGGTATTGCTTGATTATGCGTTCATTTATCGTGTCTACGACATTTTTATATATATCATGGTTTAGGTCAAAGAGATCGAGAGGCTTGAGGAATCCGCTCTTGAATATATCCTCAAGATCGTAAGTGGAGTATGCGATGTCATCAGCTATGTCCATTATGGAGCATTCAATGGTTTTGAAGTCCGCATAATGTGCATCGCCCACTACGGACTTTTTTATTCTTTCTACTAATTCGCGTTCGCTTTCGTAGTAGCCTTTGACGACCTTTTGTTTCTTCCCAGCGGGGCGATTGTCCGACGTTAATGGAATCGCGGCATCATACTTCAGGATGGCGCTGAGCGATCTGTAGGTGAGATTCAGCCCGACCCTATTATCCGAGCCGTCGTCTTTGAATTGCTTAAAGTCTTCAGGAGTCGAACCGGTACTCTTTTTTTCAAGTCGAGCAAGAATGTGCAGAGTTTGCGCGTTGCCCTCGAAGCCACCATTCTCACGGTATCCGTTGCGAGCGCCCCACACGGATTTAGCTTGACGCTTGACGAGGTGCCTCTGGGGGATCTTTCCTACGAGATATCGTTTGCTGGAGCGCCGGGATTGAAGCGCATTGGTTTGCAGTGCGCGTAGATGGTTTCGACGGCGGTTGGGATGGCACGCCATGCGTCTTTAAGGAGGGCCTCGGGCGGCCTCGGGTACACTGCTGAGACCATTTCGAGGAGATCTGCCTCGGTGGCTTGCATCAATATGGCCATGATGGGTTCGCCGGTCTGTTTCTCGGCCATGAGAGGCGCCCAGGCTGCCAGGTTCAGTTTGATGGCGCCATAGAACCCATCGGCCCAATCGCCAGGCAGGACTTCCTCATCATCCGTGCGCATGAACATCGGTGCATACCGGCCGGGCGCCGTCAGTTGGTGAGCGATGAGGTTGTAGTGATCGACGATCGTTTCGATCACGGCGTAGGTCTTGTTTCCGACGAAGGCCTTTTCCTCGTGCTTCCCAATGACATGGAACATCCAGTCATTGGGAAGCAGGAAGACCGGACCTGCGGCCAATCCCGTCAGGAACCCATTGAGCGTTGACACGCCCCGGCATGGTGGCGCCGGCTCTGCCTTGTCGAACCACGCCTCCAACTGATCAAGCGTCAGAAGCTTTGCACGCTTGGGAGCCTTCACGCTGCTACCGCCATGTTCATATCCGCATGTTCCTGTTTCCAATGCCACGGCAGGCAACGCCAAAGCGAGGTAGACTTTATCTCCCCGGACACGATGCGTTCAAGAACGTCATTGAGCCAGGTATAGGGATCGAGCCCGTTCAATTTGGCCGTGGTCAGCAAAGAGCCTAATATGGCCCAGGTCTCGGCACCGCCATCACTGCCGGCGAACAGGCTGTTGACGCGCCCGAGTGCGACGCTGCGCATATTACGCTCGACGGTGTTGGAATCGACTTCAAGTCTTCCATCCTCAAGGAAGAGGGTCAGGCCAGCCCAATGGCCAAGCGTGTATTTGATGGCGGAAGCGACTGGGTCCTTGGCGGATATATCTTTGAGCGCGTCCATCAGGAGCACTTTCAGATCAGCCATCAGGACCTTGCTCTTTGCTTGCCGGACACCGAGCCGGTGTTCGGCGCTCGTTGCGCGGATTGAGGCCTCGATCGCATAGACCTCAGCCAGGCGTTCGATCACCACCTTGGCCAGCTCGGATTTGTACTTCTTGAAGACATCGACAAACTTGCGACGCGCATGGGCCAGGCAGTAGGCAAGCGCAATGCTGCCGGCCCGGCGATCCGGTCGGGTCAGGCTCTTGTAGGCCTTGTACGCATCAACCTGCAAAATCCCGCTATAGCGGACCAACTGCGACTGGATCTCCGTCTTTCCCCGACCTTGCGCAAAGACATAGGCGACAGCCGGATAGGCTGGACCATTCCAGGGCCGATCGTCCACGGCGTGAGCCCAGAACTGACAAATCTTGGTTCGTGTTCGGTCTCGCTTGAGTACCGGCATTCGGGTTTCATCGACAAAGACCCGAGAATGACTATGGATATAGGCTAATAGCTTGTCGTAGAGCGATTTCAGCCACCAGGCGGAGCGTTTCACCCAACCGCAAAGCGTTGACGTATCGAGCCGGACACCCTGACCCTTCAACATCTGAACCTGGCGGTTGAGCGGCAGATACCAAGCATATCGCCATACCACGACATTGCTGATCATGGACGTCGTGGCCAGCCCTCCGTCGAACAGCCGAGGCTTCGCCTTCGCTTGAACGATGCCGGCCTCGCAGGCCCGGCAGGCATATTTCGGGCGCACCGTGCGCAGGACATAGAGCGTTGCCGGCCGTGACGCCAGGACCTCGCTCTGGTCTTCTCCGATACGATGGAGCTTTCCCTGGCAGCAGGCACATTCCAACGAGGATGGCTCGATGACCTCGACAACTCGCTCAAGATGCTCCGGCAAAGCGCCGATGTTGCGACGAGGCTGAGAATGGTTCCTTGCCGGGCGCGGCATTTTCGGGAGGCCTGTACCTTCGCTTTCCGAAGCCACCTCAGACTCAACGGCCACGTCTCCCAGATCGAGACGGATCTGACCTTCGACCACATGGGCTAACTGTTCGGATCGTTGGCCAAAGGGCTTTGCATGGGCCGACTTCAACAGCACCTTGAGACGCTCGATTTCAGCGTCTCTTTCCAGGATCATGCCGACCAGAATGTCAGGATCCCGCGGCAGATGTTGGCCACGATCGAGCATGCCAAAATCTAGCATATCGTCACGGAATTGTCGATCAATTCCAATGAGATCACGCTATCTTTGCAGGCCGTTTGACCGGCTTCTTCTCCACGCGTGTCCAGTCCAGGCCATCGAGCAAAAGCGCCAATTCGCTGGCGCCGAGACGAACCGCTCCATCGTGAACAGCCGGCCAGGTAAATCGCCGATCCTCCAAAACCTTGGTCAACAGCACCATGCCGCTGCCATCCCAGACAACCATCTTCAGACGATCGTTCCGCTTGCTGCGGAAGACATAGATGTCGCCTGAGTATGGGTTGGCGCCGAGCGCAGTCGATACCAGCGCCGCCAGCCCATTGATGCCCTTCCTGAAGTCCACCGGTTTTGAAGCAATCATGATCCGCAAATCCGATCCAAGTGAGATCACGCCGAGGCCCTGAGCGCTTTGAACACCATGCACAGTGCCTGCTCATCGATGCCACCCTCGATCACGGCACAGGCGCCGTTGATTTCGACACGGATCATCAGCGCCGTCACCGCGGCCGGGCCGCCCAAGCCTTCATCGGCCCTGACAACCGGCACAAAGCGCATTTCCTCGTCATCCGACATGTGCTCTCGCGCGCAGCGCCGCCAATAGTGCAGCAGCCCCTGGCTCACGCCATATTGGCGCGCAACGGCAGAGATATTTGCACCAGGCACGAAGCTGGCCGCCGTGATTTCCGCCTTCTCATCAGCGCTCCAACGGCGCCGGCGTTCTTTGCCGAGCAAAACCTCGACACGGCGAGGTGCCCGCCTATCATCGACAACTTCGCTCGTAGCATAGTGCTGATGATTGTCATCAGCACTATGCGGTGACGCCTTCTCGTCGAAATCGACTGGTCCGAAATCCATAGTTCCGTCTCCCACAATCATGTCAGAGCCGAACTATGCGCGAGCCGAAACCCTCTGGAAATGTGGGGTCCTCGCAACGGTTACTTCTCACGCATGCATTCGTCGAGTGCTTCTTCGCCATTATGGCCGAACGGAGGATGACCTAGGTCGTGCGCCATGCCGGCGAACTCAACGATGTCCGGATCGATCTTTTGCTTTTTTGATCGAAATAATGGGTGTGTTGCGTTCAGCCTTATGGCGATGGACTTCGCGATCTGGGCTACCTCAAGCGAATGGGTGAGCCGGTTTCGGAAAAAGTCACTCTCGTGTCCAGGGAAGACTTGGGTCTTACCCTGCAGTCGACGGAATGCACTGCTGTGTATCAATCGAGCAAAGTCGCGCCGCCACGGTGAGCGATGAGCCTCAGGCTCACCGTGTTCGATCGGCCCGACCTCGCGTTGCCAATCAAGCGAAGAGTAAAGATCCCCCATGCGTATGCTTATTTCTTCTTTCGTTTCGCCGAATTGGAAGCCTTGCTGATCAGCGACCATGCTGATTGTGGTTCACGTTCCACGCTTGACTGAAGAAATCGAAGCTCTCTGGTTATGAACCGCCCCGGCTTTGCCGGAGACCCCAACTCGTGAGAAGTAGGGTCTATGACAAGCAAGACGACGAACAAATTTTCTCCTGAAGTCCGCGCCCGGGCCGTTCGAATGGTGGCCGATCATGAAGCCGAACATCCTTCCCGGTGGGCGGCTGTATCTTCCATAGCGGCCAAGATCGGCTGCTCGGCGCATACGCTCAATGAATGGGTGAAGAAGGCCGAGGTCGACAGCGGCAAGCGTGCAGGTTTGCCGAGTGACGTGGCGGAGAAGATGAAGGCTTTGGAGCGGGAGAACCGGGAGCTTCGTCAGGCGAATGAGATTTTACGCAAAGCCTCGGCGTATTTTGCCCAGGCGGAGCTCGACCGCCCACTGAAGCGATGATTTCCTTCATCGATGCACACCGCTCGGTGCTCGGGGTCGAGCCGATTTGCAGGCTGCTGCCGATTGCCCCGTCCACCTACTATGAGGTCGTTGCCAAACGCACGGACGTGGACCGCCTGTCAGCCCGCGAACGGAATGATATTGCCATGAAAGTCGAGATACGCCGGGTGTTCAACGAGAACTTCCAGGTCTATGGCGTGCGCAAAGTCTGGCGGCAGTTGCAGCGAGAGGGTTACGATATTGCCCGCTGCACCGTCGCTCGGCTTATGAGAATGATGGGGCTTCAAGGCGTCATTCGCGGCAAGCCAGTCAAAACAACCATGTCGGACAAGTCTGCCCCGTGTCCGCTAGACCGGGTGAACCGACAGTTCTTCGCTCCCGCGCCGAACATGCTGTGGTTATCCGATTTCACCTATGTCGCGACCTGGCAGGGCTTCGTTTACGTGGCGTTCGTCATTGATGCCTTCGCCCGCCGTATCGTCGGTTGGCGGGCAAGCCGAACGGCCCATGCGGGCTTTGTGCTCGATGCCCTCGACCAGGCGCTTCATGATCGGCGGCCCGTCAAACGTGGCGGGCTGGTTCATCATTCCGACCGCGGCTCGCAATATGTGTCCATTCGTTATTCCGAACGGCTGGCGGAGGCAGGCATCGAGCCGTCGGTCGGAAGCGTTGGTGATAGTTACGACAATGCTCTCGCCGAAACGATCAACGGTCTTTACAAGGCCGAGGTCATCCATCGGCGAGGACCATGGCGCAACTTCGAAGCCGTGGAGTTCGCCACGCTCGAATGGGTCGATTGGTTCAACAACCGCCGCCTTCTGGAGCCCATCGGCAACATACCGCCAGCCGAGGCCGAAGAGCGATACTACGCCATGCTGGACGCACCAGCCATGGCCGCATAACTTAAGCCAAACGGTCTCCGGAAAAGCCGGGGCGGTTCATTACCACTTTGTAGGTGGGATGTTCTTCCGTTGGGCGCTTGCGGTCTTTGCGGAGTTGGCTGATGGATCCGGTCGAAAGCGACATTCCAGTCTCCTTGTGTGTCCGATTACCGTGATATTGATTCGGTAGCACATTGTCTAATCACAGTTGTAGGTGTGAAACCTTGCCTCAAAGATAATTTGGGGGGGCTTTGAGAAATTCTAGGGCGTTATCGCAATTTAGGTCCATAAACCATACGTCTGGTCGTTCCGGATTGCTGACGAGCCAATTTGTCGCAGTCGTGGATCCGAAGACGCTCCACACGCTAGAATTGGGTGACGCGACAGAGCGGGACTTGGCTGCATCAGCAGGAGACCACGGTTCGCCTCTGATTGTGTGTGGAGAGATTGTGATTTTGGGTGCATGGTGCTCCAGCTAGTCATTCTCGATTTAGATCAGGCTTATATAGTCTCTGTCCGACCTTGGAACCGATAGTTGCCAACACGTCACCGATCTCACCAAATCGAAGATCTGTCGATCAAGCTCTTCGAGGCCACGATGCCCGATGCGTGGGTCTGCAGAAGAAAGACCGGAGACTACGGTATCGACCTTGAGGTAGAAATCTTCGAGGACGACGGGACAGCAACAGGTCTGCTCTTTTACGTCCAGATGAAAGGTACCGACAACCCGCGTGAAGCCAAAAGGGTACCCGTCAAAATGGACCGGCTTCGATATATGGACCAATTAGGAGTTCCGTCGATAGTGGTTCGGGCGTGTGTGCCAACGCGTGAACTTCATTGGATTTGGTCGAGCGAGGCAAACCAGCAGCGGCGTGACGGCGCGAGTTCGGTAACCGTCAAGCTTTGTGAACGGTGGGATCGCGCTGCGGGACTGCGTGTCCGCGACGTGCTGGAGCGAACTAGGCAGCTTAAGAGCCTCGGTCAGCAAGAGCAGGTCTGCCTCGCGATCAGCTATGATGTGCCGACGTCGGTCCGCCTGTCATTTGAAAGAGTTCTCACTGATATTCGGCGTTCCCTTCCATTCATCCGCTTGAAGCAAAATCAGGGCGGCACAGGGGTTGTCCTTTCAATTAAGGTCGAGAAGGATACGCTGACGATCGCGCACGGTGAAACGGCGCAGATGAGATTTATAGCTGCTGTGGACCAAGCCGAGGTTCTTGAACCCACGCTTGTCTACGGGCTTCTCGCCGCGTGTTGGCACATGGGACTTCTTGATCGCGTTGTTGAGATGGCGCGGCTTTGCCTTGCGCGTGAGCTAGCTACACCCTTTCGGGAACTCGCAGCTTTCGCATCGAAATCGCTATGCCAGGACATGGAGGATGCAGTCGATCTAGCGATCCAGAACGGCCTTCACGAGCAGGGCGACGAATACTATGCTGCTGTTGTCTCTGCTTTCATGGACACCCAACACAACTTCATCGATGCGGAAGCCTTAAGGCGCTTCTATCTGGCTGCACTCGACCACGCAGAAGGTGACGATGAGGGGGCAGCTCTGATCCACTACTCCCTTGCCAATCTCTACATGATGCGAGGGGATAGCCAGAATGCTTTTCTGCAGCTCAACGAAGCGAAACGACTTAGGCCGAACCTTCTCGAACAAGGCTTTTTCCTGAGCGAACTAGCTGGGGCATTGTTCGAGTGCCGTAGGTACCGTATCGCAGCCCAACTTTACCGAAAGCTGTTTGGGTCTCAGCCGACAGGCTCAGTCGCGTTTCGGTTCGCGGATGCTTTGTATTTTACCGGGAAGCACGACGAAGCAAAATCGTATTTCCTTATCGCCTTAAATCTGCTGAGCGACAAAGTTCTCCGGGCGGAAGCGCTGCTGAAACTGCGTATCCTGTCCGCAATAGCTCCGCATCGCGAAGAAGCCCACGGCTGGGGTGAGGCAATTTCCACCAATCTGGCGAGCTTGTTGATCGCTGCCTTCAACCGACCAGCAAATGCCCTATGGGCTACGTGTCTGAGACAATCGGCTCAGGACAGCTCTCTAGTTATATTTGAGGATATCCTGATTTGCGCTGCACGTTTAGGCGGTGGCGAAGCTTACGATGATTTCCGAAGTCTCCATTGTGGGGAATATTCTGATGAAACACTTGGCCTCCTCGACGCACTCAACTTTGACACTCGGGAACTGGTAGATGGCTGGCTTCCAGATTGGGCCGCTGCCGATCACGTTGTGGAAGGCGGGTTCGAGGTCCGGCGCTTTTGAAAGCTAAAGTCTAAACACACCGATAGGCACACGCAGACCAAAACCCACTGGTCTCCGCCTTGGCCGTGAAACCATGGTCCAACATCGGTCGGTACCATGGCTCTATTCCGGTGCAGCGCAATGGCTGAGCGCCACTGTGCGGTCGAAGCAATTCAGAGCGGTTGCGTCATTTGCCGGTTCAAAGGTAGGCCAGACACCTAGCCCTCGCGAAATGCTTTGACCGCGCACGGTAGCGATTTCCACTTCTTGACCCGAAGCGATGCCGTGCCGCTCTCGACACAATCACGGGCGGCCCAAGCCTTGAGGCTGCGGTCCCGCTTGAAGATCGCCATCGGTTGGTCACGACCGGGTAAGTCACGAACAATAAGCACTTGGGTCTCAGGGTCGTGCCCGAGGTCTAGGAGCTTTCGGCAAAGCGGAGAGATGGGACCCTTGGTCGTGTTGCGGTTCCGGCGTTTGGTGAGATCGACGGTGAGGCCGGTCTCGACGTGCCGAGCAGTAAATGAGCCGATCAATTCGACGGTGATCGACGGACGTAGGTAATGGAAAAGATCTAGCTGCAGAACAGATACCTTTGCTGTGAATGGTAAAACAATTCGTGGGTGAAGGGTGCCGCTAGACAGCAGTTTCCTATCCCTCGGTCAGGGCGATTTATGAGCTGTAGCGATGGCGGTGGAAGCAGATAGCCGGGGACTGCCGAGCGCAGTTCTGGTGCACGGTGACGCGATCAGTTACGAGGGTGCCGGGGGTCCCCCGATACATTCGCTCCGGCAGCAGTCCAATGCATAGCCAATATGCCGTTCGTGCAATCCGCGACGGACGGGCCGCTGAGGGTCAACCTCAGTTCGAATGTTAGGAGGATTGGTCAATGAGAACCTCAACTTCTCATAAACCGGCTCTCGTTCGCTATTTCCCTCTGGTGATCAAATGGATCGACAGGGCGTGGGCCGTTTATCGGTTTATCGACAGGATGATGGCACTGGCCGAAGTGGTTATGTAACGAGAGCTTCGGGGGACACCTGCACTATTGCCTTAAATAAACTTTGTGGAGCGTGAGCCGGGGGGAGATCTCCGCTGGCCATCAAGCTCGTCGGCGTTCAGGCCGTGCTGGACCTTGGTTCACTACCAAGCAGTGCAGACCTCCGACAGAACCGTGGCGAACCGGAGATACTCACCCTTGGCTTCCGTGATCAGGATGATGGAGTTGGATGTCTGCCCATGTGGATTTCATGGCATGATCTGTGCAGGGAGCGACGGCATCGGTCCTCAGGCTGACACAGGTGGGACCATGGTAGACCTCATTAGCCTCTGTTTATGCTGAGGAAGGGTGGTCCATCATCCACCACCCATCGGTCAAGGAGCTATAGTCAACCAAGGTATAACTACAGTGAGGGAACCGGGGGTGGCCTACTGTTGCCCCTATTCAGGCAATGCTCAGAGGAACCCAAAGCAAACGCGTCCAGCGGCCGCCAGTTCCTCCGGCTACTCAAGGAGATATGCTGACGACCACTGGCCAGTAGCTTAGTAGATGTCATCGTCCATGGGCGGCAGAGGCCGGGATGGCTTTCTTTGGGCGAGGAACTCTACGAGCTCTCGTGCCTCGTTCACGTCATGATAGGGTACCCATTCGACGCGGAGATCAGTCGTCCAATCGGGGCTAAGCTCAGCGGCCTTACGCTTGGCTGTTGCGTGATCTGGGGCTTCTATCAGGCACGTGACGCCGCCATCCATGTGGTACAAACGCCAATGATGGACGAGGAAGAACTGGGTGGAGATCTGGGTATGAGTGGTCATGGGAGATACTTTCGTTGCGGTGGGTTGAATGCTCACAATGAAGAATGAGCTACTGATGCCCCTATTCGTGCCAACCGCATGTCGCCTTAGCGGGCCCCAGCCGCATTTGTGGATTTGACCTACCTGTCTGCTGGAATTTCCTTCATAGCGATAATTCGGGTTTACCGCGCACTGTTCTGATCGAGAGCAGCTTCTTCCTGCATTCGAAGACGGAGGCGGCTGAGGGTTGAGCGAGAGCAACGTGTCGCAGCTATGATCCCCGCCCAGCTCTTGCCGTCACGAAGCATCTGCATGATCTCGGCGTTGCGCTTGGCGTCCTCGGGTCTACCCTTGTATTCACCCTTGGCTTTGGCTGCGGCAATACCCTGAGCTTGACGCCGACGCCTGTCCTCGTAATCCTTCCGAGCAATCGCGGCCAGCATGTCCAGCATCATTCCATTGATGGCGTCCAGCATCCGGCTGCTGAAATCATCCCCAGCATTGGCCAGCTGATAGGAGGTTGGAAGGTCAAGCGCGACCACCCGCACCCGCTTGGCGGCAATCTCTGCCTTGAGCTTGGACCAGTCGTCGGCATTTAATCGGCTCAAGCGGTCCACCTGTTCGACAAGAAGCACGTCGCCGGGATGGCAATCGGAAAGCAGACGGAACAGCTCAGGGCGGGCCAGCGACGCGCCGCTCTCGTTCTCGACATACCACGACACAATCTTCATTCCCCGCTCATCAGCAAAGCACTGGAGGTCTTTCTTGGCGCGGCTGGCGTCCTGCTCTTTGGTGCTGGCGCGGAGATAGGCACGAAGGTGCATCGGGAACCCCTGAGTTCGATTAAGGTGGTTCGCTTATCTTCGGTTCGATTTGGGTTGTCAATGGGTCTTTATCGAACCGAATAGCGGCTAGTTCGCTATAAGCACACCCATCGCGGACATGCCCTTGCATTCCAATTGGCAAGGCGAGTTGCATCAATGCAGAAACGGACAATTAAGAGGTGAGCTTTAGTCCTATTGTGAACGGAGTTTATCATGCAATTCAAAGAGCTAGTTAAGAACTCGTCCGAGTTGATGGGCGTGAAAGCTGTTTATGGAACATCGATAGTCAGCTTGATCGCAT
Organism: Neorhizobium sp. NCHU2750; assembly: GCF_003597675.1. Classification (NCBI taxonomy): domain Bacteria; kingdom Pseudomonadati; phylum Pseudomonadota; class Alphaproteobacteria; order Hyphomicrobiales; family Rhizobiaceae; genus Neorhizobium; species Neorhizobium sp. NCHU2750. Next base: position 3,448,720 of record NZ_CP030827.1, on the reverse strand, counting down.
TCGGCCCCCGAGGGGATTTAGACAAGGAACCCAGCAAATTCTTTATGCTTGGGAGAAATACTGCAGAGAAGGCTCTTCAAATGCCATTCCTCGTTAGTATCGGCGGTGGCGCTCAGGTCTCCGATGATTTCCGAGGGCGGGCGCTTGAGGTAATGAGGGTCACAGGGGTCTATGGAAAGACTTCCGATTTTATTGCAGATGGCCCAACCAAGGAGCGCATGAGCCAGTGGCCTGTAGCGACGATTTTGACTGAGGTTTACGCTATCGAGGGTGAGCCGCGTCTGGTTGAGGACTTGGGATTTGCCGACAGGCGTATCCTTGAGAATGCTTACGACACAGTTCGTCGAGACCCAGAGGCAATAGACAATCTCTGGGAAGCTTTGAAAGACCGAGAGATTACACGCCGCCATGAGATTATGCCGCCAGCCGGTTTTATTGATCGTGGAAAATTAGTTCAGGTAGGCTCGGTCTACCCTGGGATTGAGCCGTCCTCACCCGAAGGCGAACGCTTATTGAAGGCGATGTTGGAAATCGAGCGAAACAAGCCACTACGTCGCGCCAAGAAGGATGAGAACCGCAGGAAACACGGTGGAATGATCGTTTGTGAAGGGTGCAACTTCACCGATGAAGATGCCGCAATGTTCGATGTCCATCATCTCTATCCGATAAGCGCCGGTCCGCGCCAAACCGCTCTCTCCGATCTGGCCGTCTTATGTCCGACGTGTCATCGCTGGTCCCATGCAAAGGGGGATAATCGGCTTACGCCATTGCCGATAAAGGACGTTTCATCACAACGTACACAGGGGGTGGCACCCCTTGCTACGGCGATTTAAGCACACTTGATATCTAGCCACGCGATAAGATCGAGAGGGGGGCACGGGGGATTGTGCGGTTGCTGCTTATTTGATGGGTGGCTCAGAAATTTCCGCCAAAATATTCCCTGTCACATAGTAGATAAGCCGCCAGTGAGGATCGTTGGCTTTGGCTCCGCGCGGAAATGCAATTCCCAAAGCACACTGAGGACCCCGAACGAAATGAAGAACCTAAGCTGTTGGGGCGTAGTTGTAGCATCATAGATGCCACGAACTCTAACCAGTGAACGAATAGTATCACCGTCGACAACCTCTTCCAGCCTCATGGTATTGAGGCGTATATCGTGGGCATAGCGATTTCGCACTGAGTTGAGAGTTCGAACGAATGTTACCGTCTCTTTCGAGAGAAGCGAGAATGCCCTCAAGAACGCAAGCTTGCCTGTCCCGCCCTCTAAGCTCATCTTTGCAACGATCTTTGACAATTCGTTCTCGTCTCTGGGAAGAGCGTATTTGTTGTTGAAGCAACGGTCGAGAATTACCTCCCCCATAGCTGCCTCCAAGATGCTCAGACACTTGAGTATGAAACCCCAGTCTTCGCCGTCTGATAAATCGTAGACGAACTTTAGGTCTAGCCCCATCTTCGAGAGCATCTGCTCCGCTCGTCTAAGTAGCTGTGCAAACTCTGGGCTCACCTCATAATCGTCGACCGTTTCATTCATCGTGATTGTCCTGATCCGCACCGCTCAAAATCAACCATAGCGACCATTGACCGCCACTTACAATCGCGCAATCTAGCGATAGTTCGGCTTTGGTGGGCGCTATGGATTTCCTTTCGATCATACTCGCAGCGATTGGATGGGGCAGAGAAGATGCAGCCAAGAAGGCAGACAGAAAGATGGAAGCCTTCCGCCTGAATGCCGAGGTGGCCGGGGAATGCATCAGGGCAATAACTTTGTTGGACCAAGGAACGGCAAGCTTGATGCGCCGTCTCCAAGCCCTCTACCCCGGTGAACCTCAAATCTACCAGAGCTGCACCGACACGCTCTCAACGATGCGGTCCCAGTGCCAGCAGATCTATGACATGGCAGAGAACAACAAGGCTTCGATTGAGAACTCCGGGCGCTGGGTGGATTGGGATAAGGCCGTGCGAATGACTTACCAGTGGCGGGTCACAGCCTCAGCGTTCGTTCCCCATGCAGAAGCAATCCTTCGGCAGTACGAGGGCGTTGTTGCTCAGCAAGAACAGCTTCAACTAAACGGCGCACCTCAAGCCCCGCTCAGGAGCTTTAGAAGCCAGCGAGACAGAGGCTGGGATGCACCACCGCTATGATTGCTCTGGTTCTAACTTCGGCAACTTCACCGCCTCAACGCAGCGCCTCGCCTGTTCAAGCAATGGTCCGCCCGAGTAAACGCCAAAGGTGTCTCGCTGGTTATGCCGCCATGGTCTCACCCTCGGCAAATGCCCGTAGCATAGCGCGTGTGATCGCCTTAAGCTTTGCTCTCGGGCTTCCATAAGTTCGGTTGCCAACACCTCCGACAGAGTGTCCAAGGATAAGGTTTTGGTCCATCTCCGTGGCTTCCGCAAGTATGAGGCGGTCCTTCATGTTGTGGCGCAGCGAATGGACGGCATGTGCAGGGTCTTCCGTCACCCGACGGACATATTTCATCAGCGCAGCAGATGCATTGGTTGGGCCGCTCTCCTTACCGTATCGAGCAAAGAGCAGCGTTCCGTCCTTCGCCGCCGTCAATGCTTCCTTTGCGGCTTCCAAGGCATCACCCACCAATGGCACCTCACGTTTAGAAGCGTTGTTTTTGATGCGCCGTCCTTCGTGCCATGTGACGACGATGTGAGGGTAGTCGCTTTCAAGCACCAAATCCTCTCGGCGTAAGCCGGTGATTTCCGCCAAACGGCATCCTGTACCCTCAAGCAGACGCCAAATTGATTGCAGGTCGTCATTGGCGCTGTTGAGGATCAACCGTCGCACGGACAGCAGGATGTCGTCGGGCAGGGGGTCTCGGAGTTCATCCTCTGGGTCTTCATTTAAGCCAGCAATCGGAAGCTTTGCGAACGGGTTCATACATCCCGCCAACTGCATCTCAGTGATGATATGGTTGAACATAGCTTTGACGACGTTCAGATCACGTTTGACGGAAGAGGGCTTGAGGTTGGTCGAAAGCATGTGATCGCGGACCAGTTTGGCGTCGGAACGGCTGAACTTTGGAACTGTTGGTGGACGGCCCAAAGCGGCCTCGATGTAGCCTGTGACCCGATCAAGGCGCTGGATTTTTTTCTTGATGTCTATTTCTGTGCCTGTGATGCGTTCCGCGATGTAGAGCTTCTTAGCATCTTCCAATGTTGGCTCGGGGGTGGTTGGAGCGCCGCTGTTCAATGCCCTCACGACAAAGGCATCCATCTTGCTCACATCGCTGGGATCACCCGTCGTTGGGTCAGTGGGATATTCGTCAAGGATCATGTCTGCGACAGCTGTCCGGGCATTGTCCTGTGCCATACTTTCAGGATCGGACGGATCGACCGTTGCATCATAAGGATCGAACCCCATGCGGCGAACTCTGGCAATGCCTTCAAGGTAAAGCTCAAGTTTCGTCAGGATCGGCAAGTCCTTAGGCTCAGTCTCTGCGCTCAGAATTTCCTCGGCTTTGCGCAAGGTTCGTTCAAATTCGGCATGAACCTTCGGATAAGCTACTAGCGCTGCCTGATGCGTCTTACCAAGCGTCTTTATGAGATTGTTTTTCCCGATGATTGGCTTGAGGCGATCAGGAACGGGACGGCGATAACGCCAAGCCCCACCCGGAAGTGGTTGTGTGTAAGGGAGCATAAGACCCACGAATGTACCTTCCCTGTACCAAAATATGTACCAAGGGAAAGGCTTAAGGCGCTGAAATCATTGATTTTCCTGAGTAATTTCAGGATGTGGTGGTGCCCCGTGCCGGAATCGAACCAGCACTCCTCTCGGAACCTGATTTTGAGTCAGGCGCGTCTACCAATTCCGCCAACGGGGCACGGCAGGCAGAGGGGCTCTAACATGGTCGCGGCCGGTCGTGCAAGGCGCAGGCGGGCAAATATCGGCGGGGCCATTTCATTTTGTCGGCGGGGTGCCGGAGAGGCCCGCAAATGGGGTTGCGAGCCGGGCCGGCGGTCTAACATGACGGCTCAGGGCTCAGGGCTCAGGGCTCAGGGCTCAGGGCTCAGGGCTCAGGGCTCAGGGCTCAGGGCTCAGGGCTCAGGGCTCAGGGCTCAGGGCCTGTCGTATGTCTCAGCCATCGCGGCCGGCGAGGTGCATGATCTTTTCGCGCAGGATGCGGGCGAGGTTGCGGGTGTTGCGGTAGAGATGCAGCTGGGCTGCGACCTGGCGCACGTCGCGGTCGCTGTTGCGTCTGAGCCCGATGACGAGCGTGCCCATCTCTTCGCGCTCTTCCCAGAAGCGGCTCATGATCGGGTGGTCTGGTATGGCGCAACTGTCGGTGCGCAGGATGTTGGCGTCGTCGAGATGCCAGTCGGTCAGCTTCATCATCAAAAGCTTGCCGGGCGAATACTGGCCGAGGGTCTCGTCATAGGCGGTCTTCCAGGTATAGGCCTCGCCGGCCATCAGGAAGACGATGAGCGAGGCGATCGCGCGGCCATCAAGATCGATCGTGTGGATGCGCACGGCATCCGCCTCGGCGAGATTGGTGATCGCCTCACGGGCGAAGGCTGCGCGGTAGCGGTCGTTGATCAGCGCCGAGCGTTTCTTGCCCTTCCAGCCCCTGGCCTCAAGCGCGAGGAATTCCTCCATGCGCAGGCGCACCTCTTCCGGCTGGCGGGCGACGTTGTAGGAGAGGTCGCCTAGGGTTGCGAGCCTGCGCCACTGGCGGCGCATTTCGCGCACGTGATGGGAGGAGAGTGCCTGTTTGAGGTAGGCATCGCCGTCGAGATAGCTTTCCAGCATCGGGCGGCGGAAGGTGTCGGTGGTGGCGACGGCGAGGTCCTGGGCGATGGCGACCGCCTTGGCGAGCTGAGCGAAGCGGCCGTTGACCCTTATATCGGGCAGGACGAGGACCGATGGCAGCTTGGTCTGCGGGTTGGCAAGCACTTCGAACAGGTTGTCGATCGTCTCGGCGGCATCCTCGGCATCGACGAGCGGGGTGCCGAGCGGGCCGAAGGGATTGGCCCAGGTGCGGATGATCGATGCACCGACGGAAAAGCCCGGCCGCTCGACGGTGAACGGCATCAGCAGGCGAAGGCGCGAGCGCGCGCCATTGTCGTCGCGGATCAGGGCGAAGCGCACCTGCTTGTCCTCCACCCGCGGCATGGCGGGTGCCAGCAGGCGGGCGGAGAAGAAGATATTCGGCTCCATCGCCCGGTTGGAGAGAAATTCCAGCTCTTCCTGCAGGTCGTAGCCCAGCGTTGCGGGATAGAGCGAAAGCTCGCGCCCCGGCTTGCCGACGGCAAGGCGCAGGTCCGCCTCCGGCAGCGACGGCCGGTCCTGGTCCTGCTGGTCGGGCGCGGCGCTGCCGTCCGGTGCGCCGGTCTTCTCGATCTCGCCGTTGAAGGGAGGGATCTGCATCGTCATCAATACCCTGCGGATACTGCCGGGCTTTGCCTTGCGAAGGCAAAGAGTGTGATTCCCAGCCTGCGGCGAACGGCGATGTGAAGCAAGAGGGTTTCGATCATGATCGCACCCGATGCAGCGATTGCTGCACCGGTAACCCCGAAGAGCGGGATCAAAATCACGTAGAGCGCGATCGCTGCCGACAGGGTCACGGCATAGACCGCGACGCAAAGGTTCTGATGGCCGGCGATGCTGAGAAGGATTTCGGCGGGGCCGATCGAGGATTTCGTCAGGATGCCGGCAAACAGGATCGCCATCAGCCAGTATCCATCGGTAAAGGCCGGGCCGAACAGCGACAGGAGCAGCTCGCCGGCGGCAAGTGCGGTGAGCCCGACGGCGAGCGACGGCCAGAAGGTCCAGCGGGTCGCCTGGGCGGCAAAGGCTGCCAGGGCCGGGATGTCCTTCTTGGCCACGATGGCGGAAAAGCGGGGCGCTGCGGCCGCCTTGATCGAGAAATAGACGAACTGGACGAGCACGATCGTCTTGGCGGCGGCGAAATAGACGCCCACCTGGTCGGGAGGCAGATAGAGGCCGACGACCACGACATCGGCATTGGTCAAGAGAAAGCCGATGCCGTCGACGAGAAAGAGCGGCAGCGAGTATTTCAGCCAGGGGGCGAGGAGATAGCGGCGCGGGCCTTTCTCAGCGGTTTTCCTCAGGCGCAGGACGAGCTGGAGAAGATGGGCGAGCGTCGTCAGATAGGTGGCGGCAAGGGCAGCACCCATCGCCGTCGTGGCATCGCGCGGGGCGCCTGAAAGGGCGGCAATCGCCATGAAGGCGAGGATCAGGATCGGTCTTGCGATGAAGGTCGGGGCGAGGGCCGAGACGGGCCAGTCGCGCGAGCGGGCCAGGCCATCGAGTATGTCGCCGAGCGCGATCATCGGGATGATGAACAGCGCGATGCCGACCGGCAGGATGTAATAGGCGGCGAGGCTTTCGCCGAACACGCCCAGAAAGGCGAAGCCGAGGGCGCCGACGACGGATGCCACGACGAGCGCCACCAGGCAGGCGGCGACGTTCAGCCCGCGTGCCGCAGCAGCGTCACCGGCGGCGACATGCTGGTGGTAGAAGCGGATGATCGAGGTGTGAAAGCCGAGGCAGGAGAGATTGCCGGTGAGGATGACGATCACCCAGACGAAGGCATAGAGGCCGTATTCGAATTCGCCCATGATGCGGGCCAGCACGATCTGGGAGAGAAAGGCGATGGCGGCGCTGGCGATGCGGATGACGAAGGCGGTCAAGGCCTGGCGCTGCGCCCGCGCGACATCGCTGCGGTCGGTCATCAGCGTGCCGGCCTTGTCGGTCACTGAGGCAATCAGCGGCGCAAACCGGGCGCGCAGACCCGGCGGAAGCAATTTTCCCGCTGTTTCGATGACCGCCATCAAAGGCACGTGACACTCGTTATGCCGCACAACACTGCTGCAAAACCTGACAGGTCGCGGTTAAGAAACGGTTGGTGGATTTGAGGTTGCTTGTGGATGAAGAGGGGCCGCACATGAAAACGCCGCCCGGTGGGCGGCGTTTCAAATGGCTTTGACTGTCAGGTTCAGGCCTGTTCGAAGGCGCCGTGGCAGTGCTTGTATTTCTTGCCCGAGCCGCAGGGGCAGGCTTCGTTGCGGCCGACCTTGCCCCAGGTTGACGGATCTTCCGGGTGGCGATCCGCAGGGGCTGCGATGAAGTTCTCGCCGTCCATGCCGGTGACCTGGTTTTCGCCGGTGACCGGATCGATATGGCTTTCGTCATAGACCGGCGGCGGTTCGGGAGCTTCCGGGTTCTGCACCAGTTCGACGCGCATCAGCTGGGCGGTGACCGCCTCGCGCAGGTTGGCGAGAAGCGCCTGGAACAGTTCGAAGGCCTCGGCCTTGTATTCCTGCAGCGGATCGCGCTGGGCATAGCCGCGGAAGCCGATGACGGAACGCAGGTGGTCAAGGTTGACGATATGCTCGCGCCACAGGTGGTCGAGCGTCTGCAGCAGGATCGAGCGCTCGACATAGTTCATGATGTCGGCGCCGAAGCGTTCGCGGCGATCGTTTGCGGCGGCGTCGGCAGCTTCTGTCACCCGTTCGAGGATGATCTCTTCGCCGATGCCGTCTTCCTTGACCCAGTCCTCGATCGGCAGATCGAGGTTGAGCAGGCGGATGACATCCTCATGCAGGCCGGCAGCATTCCACTGTTCGGCATAGGCGCGTTCGGGAATGTGCTTGGTGACGATGACCTCGATCACCTCGTGGCGCATGTCCTCGACGGTTTCGGACACGTCCTGCGAATCCATCACCTCGATGCGCTGTTCGAAGATGACCTTGCGCTGGTCGTTGGTGACGTCGTCATATTTCAGAAGGTTCTTGCGGATGTCGAAGTTGCGGGCCTCGACCTTCTTCTGGGCGCGTTCAACAGCCTTGTTGATCCAGGGATGGACGATTGCCTCGCCTTCCTTCAGGCCAAGCTTCTGCAGCATGCCGTCCATGCGGTCGGAGCCGAAGATGCGCATCAGGTCGTCCTGCAGCGACAGGAAGAATTTCGAGCGGCCGGGGTCGCCCTGGCGGCCGGAGCGGCCACGCAGCTGGTTGTCGATACGGCGGCTTTCGTGGCGCTCGGTGGCGATGACGTAGAGGCCGCCGGCTTCGAGAGCCCTGGCCTTCAGCGCCTTGACCTCTTCGCGCACGGCCGCTTCACGGGCATGGCGCTCGGCCTCGTCCTCGATGCCTTCGAGCTCGCGCTCGAGGCGCATGTCGATATTGCCGCCGAGCTGGATGTCGGTACCGCGGCCCGCCATGTTGGTGGCGATCGTGACGGCACCCGGCGCGCCGGCCTGGGAGACGATATAGGCTTCCTGCTCGTGGTAGCGGGCGTTCAGGACGTTGAATTGTTCGAAGCCCGACTGGCGCAGCATGGTTGCCAGGATTTCCGACTTCTCGATCGAGGTCGTGCCGACGAGAACCGGCTGGCCGCGCTCGTGGGCTGCCTTGATCTCGGTGATGATCGCCTTGAACTTCTCTTCGAAGGTCCGGTAGACCTCGTCGTCCTCGTCGATACGGGCGATCGGCAGGTTGGTCGGAACCTCGATGACTTCGAGCTTGTAGATATTGCCGAATTCTTCCGCTTCGGTCTGCGCCGTACCGGTCATGCCGGCGAGCTTGGAATACATGCGGAAATAGTTCTGGAAGGTGATCGAGGAGAGCGTCTGGTTCTCCGGCTGGATCTGTACCTTTTCCTTGGCTTCCAGCGCCTGGTGCTGGCCTTCCGAATAGCGGCGGCCCGGCATCATGCGGCCGGTGAATTCGTCGATGATGACGATCTCGCCGTTGCGGACGATATAGTCCTTGTCGCGATGGAAGAGCTTGTGAGCCTTCAGCGCGTTGTTGATGTGGTGGACGATCGCGACATTCTCGACGTCGTAGAGCGATTCGCCCTTCAACAGGCCAGCCTGGCGCAGCAGGTTTTCGAGCTTCTCGGTGCCGACTTCGGAGAAGTTGGCCGAACGCTGCTTCTCGTCGATCTCGTAATCTTCCTCGATCAGCAGCGGAATGAAGGTGTCGATCGTTGTGTAGAGATCGGAGCGGTCGTCGAGAGGACCGGAAATGATCAGCGGCGTGCGGGCTTCGTCGACCAGGATCGAATCGACTTCGTCGACGATCGCATAGTTGTGGCCGCGCTGGACCATCTGGACGCGCTCGTACTTCATGTTGTCGCGCAGATAGTCGAAGCCGAGTTCGTTATTGGTGGCGTAGGTGATGTCGCAGCCATAGGCGGCGCGGCGCTGGTCGTCGTCGAGGCCGTGGACGATGATGCCGGTCGACAGGCCGAGGAATCCGTAGAGGCGGCCCATGATGCCGGCGTCGCGGCTGGCCAGATAGTCGTTGACCGTGACGACATGCACGCCCTTGCCGGGCAGCGCGTTGAGGTAGACGGCGAGCGTTGCCACCAGCGTCTTGCCTTCACCGGTCTTCATTTCGGCGATTGCGCCGTCGTGAAGGATCATCGCGCCGGTTAGCTGGACGTCGAAAGGTCGCATGCCGAGCACACGCCGCGAGGCCTCGCGGACGACCGCAAAGGCCGGGATCAGCAGATCGTCGACCGTCTTGCCGTCGGCGAGCATCTGGCGGAACTCGACCGTCTTGTGAGCCAGTTGCTCATCGGTCAGTGCCTTGGTTGCTTCCTCGATGGCATTGATCTTGTCGAGCCTCGGCTTGTAGCCGCGAACGCGGCGCTCATTGGCCGAACCGAAAAGTTTGCGGGCGATGCCGCCGAAGCTGACCATGCGAATGGTCCTTTCTGATCTCAGTACCATGGGATTGCTGGCCGGACGATTACCCGTTCCGGTGCCGGCAAATTGACCCGCTGCGCCCGGAAACTCTTCTGGACGCCAAGTTGCGTGACAGATAAGAGGGGGTCCGAATTATGTCAACGGTTGCGGCCGATACAGAATGGCCACATTCCGGTGTTTGTGAAGGATTCGAGACCGGATCCGAGCCCAGAGACCGGCCACCCATGCGAAAGGTAACTTGATGTTGCGTCACAAACTTCTCGTAACGGCGGCGATTGCCGCTGCGATCTCGTTCCAGGTTCCGGCCTTTGCTCAGGAAGACAAGGTCGTTGCCAAGGTCGGCAAGCTGGAAATCCACCAGTCGGAACTCGACCTGGCGATCCAGAACCTTGACCCGCAGCTCGCACAGCTGCCGGAAGACCAGAAGCAGGTCGCAGCGCTTTCCGGCGCCATCGACGTCAAGCTTCTCGCCAGCGGCGCGCTCGCTGAAGGCATCGACAAGACCGACGCGTTCAAGAAGCGCATGGCCTATATCGGCGATCGCGAGCTGCACAATGCCTATTTCCGCGAACATGTCGTCGACGCAACGACCGATGCTGAAGTCAAGGCGCGCTACGACAAGGAAATCGCAGCGATGCCGAAGCAGCAGGAAATCAAGGCTGCCCACATTCTGGTGAAGACCGAGGACGAAGCCAAGGCGATCATTGCCAAGCTCGACAAGGGCGAGGATTTCGCCAAGCTGGCCAAGGAAAACTCGCAGGACAGCAACAAGGATGACGGCGGCGAACTGGGTTGGTTCGGTCCCGGCCGCATGGTTCCCGAATTCGAGCAGGCGGCATTCGCTCTCGACAAGGGCCAGTACACCAAGACCCCGGTCAAGACCCAGTTCGGCTTCCACGTGATCAAGGTCGAAGATAAGCGCGATGCCGCCCCGCCGGCATTCGACCAGGTCAAGGACCAGGTCAAGCAGCTCGTCATGCGCGACAAGTATGTCGCCATTCTCGACAAGGCCAAGGCCGAGCAGAAGATCGACATCACCGACGAAGCCCTGAAGAAGGGTTATGACGAGGTGAGCAAGATGCAGGACGGTGCCGGTGATGCGGCCGATCCGGCGGCGGCCGGTGCCGCTGCGGCGCCTGCCGAAGCGCCGAAGCAGTAATATCGTGCCAGGGCCCGGTCTTTCCGGGCCCTTTCATATCCAGTTTACGGTCAATCGCCCCGGGTCAATCGAATATGTCCGCTTCCGTCTCGCCGCTCGCTCCGAAAACCTATCCCGACATGCCGGTCGTCCGTGGTGTCCGTATGGCCACTGCCGCTGCCGGCATCAAGTACAAGGGCCGCACCGACGTGCTGTTGATGGTGTTCGACAAGCCGGCTGCCGTCGCAGGCGTGTTCACCAAGTCGAAATGCCCGTCCGCGCCTGTCGATTTCTGCCGGGCCAATCTGCCGCACGGAACGGCGCGCGCCGTTGTCGTCAATTCCGGCAATGCCAATGCCTTTACCGGATCCAAGGGCAAGGCCGCCACCGCGCTGACGGCGAAGTCGGCTGCGGAAGCGGTCGGCTGCGGCGAAAGCGAGGTCTACCTTGCCTCTACCGGCGTGATCGGCGAACCGCTCGACGCGACCAAGTTTTCCGGCGTTCTCGGCGACATGAACAAGACCGCGACCGGCGATTTCTGGCAGGAAGCCGCCAAGGCGATCATGACCACCGATACCTATCGCAAGGTCGCCACCCGCACGGCCGAGATCGGTGGCGTGACGGTGACGATCAACGGCATTGCCAAGGGTGCCGGCATGATCGCGCCCGACATGGCGACGATGCTGTCCTTCGTCGTCACCGATGCCGATATTTCCTCTGCCGCACTGCAGGCCATGCTGTCTGCCGGTGTCGAGCCGAGCTTCAATTCGATGACCGTCGACAGCGATACGTCGACTTCCGACACGCTGATGCTGTTTGCCACCGGAGCCGCTTCCGCCGATGGCCAGAAGCATGTTTCCGATGCAAAGGACCCGGCGCTCGCCTCGTTCCGCGCGGCGCTGAATGCGCTCCTGAAGGATCTGGCGATCCAGGTGGCCCGCGATGGCGAAGGCGCCACCAAGATGCTCGAAATCACCGTGACCGGCGCCGAGAGTGACGCTGCGGCGAAGACGATTGCGTTGTCGATCGCCAATTCGCCGCTGGTGAAGACCGCGGCTGCTGGCGAGGACGCCAACTGGGGCCGTATTGTCATGGCCGTGGGCAAGGCCGGTGAGGCTGCCGAGCGCGACAAGCTGGCGATCTGGTTCGGCGATATCCGGGTTGCCGTCAATGGCGAGCGGGATCCTTCCTATTCGGAAGAGGCTGCATCGGCGGTGATGAAGAAGCAGGATATTCCGGTCAAGGTCGAGCTCGGGCTCGGGGCCGGCAAGGCAACCGTCTGGACCTGCGACCTCACCAAGGAATATGTCGCCATCAACGGCGACTACAGGAGCTGATGTCGTTGATGGCTACATCAACAGTGGAGGCCAATCTGCCGCTGGTGCGCAGGCTGGAAGCCGTCGGCTTCCGGGCCTGGCCGGCTGCATCCGTCGTCTATGACGGAAGCTGGCAGGTGCGGCTGACCGGCGGGCATCCGTCGAAGCGGGTCAACTGCGTCGTGCCGCTCGATCCGTCCGATCATCGCGATCTCGATCTGAGACTGGCAAGGGCTGCCAAGCGCTTCGGCGACTATGGCCGCACACTGGTGCTGCGCGAGACGCCGCTCGCACCGCCGGCGATGATCCGCCATCTGGAAGCCGATGGCTGGGAGATGTTCGAGACGGCCGATGTGATGACTGTCGATCTTTCGCATCTGGAACTGCCCGATACGCTGGACTATCTGCCAAGCCACGATATCGGCCGCTTTGCCGATGCCTGCCTGCAGGTGTCGGAAGAGGATGCGGCGTTGAAGCCGGCGCTTGCCGAAATCCTCAGCGCGATCAAGCCGCCGTCGGGTTTCTTCATGAAGCAGGATCCGGGCAATGGCGCGGTGGCGACGGTGCTCTGCGTGCAGGACAACGATCTTGCCGGCATCCTGTCGCTCGCCGTAGCGCAATCCCATCGGCGCGGGGGGCTCGGTACCGAAATGCTGTCCTCGGCGCTCCGATGGGCCCGGATCAGCGGCGCCAAGACCGCCTGGCTGCAGGTCGAGGCGTCCAATGATGGCGCCATTTCGCTTTACGACCGGTTCGGCTTCACCAGGGCCTATTCCTATCGCTATTGGCGGAAATCATGACCGAACAGAGGAAAATGCTGCTCGTGGCCGCCTGTGCGCTGATCGATGCGGATGGGCGCATCCTGCTTGCCCAGCGGCCTGAGGGCAAGTCGCTGGCCGGCCTCTGGGAGTTTCCCGGCGGCAAGATGGAGCCCGGCGAGACGCCGGAAGAGACGCTGGTGCGTGAGCTTGAAGAAGAGCTCGGGATCGTGACGAAGCCTGCCTGCCTCGCACCGCTGACATTTGCCAGCCACACCTACGAGACGTTCCATCTTTTGATGCCGCTTTATGTCTGCCGCCGCTTCGAAGGCGTACCGACCGGACGCGAGGGCCAGAAGATCAAGTGGGTGCGCCCTGCTGCGCTGCGTGACTATCCGATGCCGCCGGCAGACGAGCCGCTCATTCCGATCCTTCAGGACCTTCTCTGAAGGGTGCTTCTTGGCCGAATATGCTGCCCGAAAGGCGGCATTTTAATTAAATTAGAGTCCTCGAATTTATTCCGCGTTAACATTTCATTCAACGCATTCTGGCATCGTTCATTTTCAGCACGTAATGTTTGACGAGGCTTTCGAGGAATGGACGACGAGTTCTGGAAAACTGTTCGGAACCGCCAACGGTCGACATACAGATCCGGCAGGACGGGCGTGCTCAACATGGCGCTGCTCTTCGGTACGGCGGCGATCGCTCTTTCCCTGATCCTGACGCCGATGCTGGCCGAACATTCGGACGAGAGGCGTCTGGCGCATGTGCAGGAAGATTTCGATACGCTGACGACCGGTTCGATCAAGCCGGCAGACGGCAGTACCAAGCATTACACGATCCGCAGGAGCGTGCTGCAGGAAACGCCGGGCTCCGTATGCATCGTTCAGGGGTATGGGGCAGACAGCGGCTGCTGATCCATCCCCGAACAGGACTGACAACTGTTTCCACTGTGGATTAAGGACGGCCGATGCGCCTGCTACGCAGCTTCTTGAAGGATGTTAACGGCGCGACGGCGGTCGAATACGGCCTTCTGGTGGCCATTGTCGGCGTGACGCTGGCCGCGGCCCTCGGCAACTATTACAGCCTGATGGACAACATGTTCACCGGGATTGCCAATACCTACAGCAACGCGGCGCACTGAGCCGTTTGGCGCCGCGAGCGCTTATCCGCTTCGCCTATCGTTCGCACTCAGATTTCCATCTTCTTCAACGCATCGGCCAGCCGGACCTTGGCGGAACCGGGCTTCAGAGCCGGCCTCTGGCTTTCGTGATGGGCCCAGCCCGAGACATAGATGATCGAGAAGCTTGCGCGGATGCGGCCATCGGGGTCGGCATGGCGCTCGGCATAGAGTTCTGCCGCCCGCATGAAGAATGACCGCCCGAGTGGCTGGCGGCTGCGGCCCGTCAGCGGGTTTGCCATGCCTATGGCGCGGATATCTTTCATCAGCGGGAAAATGCTGTCATAGCGCACCGTATAGGTTTCCGAGTCCACCACCGGCAGGGTGAAGCCTGCCCGCTGCAGGAGGCCGCCGACATCGCGCACGTCGGCAAACGGAATGACCCGCGGGCTTGCGCCGCCGGTCATCTCGGCCTCTGCCTCCAGCAGCACCTCGCGCAGTTCGGCAAGCGTTCCGGCGCCCGGAATGGCGGCAAGGAACAGGCCGTCGGGCCTCAGGGCGCGGCGGATGCGCACCAGCGTGCCCGGCAGGTCGTTCAGCGTATGCAGCGAGAGCGGCGAGAGAATGAGATTAGCCGACGCTGGCTCCAGCGGCACGTCGTCGAGTGCTGCGATGGTGATCGTCTCACCCGGATTGGCGAAGATGTCGCTGGTCTCGATGCGCTCGATCGTGCCGATCTTGCCGGTCAGGAGTGCGCGGCGGGCTGCAATTCCGGTCGCACCGTGCAGCTCGACCGCGTGGAGAAATTCGCGTTCGACGACGGCGAGCCGCTCGGCCATTTCCTCGGCTGCGAGATCGAGCAGGAAGTCCGAACCTTCGGCGCGATTGGCACGGGCGCGTTCGCGGCGGCGGGCAACCAGGGTCTCGTCGAAAATAATCTGCATCATCACCACTCGATTGTGCTTCGCTAAGGCGCGCTCTTGCGCCTATTGTCAAGTCCAAGACCGCCTTCGTGGCCGAGCCATAGCGAAGAACCGATGATAGAGCGCAGTGCCGCCGGTATCGCCAGACTGCTGATCGCATCCGTTTCCGGCTGCGGGCGGCGCGTCGCCGATATGGTCTATCCGCCGGTCTGTCTGTCCTGCGGGGCGCTGACCGGGCGGCATGGTGGCGTCTGTGCGGCCTGCTGGAGTGGCGTGCGCTTCATCGAGCGGCCCTATTGCGAAGTGCTGGGACTGCCGTTTTCCTATGATCCGGGGCCGGGAATGTTGTCGGCGCAGGCGATTGCCGATCCGCCGGTGTTTGCGCGCCTGCGGGCTGCGGCGATCTTCGATGGCGCGGCGCGGGCCATGGTACACGGGCTCAAATACCGGGACCGGGGCGATCTTGCGCCGGTCATGGCCGGATGGATGGAGCGGGCAGGGCAGGACTGCCTTGCCGGTTGCGATGCGATCCTGCCGGTGCCACTGCACCGGACGCGGTTTGCGCTGCGCAAGTTCAACCAGGCGGCCGAACTTGCCCGGCATCTTTCTGGTCGGACCGGAACGCCCTACCTGCCGGCGGCGCTGGTGAGGACGAAGAGGACGCAGCGGCAGGTCGGGCTGACGGCGCGGGCCAGGCAGGACAATGTGCGGGCAGCCTTTGCCATTGCCGCCGGGCATGAGGCGGAGGTGTTCGGCAAGCGGCTGGTGCTGATCGACGACGTCTATACGACCGGGGCGACGGTTTCTGCCGCCACGCGCGCCTTGAAGAAGGCCGGTGCGACAGAGGTCAGCGTTTTGACCTTTGCAATGGCGCTTGCCGAAACTATATGAAAAACATGACAAGGCGGCGCGAAGATCCTCTGCGCCCGGAGACCATCATGACAGACGTCATCATTTATACCCGCGAAT
This sequence comes from Neorhizobium sp. NCHU2750, assembly GCF_003597675.1. Classification (NCBI taxonomy): domain Bacteria; kingdom Pseudomonadati; phylum Pseudomonadota; class Alphaproteobacteria; order Hyphomicrobiales; family Rhizobiaceae; genus Neorhizobium; species Neorhizobium sp. NCHU2750. The sequence goes on along the minus strand of NZ_CP030827.1, from coordinate 3,432,810 downwards.
ATTGCGGTTACTGCGCCCGTGCGAAAGCGCTTCTGGAGAAGAAGGGCGTTTTCTATGTCGAGCATGACGCGACCTATTCGAAGGAATTGCGCGCCGAGATGATCGAAAAGGCCCATGGCGGCTCGACGTTTCCGCAGATCTTCATCAACGGCGAGCATGTGGGCGGCTGCGACGACCTGCATGCGCTCGATCGCCAGGGCAAGCTGGATGCAATGCTGGCCGCGTAAGGTGTTTTGATGGTGACAAGAGTAGCTGCAGTCCAGATGTGCTCCGGGGGCAGCCCCGAGAGAAACGCCGCCGACATGGCCCGGCTGGTGCGCGATGCCGCTTCGCGCGGTGCGACCTATGTGCAGACGCCGGAAATGACCGGCATGCTGCAGCGCGACCGCAAGGCGGCGCGCGAGGTGCTGCGCGGCGAGGCGGACGACCTGATCGTTGCTGCGGCAAGCGCGCTTGCAGCGGACTTGAAGATCGTTCTGCATATCGGCTCGACGGCGATCATCCGCGACGACGGCAAGATTGCCAATCGCGGTTTCCTGTTTGCGCCGGATGGCAAGAAGATCTGCAGCTATGACAAGATCCACATGTTCGACGTCGATCTCGACAATGGCGAGAGCTGGCGCGAAAGCTCGGCCTATGAGCCGGGCGGCACATCGAAAGTGGTCGACCTGCCGTTCGGCAAGCTCGGCATGGCGATCTGCTACGACCTCAGGTTCCCGCAATTGTTTCGTGCCCAGGCCATGGCCGGTGCGCAAATCCTGACCATACCTGCCTCGTTCACCAGGCAGACGGGCGAGGCGCATTGGGAGATCCTGATGCGGGCGAGGGCGATCGAAAACGGCACCTTCCTGATTGCCGCCGCCCAGGCCGGTGTGCATGAGGACGGACGCGAGACCTATGGCAATTCGCTGATCGTCGATCCGTGGGGCAAGATCCTTGCCCGCGCGGCCGATGCCGGCGAAGAGGTGATCGTTGCGGATATCGATATCGCAGCGGTTTCCGCCGCCCGCCAGAAGGTTCCCAATCTCAAGAATGCACGAGACTTCGTGCTGGAAAACGTGCCCGGCCCGGATGCTGATCGCGGTGCCGGAGGAGTAGCCGCATGATCAAGTATTCGCTGTGCTGCGACAATGCGCACGTGTTCGAAGGCTGGTTTTCCGAAAGCGCGGATTTCGACCGGCAGATCAAGAGCGGGTTCCTGACCTGTCCCGTCTGCGATTCCGCCTCGATCTCCAAGTCGCTGATGGCGCCGGCGGTCTCGACCGCACGCAAGCAGGAAGCCAAGAAGCAGATGGCGATGGACCTCGCACGGCAGGAAGCTATGGCGAAGCTCAGGGAGGCGGTGGCCGAGATCCGGGCCAATGCCGAGGATGTCGGCGAGAAGTTTCCCGAAGAGGCGCGCAAGATCCATTACGGCGAGGCGGATGCCCGCGGGATCATCGGCCAGGCGAGCCTCGGCGAGGTCAAGGAACTGCTCGAAGAGGGCATAGACATCGCACCGCTGCCGAGAGTGCCCGACGAGACGAATTGATCCCGTTTTCGGGCGACGACTCGTTCATGTTGTCAAATATCCCGGCGGGACGGGCCGCCGTCTGCGGGACTATTGCCTGTCTGTTCGGGAGGAGTCTAGCACGGCGGATTGTCGTGGGGATTTTTGGACCCCCGACCGGCGAGCCGGCACAGCGCATGGATCACTCCTTGCGGGTAAAGGCCCCGCGATAATTTCTGGCGCCGTGGATGATGCGAAGAATGTCGACGTTTCGTTCCGTCACCCGATAGATGATGACATATTTGCCGTGCGGCTTGAGGTGGACCTCCCGGCCATCGCGCCCCGTCAGCACCCTAAATGCCTTCGGCATGTCGGAAAGCGCGAGGCTGGCCGCTTCAAGCTCGTCCGCGAAGCTATCAGCCCGCGCAGGATTGTCTTTCGCAATATTTCCGGTGATGTTCAAGAGATCAACGTGCGACTGTCGCGAAAATCTAACCTTCATTCAGCGGCTGATTTCTTCAGGCCAAGTTCCTCACGGACACTTGCAAAAGCCTCTTCCACACTGGTGAAGCGGCCGGCCTCGATGTCATCGATGCCGATCTGAATCTCGGCCCAGAGTTCGTCTTCCGCATCCCGCCGTGCGCGCAGAACGTCGTTCACATAGTCTTCCGCGGAAGTGGCCGCACCATGATCCACCTTTGCGTTGACGAAGTCTTCGATTTCCGGTGCAAGCGTTACCTTGGCCATCTAATTTCACACTCCTATCACCGAACTGCAGATTAGCATGACCACGGTAAGTTTGAAATCACCCCTCCCGCTTGGCGAGCAGCATGTAGTTGACGTCCATGTCGGAGGACAGGTTCCAGCGATCCTGGAGTGGATTGAAGAAGACGCCGGTGCGGTGGATGACGTGCAGGCCGGAGGCTTCGAGCGGGCGTTCGATCTCTTCGGGGCGCACCAGCTTTTCGTATTGATGGGTGCCGCGCGGCAGCCAGCGCAGCACGTTTTCGGCGGCGAAGATGGCCAGTGCGCGGGCCTTCAGGGTGCGGTTGATGGTCGCCATGAACATCAGGCCGCCGGGGCGCACCATGGAGGCGCAGGTGGTGAGGAACAGGTTGACGTCGGCGACATGCTCAACGACCTCCATGTTGAGAACGACGTCGAAGGTCTCGCCGGCTTTCGCCAGATCCTCGGCGGTCACGGCGCGATAATCGATCTCGGTGCCGGTCTCGCGAGCATGGGTCGAGGCGATGCCGATATTCTTTTCCGACGGGTCGGCGCCGACGACGGTTGCGCCCATGCGGGCAACCGGCTCGGACAGAAGCCCGCCGCCGCAGCCGATATCGAGGATGCGCAGGCCCTCGAGCGGGCGATGAGCCTTCGGGTCGCGGCCGAAATTCTGGCAGATGCGGTCGCGGATATAGGAAATCCGCACGGGGTTGAACTTGTGCAGCGGCTTGAACTTGCCGGTCGGGCTCCACCACTCGGCAGCCATTTTCGAGAACATCTCGACCTGATCCTTGTCGACCGTTGTTCTGGCTGCTTCCGTCATCTTTTCATCCTTCGCGTTTGGAGCCTGAAGTCGGACGTTGGGGAGATGAAGTCAAGGGGCAGATCACGGCCGACGGTGCTGGATGCGCATATGCCGTTTCAAGACGTCGAGGAATTCGCGGCTGGTATAGTCCTTGAAACGCGTGCTGCGAAGCTCGGTCAGATTCTCCGAAAGTGCACGGGTTGAGGCATAGTGCTCTGCGGAGGTTGCCGCCATACAGAGGGGAAGGGTGGCACAGGCCTTGCCAGTGAGGCCGATTTCCTGTTGCGCCCGGATTGCGCCGCGCTGGTGCTCCGATGGCAGCATGGGGCCTGAACAGGACTGGAGCCTGCGGCAAAGCCTCAATCTGCAGTGGCGGTTGCGAATGTTGTTGAGCGTTGCTGCAAACCGCCACGCGGTTTCATGGTGTTCGGCGCGGCGCTTTTCGTATTCGGTATAGTCGGGGCGTGCCATCTGTTGTTCTCCTTGCCTATATTTCCTGCTGGCTGGAGGACAGAGTCCTCCCTTGGTGCCTTTGGCGGTTCTGAAATTTCGACATTCCGGAATTTCGGCCGGGACACGTCGGGTGCCTCGAATGAAATTTTTATAAAGTGACACACGGCGTGTCCCGTTCGGTGTGTTTTTCCGCGCAACTCCGGTCCGTCTGCGGCGGGTTTGATGCCTTGCGGCACTGACCCGGTATGTGTGCGACACACGCACGTCCCCTTTCTTCAAGGAGAGGCAGACCATTTTCTGCGCGGCCCCCGGCGTCCCGCTTGCATAAGGGCGTTTCTCCGGATCACCGGCTCCGCCTCGCCGGCAATGCAGACCGGTGTAGCCGAAGCGGAACGGCATGATTGTAGGCCCAGGTCTTGGGGGCGGGGACGAAATTCGGACATTTTTCTGCTAAGTATTTGACCGGATTGGGGCGGTAACCGGACTTCTTCCCCGTACCGGCTGTCGGCTGGTTGGTGAACGAATGTCTAACATGCCATTCATTGCCTATTCAGGCGTGCACTGGAACAATCGGGGCCGTTCGACATTCTACGGCGACAATAAAAGCTGGTGTGAAAACAATGGCTCGCACCAGAAAACCGATCAGGAGGAAGCCCGTGAAGAAGTTATTGATGAGTGCTGCCGCCCTGGGCGCGCTGATGGCTGCGCCATCGATCGCCGATGCGGCAGTCCAGGGATATGCCACGGCAAACGTCAACATGCGCTCCGGCCCCAGCACCGGTTACCCGGCGGTGACGGTCATTCCTTATGGTTCGCCGGTGACCATCTATGGCTGCATGAGTTCGGTGAACTGGTGCGATGTCGCCTTTGCCGGCGGCCGCGGCTGGGTATCCGGCAGCTACGTGCAGGCTTCCTACCGGTCGAATCGCGTCTATGTGGAGCCCGACTATTACGGTGGCCTCGGCATTCCGACGGTGACATTCGACGTCGACCGCTATTGGGGTACCTATTACCGCGACCGCAATTTCTATCGGGATCGGGGTCGCTGGCGCGACTATAACTGGCGGGCCGAACGGCCATTGCCGCCGCCGCCCGGCTGGCAGCATGACCGCGACAGGGATCGCTGGGACACCAATCGCGACCGTGACAGGGACAGGGACCGTGGTGACTGGAATCGGGGTGACAGGGACCGTGACCGTGATCGGGACCGCCCGCGCTTCGACGATAACGATCGCCGCCCGCCGCCACCGCCGGGCTTCGATCGCGGAGACCGCGGTCGCGACCAGGACCGGGATCGTGGCCGGGATCGGAACAACGATCGTGACCGGAACAATGACCGCGACAGGGATCGGGATCGCGCCCAGCAGCGCGACGACCAGCGGCCGCAGCGCGGCGATCAGCAGCGTCCTCAACGGGACGAGCGTCCGCAACAGCCGAAGCGTCCTCCGCCACCGGACAAGCAGGATCCGCAGGGCCAGTTCAATCGTCACTGGAACCAGTGACGGCCTCCGCTTCGGCGCGTCGGCGAGTTGACTGAGGCAGGCTTCCTGCCTGCGTCCTGAACGAGAATTGCAAAAGGGCCGGGCTGACCGGCCCTTTTCGCTGCTATGTCGTTTGCGGCGATCATGAGCGCCGATATCCACTTTTATGACAGGCGTACTGTTTGGGCCTCTTCCGGCCATTGCACCCACCGTGCCTTTTCGCTAAGAGACGCCAACTCGATATCAGGCCCTTCCGGCAGGATATTCTGCAATGGTTTTCAGGCGCCCCGGCAGGGCTGTGGGCGAGTTGGTGGTTTTAGTCTTATGGCTCGCATCGTCATGAAGTTCGGCGGCACGTCCGTCGCCAATCTTGAACGCATTCACAACGTCGCGCGCCATGTCAAACGTGAGGTCGATGCCGGGCACGAGGTTGCCGTCGTCGTCTCCGCCATGTCCGGCAAGACCAACGAACTGGTGGGCTGGGTGCAGGACATGCCGAAGGTCGCCGGCGCCAATTCGCCGTTCTACGACGCGCGCGAATATGATGCGGTCGTGGCTTCCGGCGAACAGGTGACGTCCGGCATTCTTGCCATCGCGCTGCAGTCGATGGGCATCAATGCCCGATCCTGGCAGGGCTGGCAGATCCCAATCCGCACCGACAGCGCCCATGGCGCTGCGCGTATTCTCGAGATCGACGGCTCCGACATCATCAAGCGGATGGGCGAGGGCCAGGTGGCCGTCGTCGCCGGCTTCCAGGGGCTCGGTCCCGACAACCGGATCGCGACGCTCGGCCGCGGCGGCTCGGACACGTCGGCGGTGGCGATCGCTGCTGCCGTGAAGGCCGATCGCTGCGATATCTATACCGACGTCGATGGCGTCTACACGACCGACCCGCGTATCGTGCCGGCTGCGCGCCGGATGAAGAAGGTGTCGTTCGAGGAAATGCTCGAAATGGCCTCGCTCGGCTCCAAGGTGCTGCAGGTGCGCTCCGTCGAGCTTGCCATGGTCCACAAGGTCCGCACCTTCGTGCGCTCCAGTTTCGAAGATCCCGATGCGCCGGGCATGGGAGACTTCTTGAACCCGCCCGGTACTTTGATTTGCGACGAGGAAGAAATCGTGGAACAGGAAGTCGTCACCGGCATCGCCTATGCCAAGGATGAAGCGCAGATTTCGCTGCGTCGTCTGGCCGACCGGCCGGGCGTATCGGCTGCGATCTTCGGTCCGCTGGCCGAAGCCCATATCAATGTCGACATGATCGTCCAGAATATTTCCGAGGACGGATCGAAGACCGACATGACCTTCACCGTGCCGTCCGGCGACGTGCAGAAGGCGTTGAAGGTTCTGGAAGACAACAAGGACAAGATCGGCTTCGACGTCGCGCAGAGCGAAACGGGCCTCGCCAAGGTGTCGGTCATCGGTATCGGCATGCGCAGCCATGCGGGCGTTGCCGCCCACGCATTCCAGGCGCTGGCCGGCAAGTCGATCAACATCAAGGCGATCACCACGTCGGAAATCAAGATTTCCATCCTGATCGACGGTGCATATTCGGAACTTGCAGTTCGGACTTTGCATTCCGCTTACGGTCTGGATAAAAACTGATGTAATAGTTCGGCATGATGCTCCGTCCGGTGCGTCGCGCCGGGCCGGCAATTTTGGGGCTGTAAGGGGAGCATGATGCCGATGAGAGACCTGTCGGCAGGTCCGCGCGTTCTGTTGAAGCGCCTGCGCGAACTGATGGCCGAGCCGCTTGATCCGCAGGAACGCCTGGACCGGATCGTTACCCAGATCGCCAGCAACATGGTGGCCGAGGTCTGCTCGGCCTATGTGCTGCGCTCCGACGGCGTGCTCGAACTCTACGCCACCGAGGGCCTCAACAAGGAGGCCGTTCATACGTCCCAGCTGAAAATGGGACAGGGCCTCGTCGGCACTATCGCCGCCTCCGCGCAGCCACTCAATCTTTCCGACGCGCAGGCGCATCCCGCCTTCCGCTACCTGCCGGAAACCGGCGAAGAGATCTATCATTCCTTCCTCGGCGTGCCGATCCTCCGGGCCGGGCGCACGCTCGGCGTTCTCGTCGTGCAGAACAAGGCGAGCCGCAATTACCGCGAGGACGAGGTCGAGGCGCTAGAGACTACGGCGATGGTGATCGCCGAGATGATCGCGACCGGGGAACTGAAAAAGATCACCGCGCCGGGGCTGGAACTTGACCTGACGCGCGCCGTCTCTATTGAGGCGAACGGCTATAACGAAGGCATCGGGCTAGGCCATGTGGTGCTGCACGAGCCGCGCATCGTCGTCACCAATCTCCTGAACGACGATGCCGACAAGGAAATCATCCGGCTGGCAGGGGCGCTCGGGTCGCTCAGGATCTCGATCGACGACATGCTGCAGCGTCGCGACGTGGCGCAGGAGGGCGAGCATCGCGAGGTGCTCGAGACTTACCGAATGTTTGCCCATGACCAGGGCTGGGTGCGCCGCATGGAAGAGGCGATCCATAACGGCCTGACGGCGGAAGCCGCGGTCGAGAAGGTGCAGAGCGACACCAAGGCGCGCATGATGCGCCTGACCGATCCTTATCTGCGCGAGCGGATGCATGATTTCGACGATCTGGCGAACCGCCTGCTGCGGCAGCTGACCGGCTATTCCGGCCGCGACATGGAAGACGGTTTCCCGACCGACGCGATCATTCTTTCGCGTGCCATGGGGGCTGCGGAACTGCTCGACTATCCGCGCCAGAACCTGCGCGGCCTGGTGCTGGAAGACGGCGCGGTGACGAGTCATGTGGTGATCGTGGCGCGCGCCATGGGCATTCCGGTCGTCGGCCAGGCGGCGGGCCTCGTCGCGCTTTCGGAAAACGGCGATCCGATCATCATCGACGGCGATGACGGGCAGGTGCATGTTAGGCCGATGCCCGAGGTGCAGAAGGCCTATGAGGAAAAGGTGCGCCTGCGCGCCAAGCGACAGGAACAGTTCCGGGCGCTGCGCGAGGTCGAATCCGTCACCAAGGATGGACGGCCGATCAGCCTCAACATGAATGCCGGCCTTCTGGTCGACCTGCCGCAGCTGTTTGAATCCGGCGCGCAGGGCATCGGCCTGTTCCGCACCGAGCTGCAGTTCATGATCGCCTCGACCATGCCGAAGCTCGAGGAGCAGGAAGCCTTCTATCGCAGCGTGATCAAGCAGGCGGCCGGCCGGCCGGTCACCTTCCGCACGCTCGACATCGGCGGCGACAAGGTGGTCTCCTATTTCCGCAACCAGGAAGAGGAAAACCCGGCGCTGGGCTGGCGGGCGATCCGTCTGGCGCTCGACCGGCCGGGCCTGTTGCGCACCCAGCTTCGCGCGCTGCTGAAGGCGGCTGCCGGAAACGAACTCAGGATGATGCTGCCGATGGTGACGGAGGTTTCCGAAATCCGTCAGGTGCGCGACCTGTTGCAGAAGGAAGTGCAGTATCTCTCCAAGTTCGGCCATTCGCTGCCGCGCAAGCTGCAGTTCGGAGCGATGCTGGAAGTGCCGGCGCTGATGTGGCAGCTCGACGAATTGATGGCGGAAGTGGATTTCGTTTCCGTCGGCTCCAATGATCTCTTCCAGTTTTCCACTGCGACCGATCGCGGCAATGCGCGGGTGGCCGACCGGTTCGACAATCTCGGCAAGCCGTTCCTCAGGATCCTGCGCGATATCGCGCGGGCCGGAGAGCGCAACCGGACGCTGGTGACGCTGTGCGGCGAGATGGCCGGCAAGCCGCTTTCGGCCATGGCGCTGATCGGCGTCGGCTTCCGCTCGGTATCGATGGCGGCAACCTCGATCGGTCCGGTCAAGGCGATGCTGCTGGGGCTGGATGCGGGGCAGCTGGAGGCGGAACTGAATGCCGCGCTCGATGATGTGCGGTCGAACGAACCGATCCGCGAGCTGCTCTTGAAATTTGCCGAGGCGAACAACATTCCATTGTAGGTGCGATCCCCTTACTTGCGATTTCTAACACTTAGCCTCTGGCTAAGATGTTGAAATCGCTTTCTCTCCCACAAGGGGAGAGATGCCGGGGAGGCGCGCTCTGTGCCCCACCTCTCGCCTTGCGGGAGAGGATACAAAATCAAGATCTTAGCAAAGCTAAGTCTTAGATTTTGTTGGTGAGGGGATAAAGCCCCCGGAAACAAGGCTTTCCCTTCCTGCGCCAATGCTCTAGCAAGCAGAAAAAAACATGGAGTAACTGGGTGGCGAAGCTTCCTGTCGAAAAGATGCGCGAGCTGGAACGCCGCTTCGGCGAGATCGAGGCGCGCATGTCGGAAGGTCCGGCGGCCGACGTCTATGTGAAGCTGGCATCGGAATATTCCGAACTGCAGCCGGTGGTCGGCAAGATCCGCGAATATGAAAAGACCGTCGCGGAAGTGGCGGATCTGAGGGCGATGCTGTCCGACAAGGGCACCGACCGCGAGATGCGCGAGCTTGCCGAAATGGAGCTGCCCGATGCGGAAGAGCGGATCGAGGGGCTGGAAAAGGACATGCAGATCCTGCTCCTGCCGAAGGACGCCGCCGACGAGAAGAGCGCGATCCTGGAAATCCGCGCCGGTACAGGCGGCAATGAGGCAGCTCTTTTCGCCGGCGACCTGTTTCGCATGTATGAGCGCTATGCCAGCGCGCATGGCTGGAAGGTCGAGGTGCTGTCGGCCAGCGAGGGCGAGGCCGGCGGCTACCGCGAAATCATCGCCACGGTTTCCGGCCGCGGGGTGTTTTCCAAGCTGAAATTCGAAAGCGGGGTGCACCGGGTACAGCGCGTGCCCGATACCGAGACGCAGGGGCGCATACACACGTCGGCTGCCACCGTCGCGGTGCTGCCCGAAGCGGAAGAGATCGATATCGAGATCCGCCCGGAAGACATCCGCATCGATACGATGCGATCGTCGGGCGCCGGCGGCCAGCACGTCAACACGACCGACTCGGCGGTGCGCATCACCCATTTACCGACCGGGCTGATCGTCACCAGTTCGGAAAAATCACAGCACCAGAACCGCGCCAAGGCGATGCAGGTGCTGCGCTCCAGGCTCTATGACATGGAGCGGCAGAAGGCCGACAGCGAGCGTTCGGCGGACCGCAAGAGCCAGGTCGGCTCCGGCGACCGGTCGGAGCGCATCCGCACCTATAATTTCCCGCAGGGGCGTGTCACCGACCACCGCATCAACCTGACGCTCTACAAGCTCGACCGGATGATGGTGGGCGAAATCGACGAAGTGGTCGATGCGCTGATCGCCGATTATCAGGCGGGTCAGCTGGCGCAGCTCGGCGAGCAACAGGGATGACGCCCGAGGCAACGAAGAGCCCGGCCACGCTGGGTGCGGCGGTTGCCAATCTGCGGGCGCGGCTTTCCAAGGCCGGTTTTACCGATGCGGCGATGGAGGCGCGCATCCTGATCGGCGGTCTGCTCGATCTTTCGAGTACGCAAGTCTTCGTCGGCGGCGACCGGGTTCTTAGCGATGGCGAGATCGCGGAGATCGAAAAGGCCGCCGCCCGCCGCTTGAAACACGAGCCGGTGCACCGCATATTAGGAAAAAGGGAATTCCACGGGCTGGATCTGCTGCTCTCGAAGGAGACGCTGGAACCAAGGCCCGATACGGAAGTTCTGGTCGAGACCCTGATTACCCACGCGCGGATGCTTGAAAGACGAGATCTGCGCATACTCGACCTTGGTACCGGAACCGGCGCGATCATTCTGGCACTGCTCGATGCATTGCCCGATGCGACCGGTGTGGCCAGCGATATTTCCGAGGATGCACTTCGCACGGCGCGGGAAAATGCTGCGCGGCTTGGGCTTTCGGAGCGCTTCCAGGCGGTTTCCAGCCACTGGTTTGACAAAATTGAAGGGCGTTTCGACATAATCGTGTCAAATCCGCCCTATATACGCAGTGATGTCATTCCCGAACTGGAACCGGAAGTCCGCTGTTTCGACCCTCTCGCCGCATTGGATGGTGGGGTCGACGGACTGGACGCCTATCGCGAAATCGCCGGCCGGGTGTCGGAGTTTCTCGAAACCGGCGGATATGTCGGAGTGGAGATCGGCTTCGACCAGAAGGTTACCGTGACTGCGCTGTTTGCCGATGCGGGCTTCGAGCTTGTGGAGGCTCAGCGTGATTACGGCGGAAACGATCGCGCCCTGATATTTACCAGGCCTGCATTTGATGTGCCGTGAGATGTTGCAAAGCAAAAGAAAAAGCTTGGAATCGCAAAGGAAGCGGGATAGCTTGCGGCTACGCATCGGGGCAGCTGGGAATGAACAGCGATTCGTTCGGGTTACGGGTCAACCCTTAATTCTGTCCTTTTCGAGGGGCCGATAAGGTTGGGCATTCCCGGTGCGTGAATCAGGTAATTTGACTTTGAAAGCGGCAGGCCGCCTTGGTCGACCTGTGCGTAACACGCGAAGTCTTGTTCCGGCTTTGACCGGCGAGCCGCGTGGCCCCTTATCAGCGAAGACAGAGAGTTGGTGAACGATAAATGAGGCCAGGACAGCAGAACAAGCGTGGTCGAGGGCGTGGTAGCAACAATAACGGCGGCGGCGGTGGTGGTAACAACAACTTCCAGCGCAAGGGCGGAAACCCGCTCAGCCGGACGTATGACAGCTCCGGACCGGATGTAAAAATCCGCGGGACTGCCCAGCATATTGCAGAAAAATATTCGGCTCTTGCCCGCGATGCGCAGAGTTCAGGTGACCGCGTCATGGCGGAAAACTATCTGCAGCACGCCGAACATTACAACCGCATCATCGCAGCAGCCCAGGCCCAGATGCAGGATCGCTTCCAGCATCAGGAACGTGACGGCAATTCGATCGATCAGGACGACCTCGACGGTGGTGATGGCGACGATCTGGGCTACGCACCGCAGCCGATGATCGATGAACCGCAGCAGCGTCGCGAACAGCGTGAGCAGCGTGAACCCCGCGAGCAGAACGCTCAGGGCCAGAACCCGCAAGGTCAGAATGGTCAGGGCCAGAACAACCAGGCCCAGGGTGGCCAGGAGCAGCAGCCGCGCGAAAACCGCCGGGATCGCAACGAGCGCCGCGAGCGTCGCCAGGATCGTCCCGACCGTGGCGAGCGCGCCGAGCGTTCCGCCGAGCCTAAGGCTCCGGTCGCGCCGCAGGTGACGGAAGCTGCCGAGATTTCGGCTCCTGTCATCGAGGATGGCTCCGGTCCGCAGCCGGTGATCGAAGGCACGCCTGCCGAGGTCGTGGTCGAGGAAGAAGCCCAGACGGAGGCCGCCCCGCGCCGCCGCCGTGCTGCCGCAACCCGTCCTCGCCGTCAGCCGCGCAAGAGCGCCGAAGCCGCCGAGGGTGAAGAGCCCGCAACGGAAATGGCAGACGTCGCCGCCGGCGAATAAGGCTACGACCAACGCCAAGCACATTGCAAAAACTCCGGCCATTGGCCGGAGTTTTTTTATGTTTTGGCGGGATCGTCATTCGAGCATTGACGTTTCGGGAGGCGCGATTTGCGGGAAGTGATCCGGATCGTGATCAACGCGCCGTGGCGGGTCCTGCCGCCGGCCGCCTTCGTTGCAATTCCGTGCTCCGAGAGAGTGTCATGGGGCAAATTGGTGATACCCTTGCGTGCCCTCCGAGCCTCAGCGCCATGCTTTCCGAAAACCGATTTCGATTTTCCGGGCAATGCTGTAGATCGTCGTGATGAAGTTCTTGGCATTATCCGGCAGCACCCGGCGGGCATCCACCAATACGGCGATGTTGGCCGGGGTCGCATCGGCTGCGCGGCCCCTGCATGACATGGACGTCTTCGACGCCATTGGTCATTTTCCGATCTTTTCACCGGATCTGGAGGAGGCACCCCTGCCTCAGATTCTCCGGCATTTCATGTCTTCCATCCAGCACTCGGATGGGCTGATCATATCTAGCCCGGAATATGTCCGATCCATTGCGGGCGGGATGAAGAACGCCATCGACTGGCTCGTTTCCCGTCCCGAGATCATCGGCAAGCCAATTGTGCTGATGCATGCCTCGCATCGTGGGGACGACGCGCTGAACCAACTCAGGGGAGTACTGTCGACGATCAGTGACCGATTTTTTCCAGATATATTCCTGCGTTTCGAGTTGATGAACAAATCCGGCGAGGAGATCCACCGCTATCTGCAAGAAGCGGAAAACCGGCAAGCAATTCTCCGGTTCCTTGAACGTTTTGCCATCCGCTGTGGCCAATAGAGTTGGCTTGAACGACTTGCATCTGGTTTCCGCGGTTGAATGGCAATGGCTGGTGGATCTTGTATGCCAAGCGCTCCCTGAGGATGACATCCGGGATATTGTCACTGCTTGCTGCCGATCGTCTTCCTCAACCGTTTAAGCGAGTTGCGCACGATTTGCCGGTGAGCGAGGCCGACGGGAAGCATGTAGAGCCTGCCGAAACGATTCTTGGTGATGACGGATGCGGTGATCGATACGCTGCCTGCGCCGGTGGTCACGCAGGTCATCACGTCGAGATGGCGGTCTCTGGCCGTGAGTACGAGGATATCGGAGCCGATATCCTCGACGAGAAAGAAGTCGAGATGATCGCCGACTTTGACCTCGTCTCGCCGCGGCTGCGCGAAGCCACCGATGCGCCTTACGCCGAAAGGCGCGGAGATCGCGTCGCGGGCCTTGAATGCAAGGCGCATCAGCGGTCCCGTCTGTTCGGTTATCATCGTCCAGGCTTCAAGTGCAGTGATGGCGCGGGGGACGTCGATGGTCTGGCTGTCGTAATAATCCAGGGCGGATCGATCTGCGACGATGGCGGGTTTGGGGTGCATTCTCGTCTGTCCGATGCGGCGCAGAGCGCCCGGTCTTGAAGTCCGGCTGTGTCTTGCGGGGCATGATCAGCCGGTGCCGATGGCGGCATCCTAAGGGGGCCGCGATGGGATGCAAGAACTCCGACATGAATGACTGATCTTTATGGATCGTAGCGTAGCCGGTTGCCTGTCTCATTCGGGTTTTGCGGCGCGCCGGGCGTCCGATCCCAAGGCATGATCAACATTATTTGTGATAGGTAGTCATGAATTGGGTTGATATTTGATAAGTGCATCTCTATCTATATAACCGGTTATATAAAAGGTTTTACTTATGGATGTCCTGGCGCAATACCCCAACGCCTTCCTGGGCAGTCGCCTGAAACGGCTGGCTGAAGAGATGCTGGCCGATGCGAGTGCGCTTGCCAGGCATAACGGCGTATCCGTGCCTTCCGGGCTCTATCCGGTCCTGTTCCTGCTGGTCGGGCCGGACGGCCGCACGGTGGGTGACCTGGCGCTTGCCATGAAGGTCAGTCAGCCGGCGATGACGAAGAGCGTGGCCAAGCTGGTGAAGGCGGGACTGGTACAGATCTCCAAGGGCGTGTCGGACAAGCGGCAGTCCATCGTGATCATCACGGCTGCCGGTAGAACGGCGGTCGAGCGCGGACAGCAGGCGATCCTGCCCCTGATCGACAACGTAGTGCGCGAGCTGACTGCCGGTCTTTCCGGCGATTTTTCAAGACAGATCGATATTATCGAGAGACGGCTTTCCGACCGCTCTCTCAGCAACCGAGCGGAGGATCACACTATGCTCGAAATAGAACAGGCAAGGGATGAAGACCTGCCGCACGTCGTCACGCTGTTGAACCAGGCGTATCGCGACAACAGTTCACAGTCTGCCTGGACGACCGAGGTCGGCCTCATCGACGGCGACCGGATCAGCGAGGAAACATTGGCACAGGACGTGGCCGACAAGCCGGATGCGCGGCTGATGGTGTTCAAGCCCGAGGGCAAGGTGAAGGGCTGTGTCTGGCTCGAGCCAAGCGGCAACGATGTCTGGTATCTCGGTTCGCTGGCGGTCGACCCGGACATGCAGAATGCAGGTTTGGGGCGTCGCCTGCTGTCCTCGGCGGAAGCCTATATTCGCCTGCATGGCGGTCGCTCGGTCAAGATGACGGTCATTGACGTGCGCGATGCGCTGCTTGCCTGGTATGAACGGCGAGGCTATCAGCGGACAGGGATTACGGAACCCTTTCCGTACGGCGACACACGCTTCGGCACCCCGACAAAGCCGGGCCTGCAATTCGAGGTGCTGACGAAAGCGCTGTAGACTTGAGGCGCGAGGTGGCGTGCGGCTCTTTTTCCGCGCGCGGACCGATTGCCTGCGTAATCGACGAGGGTTTCCGGGGTTTATTTCCGGCGACCTATCTGGCTTCGTTCGCCCGAGCGGCCATGTATCCCTCAAGCTTGTCCAGCAATTGCTTGTGCCCAATCTTCAAGCCCTGAGTTGCGACGCAAAGCCCGTCTATTCCCAGACTGCGATTGGCGTTGCGCGTCCACCGCGTCATCGCGGTCAGGCCGAGACCTGCCTCGATGGCCGGATCGATCGTCAGCACGACAAATTTCTGCCGACGTATCTGTGCAGTGGAGATGCCCTGAATGGCCGCCCAGGGGATGGTGCCTGACGCAATCCTCACATCGCAAAACCCCTCCGGGCCAAGCGTGACGACTGGCTTGGCTCCCCCCATGCTGTACAGCCGGTAGATCAGCGCGATGGTGCAGCCGCCAAAGAAAAGCGCGCCGCAGTCGAGCAGAAATTCATCGAAGCAGCCTGCGGCGGCACCCTTGATGAGATGCAGGCCGGAGGCTGCGCAAAGCAGGGAGACAATGGCACCCGCCAGCGCCCAGAGTGCCATCTTCTTCGTATCCTGCGCGATATTGAGTGTATTCTTGTAGAGATCCATCGCTCTGATATTTCCTGCTGAGATCATTGTAGCTATGCCTGATGGCGCGTGTCCGCAACGGGTGAAGGGCGGAAGCCGGCATGGGTGTTCCGGTGCCAACGGCTTCAAACACAGGAAGAATCCTGTAACTTCGCGATTTGGGCAGACCTAGAATTTGGCGGAAGCATATGAGCGGAGACAAGACCGGGATGGTTGCCGAAATGCCGGAAGACGATGGTGCGGCCTTGCATCTTGCCGGCATGGCACTGCCGGATGTGGTGTTGCGGGCCACGGATGGAACCATGGTCGATCTGCGTGATGGCGGACTCGCGGTCGTCTATGCCTATCCGCGCACCAGCCCGGCTGATGGGAAGGCGCTTGCCGGATGGGACGAGATACCGGGGGCGCGAGGCTGCACACCGCAATCCTGCGCCTTCCGCGATCATTTTGCCGAGTTGAGAGAGCTCGGCGTCGATCGGGTCTTCGGTCTTTCCACCCAGACGACGGAGTATCAGATGGAGGCGGTCGAGCGGCTGCATCTGCCGTTTCCGCTGCTTTCCGACCATCTTCTGCATTTTACCTCGGCTCTGCGCCTGCCGACTTTCGAGGCTGGCGGGCTGGTGCTTATGAAGCGCCTGACCATGATCATCGAGGCTGGCCGGATCAGGCATGTCTTCTATCCGGTCTTTCCGCCGCAGCAGAATGCGCAAGCCGTGATCGAATGGCTTCGGGCCGGGAAGGCGGGTCTTTCCACCGGCTGACCATTTGCCGGCGGGTGGAGTTCACGGCACTTACGTCTCTCTGTTCCGGTCTTAAGCTTGCCGCGGCAGGAATATTGACAATAGGCAATTGCCGACATAATCACAAAGTCATCCAATGACTTTGTGATTATGTCGATGATGAACCTGAGCAAGACCAGTCTGGCCGACGAGGCGGTTGCCGCGATACGGCGCGAGATCGTCGATGGGCGCTGGGCCGTGGGTGCCAAGTTGCCGAACGAGACGGCGCTTTCCACCATGCTGTCGATCAGCAAGGGGACCGTGCGGGAGGCCGTGCGGGTGCTGGCCGCGCAGGGTTTCGTCGAGGCGCGCCAGGGCTCGGGCACCTATGTCCTGTCGCGCACCGACACTGCGCCGTTGCTCTCGGCAGCGCGGCGGGCAAGCCTGCGCGACCAGTTCCAGGCGCGCTGCGCGCTCGATGTCGAAGCGGCGCGTCTTGCCTCGCTCAGGCAAACGCCGATCATCATCACCGATCTGCGCCGGCTGCTGGCCGAGCGCGGCAATTTCGACGGTGGCAACAGGGAGGCCTTCGTTTCCCGCGATCTTGCCTTTCATCGCGCCGTGATCGCAGCCAGCGGAAATCGGGCCATGGTGGAGATCTACGATTTCTTCTCCGCCTCGATCAGTGAAACAATCGAAGCCACCATCGATCGCGATGTGCCGGAGCCCGACATGCAGGCCCATGCGGATATCATCGATGCCATTGAAACCGGCCGCCCCGAAGCGGCCGATGCGGCGGTCCGGCGTTTCATGGCGCCGGTTCTCGCCGCGTTGAAGGACATGCCCCAATGACAGCAATTGAACAGACGGACGACGCCGCCGTCATCGACGACGGCCGGCAACTGATCGATGCAGAGGCCGATAGCCTGCCTCCGCCGGCACCGCCTCAACTGGCGACGACACGTGGCCGGTTGCTGCTGGCCGTCAGCCTCGTGCTGATCGCCTTCAATCTTCGTCCGCTCTTTTCCAGCGCATCGGCGCTCCTGCCGGAAATCCGGACTGGCCTTGGCCTCGGCTCGTTCGGCGCCAGCCTGCTGACGACGCTGCCCGTCGTCTGCCTCGGTGCGTTCTCGCCCCTGGCGCCGCGTCTTGCCCAGAGGTTCGGGGCGGAGCGGACTCTGCTTGGCGTCATCGCTCTGCTGGCGCTCGGCACGGCGATGCGGGGACTTGCCTCCGTGCCGCTGCTGTTTGTCGGCACCGCACTTGCCGGGGCCTGCATCGCCGTCGGCAATGTTCTTCTGCCCGGTCTCGTCAAAAGAGACTTTGCCGACAGGGCGGCGTTGATGACGGGATGCTACACGATGGCGCTTTGCGCCGGTGCCGCCTGTGCCGCCGGCTTCACGCTTCCGCTGGAAACGCTGATGTCGGGATCCTATGGCATGGCGCTCGCCGCCTGGGCCGTGCCGGCGCTTGTCGTCGGGTTGATCTTCCTGCCGCAGGTGCTCAGCATGCCGAAGACGGCGCGGCGCACCGGATTTCGTGTCATCGGCCTGTGGCGCGACCGCCTTGCGTGGCATGTGACGCTGTTCATGGGTCTTCAGTCCGCACTCGCCTATTGCGTCTTCGGTTGGCTCGCTCCGATCCTGCGTGAAAGGGGCATCGATGGGGTGACGGCCGGCGCGATCGTGTCCGTCTCGGTCATGGTGCAGGCGGGATCGTGTCTTGTCGCGCCGCATCTGGCCGTGCGCGGTCGCGATCAGCGGATCATCAATGTGGTGCTCTGCACCATTGCCATGATTGCCCTGCTCGGGCTCCTGTTCGCGCCGCTGTGGTCCGTCTGGTTCTGGGCGGTATTGCAAGGTGTGGGGCAGGGCGGGCTGATTGCGGTTGCCATGACCGTCATCGTCCTGCGTTCTCCCGATCCGCATGTCGCGGCGCATCTTTCCGGCATGGCGCAATGCGTCGGCTATCTGCTGGCCGCAATCGGCCCGCTTGTGGTGGGCATCATCCATGGCTGGACGGGGGGCTTCGGCTCGACGGCAATCGTCTTTATCCTGCTGGGCCTCGGTGCCGCCATCAATGGCTGGCTGGCAGGCAAGGCGGAACATGTGGCAACGCGGACGGTCGGCATCTGATTGGCGACCGTCCTTGCCGCAGGCGGCGGCAAGGGCGAACACGCCAGTTCTCAAACGATTGAATCTCCTCATTTGAGCGGCTTGCCCGGACAAAGAGATTTTCAAACGATTATAGATGCTTACCGCAGTGCGGAAATTCATTGCGCTTACACAAAAATCCGCTCTAGATAGGTTTCCTGGCGGCCCGAGCCGCATTTTCCGCCTATCCTGCAGGGAGTGATGTGATGACGACGTTCGAAACCTATCTCGAAGGCCGCAAAGGTACCGTGCTGGACGATGATCTCGTCACCGTGCTCGGCAATATCGCGGAGGCCACACGGCAGATTTCGGACAAGCTCAGGACATCGGCGCTGGACGGGCTGACGGGCGCCACCGAAAATACCAATGTCCAGGGCGAAACGCAGAAGCCGCTCGATATCCTTTCGAACGAGATCCTGCTCGAGGCCTGCCGCAAATCGCCGGCGGTTTCGTTTGCCGTTTCCGAGGAGCTCGACACCGAGGTCGCCATTCATGCCGACGGCAAATATGCGGTGATCTTCGATCCGCTCGACGGTTCGTCCAATCTCGATGTCAATGTCACCGTCGGCACCATTTTCTCGGTGATCGAAGCTAAGACGCCTGCCGATATCCTGAAGAGCGGTCGCGGCCAGATGGTTGCCGCCTATGCGGCTTACGGGCCGCAGACGAGCCTTGTCATCACCATCGGCGCGGGCGTGCAGATCTTCACGCTCAACGATGACGGCGTCTATGTGATGACCAATGCGGACGCCAAGATCGTGCCGGATGCCAAGGAATTTGCCATCAATGCGGCGCGGCGTTCCTCCTGGGACGACGTGGTTTCGGCCTATGTCGAAAACGCCATCGATACAGGCCATAATATGCGCTGGGTCGGTTCTATGGTTGCCGATACGCACCGCATCTTCAACCGCGGCGGTGTGTTCCTCTATCCGGCGGATCGCAACAAGCCTGCGGCCGGGGGGCGCCTGCGCCTGCTTTACGAGGCAAATCCGATCGGTTTTCTGGTGGAGCAGGCTGGTGGCGCGGCCATCATCGGCAAGTCGACGATCCTCGACATCGTGCCGACCGGACTGCATCAGCGCGTGCCGGTGATTTTCGGCTCGAAGAACGAGATTGCCAAGATCAGTGCCGAATACAATGCGGAGAAGGTGGCGGAACCTGCCTAAGGGCGGGGTTCCCTTTGTCGATACCGGGCGAGGTTCCCTACCCGTTCGACAGGCCGGCGCGATAGCCCGACCACATGGCCTGCCAGGTTAAATCTCTGGCAGGCAGTGCTTCAATCAAAACAGTGTACGGTCGCTTTCGCATTCGTCACGAGCTTCATGGAACTCGTCGATATGGGCTTCGGCCAGTGCCTGGAAGTCGGGATCGCGGATATCGGCGACGCCCTGCGGCAGGCCGTGGTCTTTGATCAGGTTCTTGAACATGCTGATAAGCTGGGAGGTCTTGTCTTCAGACATTTTGATTTACCTTGTTGACAGTCTTTCGAAGCCAGGCCCCAACCGGCTTCACAACATATGTAGGTATACTCCCCCTGCGACAAAATGGCGCTCACGTCTTTCTGATCTTGCCATCACATTTTGCTGATTAAATTTCGATTCGAAAGTGCGGAGACCGGCGCTTTCGGCAGGCCGCAAAAGCTTGAACATGCTTCTTTAAAACCGAAGATGATACTCCCATATCTTGATCGGAGCCGGTGATCCGGCGGGGCTTGCCTCACGAAGGGAGCTCAATCTCAATCGTCGGTCTGTGCCTTCTTTAAGGGCAGGGCGATCACAGGAGGTATGGAATGAATATCGAAAAATACTCCGAGCGGGTGCGCGGTTTCCTGCAGTCGGCACAGACCCAGGCGCTTTCCGACGGGCATCAGCAGTTTGCGCCCGAACATGTGCTGAAAGTGCTTCTCGATGACGACCAGGGCATGGCCTCATCCTTGATCGAACGCGCCGGTGGCAATGCCAAGGAAGCGCGGATCGCCAATGACGCCGCCCTTGCCAAGCTGCCCAAGGTTTCCGGCGGCAATGGCGAAATCTATCTTTCGCAGCCGCTTGCCAAGGTGTTTTCGACAGCGGAAGACGCCGCCAAGAAGGCCGGCGACAGTTTTGTCACCGTCGAACGGCTGCTGCTTGCGCTTCTGATCGAAAGCTCGGCATCGACTTCGGCATCGCTGAAGAAGGCCGGCATTACGGCGCAGGGCCTGAACCAGGTGATCAACGACATCCGCAAGGGCCGCACGGCCGACAGCGCAAACGCCGAACAGGGCTTTGACGCGCTGAAGAAATATGCCCGCGACCTGACAGCCGATGCCCGCGAGGGCAAGCTCGACCCGGTGATCGGCCGCGACGACGAAATCCGTCGCACGATCCAGGTTCTGTCGCGCCGTACCAAGAACAATCCGGTCCTGATCGGTGAACCCGGCGTCGGCAAGACGGCGATCGCCGAAGGTCTTGCTCTGCGTATCGTCAATGGCGATGTGCCGGAAAGCCTCAAGGACAAGAAGCTGATGGCGCTCGACATGGGTGCCCTGATTGCCGGTGCGAAATATCGCGGCGAATTCGAGGAGCGGCTGAAGAGCGTGCTCAACGAAGTGCAGTCCGAAAACGGCGAGATCATCCTGTTCATCGACGAGATGCACACGCTGGTCGGTGCCGGCAAGTCGGATGGCGCGATGGATGCATCGAACCTGTTGAAGCCTGCGCTTGCCCGCGGCGAGCTGCATTGCGTCGGCGCGACCACGCTCGACGAATACCGCAAGCATGTGGAAAAGGATCCGGCTCTTGCTCGTCGTTTCCAGCCCGTCATGGTTGACGAGCCGACGGTCGAGGACACGATCTCGATCTTGCGCGGGTTGAAGGAAAAGTACGAGCAGCATCACAAGGTACGGATCTCGGATTCGGCGCTTGTGGCTGCGGCAACGCTGTCGAACCGCTACATCACCGATAGATTCCTGCCGGACAAGGCCATCGACCTGATGGACGAAGCCGCTTCGCGTCTTCGCATGCAGGTGGATTCGAAGCCGGAAGAACTGGACGAACTCGACCGCCGCATCATGCAGCTGAAGATCGAGCGTGAAGCGCTGAAGAAGGAAACCGATGCGGCATCTGCCGACCGGCTGCTGCGGCTTGAAAGCGAAGTCACCTCTCTCGAAGAAGAGGCAGATGCGCTGACGGCCCGCTGGCAGGCGGAAAAGCAGAAGCTCGGTCTTGCCGCCGACCTCAAGAAGCAGCTCGACGATGCCCGCAACGAACTGGCCACCGCCCAGCGCAAGGGCGAGTTCCAGCGCGCCGGCGAATTGACCTATGGCGTCATTCCGGATCTGGAAAAGCAGCTTGCAACGGCTGAAGCCCAGGACAATTCGTCTAACAGCATGGTGCAGGAAGTCGTCAATCCGGATGCGATCGCGCATGTTGTCTCGCGCTGGACCGGCATTCCCGTCGACAAGATGCTGGAAGGCGAGCGCGACAAGCTCTTGCGGATGGAAGACGAGCTGGCGAAGTCGGTGGTCGGACAGGGCGATGCGGTCCAGGCCGTGTCGCGTGCGGTTCGCCGTTCGCGTGCCGGCCTTCAGGATCCGAACCGGCCGATCGGCTCGTTCATCTTCTTGGGCCCCACCGGCGTCGGCAAGACGGAGCTCACCAAGTCCCTGGCGCGGTTCCTGTTCGACGACGAGACCGCGATGGTTCGCCTCGACATGTCGGAATACATGGAGAAGCATTCCGTCTCGCGGCTGATCGGTGCCCCTCCGGGCTATGTCGGTTATGACGAAGGCGGTGCACTGACGGAGGCGATCCGGCGCAAGCCCTATCAGGTCGTGCTGTTCGACGAGATCGAGAAGGCGCATCCGGACGTGTTCAACGTTCTCCTGCAGGTGCTCGATGACGGGCGTCTGACGGACGGTCAGGGCCGCACGGTCGACTTTAAGAACACGATCATCATCATGACCTCGAACCTCGGGGCCGAATATCTGACCAATCTCGGTGAACACGAGGATACGGACAGTGTTCGCGAACAGGTGATGAGCGTGGTGAGGGCGTCGTTCCGGCCGGAATTTTTGAACCGCGTCGATGAGATCATCCTGTTCCACCGCCTGAAGCGGAGCGAGATGGGTGCGATCGTCGATATCCAGCTACAGCGCCTGCTGAAGCTTCTGGCCGATCGCAAGATCGAACTCGAACTCGACGGCGATGCTCGCGAATGGCTGGCCGAAAAGGGCTACGATCCGGTCTATGGCGCACGTCCGCTGAAGCGGGTGATCCAGAAATACGTTCAGGATCCGCTCGCCGAGCAGATCCTCGGCGGTCACATTCCGGATGCGTCGACCGTCAAGGTGACCTCCGGCTCGGATCGGCTGCTGTTCCGGATCAAGGGCAGCATGAGCGAAGCGGCGTAATGCGGCTTATCGCTCAATCCCTGAAAACAATGATGGCGGCCTTCGGGCCGCCATTTTCATATCCGCCTCGTATTTGCGGCGATGTCTTCCAAGACGTTAGCGGCTTGCGACTTCGTCCGAGGCCGGTGTGTTGAGCAGGGCGTCGATACGCTTGCGCTCGTCTTCGAAGCGGGCGAGCGTCTTGCCTTCCAGGGATTTTCCGCCCGGAAGCCGGACCTTCATCGAATCCACCCGCGTGCCGTTGACGATCAGCTCGTAATGGAGGTGGGCGCCGGTCGACTGGCCAGTCGAGCCGACATAGCCGATCACCTGGCCCTGAGTCACTTTGGCGCCGGGAACGATGCCCTTGGCGATGGCGCTCTGGTGGTTATAGGAGGATTCATAGCCGTTTGCGTGGCGGATGATCGTCTGGTTGCCGTAACCGCCGCTATCCCATCCGGCCTTTTCCACCACGCCATTGCCGGTTGCGATGATCGGTGTGCCACGCGGGGCGGCCCAGTCGGTGCCGGTATGCATCAGCGCGCGGCCAAGGATCGGGTGATTGCGCATACCGAAACCGGAGGTCATGCGGGCATTCGGAACCGGGCTGCGCAGCAAGAACTGCCGGATACTGCGGCCATCCTGGTCGAAATAGTCGACGGAATTATCGTCGTCGGCGTCCTGGAACCGGTAGAAGCGCGTGTTCGTGTCGCCGAAATGGGCGTTGACATAGAGAAGTTCGGAATCTTTCGACGCCTTGCCCTTCTCGTCGGTGACGGAGAAGAAGGCCTCGATCGTATCGGTCGGTTTCAGCTGAGCCTGAAGGTCGACATTGCTGGCGAGCAGCTTGATGAGAAGCGCGGTCATTTCCGGGCTCATGCCGTAGGAGAGGGCAGCGCGATAGATGCCGTCATAGACGCTCGGCAGATCCCGGCCCGCCAAGGCCTGTGGCGGTTGATCGCTGAATGCGGTGGCCACGGCGTCGAGCATCGGCGGTTCGCGGCTGTCGACGAAATGGCCGTGGTCGTCAAGGCCGACGGTCGCCAGATGCTGCCCGTTGCGATACACGCTGGCGCGGACGACCAGCGCCATGTCACCCTGCTGGATGACGCCGACGCGGATGACATCGCCGGGCTGGACATTGGCGCTGCCGAGACGGGCCTCAAGATAACCGGATATCTCCTTCGCCTTGCCTTCCGGATAGCCGACCTGGTTCATCGCATCGGCGATGGTTGCCGGGTTGCGCACCGGAATGATGTCGTCGGCATATTCGCGCGTATGCGGGGTGATCTGCTCGGCGGTGGAGACCGACATGTTCTCCTCGACCACGCGCGCCGCCAGTCCTGACGTCAGGTCGACATCGTCGGGTGTCGAGAAGCGCTGCGGGTCGACGTAATAGAGCGCGGAGAGCTGCGCATCGCCGGAGGTGAGGACGGAACCGTTGGAGCGGACGTTTTCCTCGACCTCTTCGAGCGTCATCGGCGCGGCATAGGCATAGGTCGTGCCCTTGAGCGGGAAGGGCATGGTCTGCAGGCTGACTTCGGATTCGACATTTGAGCCGTAGATCAGGCCGGTACGGTTGGCCGGCGGAGGCGGCACTTCGCTCGAGGCGAAGATCGCCAGGGGGTCGAATTTCGGATAGGATTCCGGGGCGACATGTTCTGCCGCCAGGTTCATCTTCACGTGGGCGAAGGGGCGCCGGCGCACCAGTTCCTTGTTGCCCTCATGGACGACGGTCGAGACTTCCATGATCTTGCGATCGGTGGGGACGGCGACGATCTTGCCGCCAAGCAGCCGCTTGCCGCGCTGGACGGATTCATTGTCGTGATCGGCGGGTACCGAGGCGGAGGCTTCTGCAGGGATTGCCAGCTGCTGACGACCGTCGAGGGCGGCAAACAGGGCGACGCCCATCAATACGGACGAGGTGATACCGGTCAGGAAGGTGCCGGACAGCCAGCGCAGCGAAATCTCGCGACGGTCGGGAGCACGACGGCCATCCGCAAGGATGGGGGCCTCGTTCCCTAGCGACCGGATCATGTTGCGTGGCGTCATCATGCCAAATCTGTACCACTTCCCGTATCTGGCCGATTTCAGGCCATTTTTCCGGTGCCATTCTCTCTGTGGCAGCTCGGGCAAGAGATGTGCCCTTTTCGCTCGCCGGAGTCAAACGACCGGCGGGAACGAGAGGGGTATCTTGAAGAGGAGCCCGACAGGAGATGTTCTTATCATCTCTTATAAGGCTCCAGCATTGACCGAGGCATGCCTGTCCCTGCCATGCGATGCGGAGGGACGATGGCGTGTTGGTAAGCATGAGATTGTGAATTTGTCGGGGCAAGGCCTGTCTCCTCCCTGTGTTTCCCACAGGTGTCGCCGATCCGCAGTGCCATTCTCGCGATCTCGACAGCCGTTTGGCCGGGAAAATTG